>JAUMWS010000017.1 GCA_030529525.1 Porphyromonas sp. | reverse complement strand
TTAGTACCTTTTCCGAATCCTTAGGAGCTTTTTGGGGATTGGTAATTATCGCTTTCTTGAAACATTCGGAGGATTCCCAAAATTGTCAACTGGTTTTCTCTCTCTTCCTCTCCGGTAAGAGATGGAGAGGTTTATCGGAAAGCGACCTTGAACATAATTCCCAAATAAGAGAGAGAGGTTGGGAACATTACGGGAGAGAGAAGCGGTGTGGTAAAGTCCCGATCGTAGAAAATTCTCACGGAGTAGTCTCTCCCCAAAGCGTACTCTATGGAACTTTTCAGAGTGTGTGAACGCATTCCCTGCGTTGGCTCCGGCTCGGAAAAGAGAAAAGAAGATGCATCGCCCTTACGCAGAGAGGTCCAAGAGAGTTTTTCTGTTTGTCGGAAAGAGAGATGAACGGAAAGTTCCTGTCTGTGTGAGCCGACAAACGAAATGAGACGCATCGGAATCCAGTTGAGTCCGGATATTTTGTAGTCCAAAGAGAGTTGCAGCTCGTTCTGCTCACTCTCTATGACACGACCGGAGGAAGCCCAATAGAGATAACCCCGTCCGGTATTGTATTGCATCCCGCAAGTGAGTCCTTTCAATAAGGAGAGATCTACCCCGATAAGAGGAAAGAAGTGTACTTTTACCTCATATCTTTCAGGAGAAAGGGCGGGCAGATCGGCAGTGGCAGGATATGAACGAGTATCCGCATCCGATCGGGTGGAGAGTGCTCTGTAGCTGTGACGGAGAGAGAGCCGTTGGAGCCATTTGGAAGAGCTTTGCAAAGGGAGTTGCCACCTCACATCCCAAGAGGGCAAAGGATACATACTAAAAGGAGTAGAGAGCCATGCCGGAATGGAATGAGGCTTCAGAAAGAAGATAGATGAGGTTTGAGTTGTGGCGTATCGGCGAAGATTCGGAACCTTTTCCTGTGTGTACAGCTCTTGCTTGGCATCAAAAGCGGTATGAGTAAGCAGATCTATGGATAGCCCCCTCCATGGGGAGAGGCGCATCGTAAGTGTCTGCTCCTCTCGGTGAAAGAATACAGAGGGAGAGTTGTGCCCGATACCCTGCAAGATATTTCCTCTTTGCAGAAGTTCATTCCCGAAAGCAGACCCGTGTTGTAATCCCAACAGATAGGTGAATATGGAAGTCTTGTTGCCCTCCTCATCTTTGAGTTGCTCCCCCAAAAGTCCGCCCACTTTAGGCTTAAGATGCGGAAAGAGAGATGAAGATTGCCACTGCTTATGAAACACAACTCCTCTGATACTATATGGTAACATGCTCCAAGAAAACGTTTTGGAAGCACCGCCTCTGCCCCATGACACTTCATCTTTAGGGAAGAGTGCCTTATAAAGAAGCTCCGCAGAAAGAGACAGAGAAAGCTCTGTACGAGCATTACCGGAAAGTTGGTGCCCGGATGCAAGCTTTCCGGAGCGTGTTCCTCTCTGCCAAGAAGTAAAGCCGGTATGGCGCAATGAGCCGTTAAGGGCACGTTTTAGAGCTTTTATTTCCTGTAAAGGAAGGGTGTACGCCAACTCGATGGCCGTAGTGTACATGGACGGATCTCCCCACTGTTTTATCTCGTGAAGCACAGAGTCTCTCCAAACATCGTAGTCTGCCTTTGCAAAGTGGCGATTTACCCGGAGGTATGGTTCTCGAACGAGTGCCTTATGACCACTCTCCCACTTCCAAAAGAGTCTGGGCGATAGTTGCCATTCCAACTTAAAATCCTGCATCCAGTCCCATTTGTGGCTGAGCCTGATGGGAGGTTCTGCTTGTAGTCGCTTACGTTCCTGCTGTTCTCCATACAGCCTTTCCATACTGTTTTTGTAAAATAGACGTGTAGGCCATGGCTGTAGGGCCAAAGATGTAAGACTCTTGCGAGGAGAAATGTAGTCGTACTCCAAGGAGAGTTTGGCATGCTCTCTATTATCAAAGAGGGAGAGAGCATTCTCAGCGGTTTGCCTTTGCAGGAAGAATGAGAAGCGAACATTTGCCGGATCGTACGGCATAGGAGTCCTGCTTTTAAGTTGCCAACTGAGATTCGGAGCGGAAATCGTGGTCAAAAGCATCTTCTCCGAAGAGCAATTGTCGGAGTGATTGTCTGTACGGATATCTCCCTGCAAAGGATCGTACTCGGGCATTGCAGTGCTTTTGTTTTGTCGAATAAAGAGAGGAACAGAAAGTCTCCATGAGGCAGGAAAGAGTTCTCCTATCTGAAGATTGGCACTCCACTCCTTCTCCTTCCGAAGGTTCCGATCTCTTTGACTATATGCTGCATCTATCTGTCCGAAACCGGGAGTCCTTTCTCTTGTACGAAAAGAGAGCGTCCCTATATCTCCTAACGTTACCGAGCCATCCAGCTCGGCACTGCTACCGGAAGAAAAAGCTGATCCTTTCAGACTCCATTGGTTGCACCACAATTCGATACTTTTAGGGGAGGAAGAAGCATTGACAAGACCTACAAAAACAGTACGGATATTTGCCAGATTGGGATTACCCTTTACCCTGTAAGTAGCTTTTCCTTTTTGCTTACCGTATGGAAGATCGAGGGAAGCGCTGTTTAAGAGAATCGCATCATTGCGTTCGGCTTTCAGTTCTGTCCATTCAGAAAGCAAAATATCCACATAATTGGCTTGAGGCCAAACTGCTTCTCTGTCGGAAGATGAGTTGTTTCCATACTTCCCGGGGGAGGTTACGGAGAGAGGTATCTCATATTCGTAATAGTTCTCGGAGTGATCATCTCCAATTCTGAACGAAAGACGAATATCTCCATCACCTGCTTGTGCCAAAGCGTCTTTGAGGTTCTCGGCATGAGTAAACAGTGTCATCCGTTCATAATCCCTTAAATCTGCAGAAAGTGTACGATAAATCCCATTGATGGCTCCCGATTCAAGCCCTTTCACTTGAAGAGTCAGCGCTCTCTCGTCGGGGATATATGCGGAGTGTAATCCCTCTTCACGTTCTCTCCGGATGCCCGGAGGAGAGACATAGTTTACCGGTATTCTTCCGGCATCTTCCTCTATGCTTACGCTTCCGACTGCAATAACAGAAGACGAAGAGAGCGCTCCTGCATCAGAAAGAGGAGAGGCAGCTCTCCAATCCGATTGAGAAAGTTTCCAACCGGTAAGCCTAAGATGCAGATCTTCTTCAAATCCGGTGAGAGAAAGACGAACGAATGGGATGTGGCGGAAATTGGATATATTACCGAAAAGTTCACTATAGGATTTCAGAGGAATCTTGATCTTGTACCAGCGAACACTTTCCTTGCTGCCATTGGGAAGGGTCACATCTGTCTCCACGAAGCTGTCCACATACTCTCCTCCTGAAGATAACGCCTGACGAGAAAGAGGTATAGTGTAGCGAAAAAAGCTCTCTCTGCTAAGAAGAGACTGGTTACCATCCAAATCTTTACTATCCGGATTGAGTGTTGCAGCCAAAGCTCTTCCGGAGGGATCATAGCCCGGCTGGGAGTTTCCTTCCATTCCGTTGATGTATTTATGCCGGAACAGAAGAGAGACTTGAGGCAAAGTCTGCCAAAAAGGATCGAGAGGAGAGATATATTTATCTCCGGAAGGAGAATGCAATCGGGAGAAAGGATAGAGTAGTTGATCCTGTATCTCATGCTCCGAAAGACTACTCTTCCAAGCCTGCAAAAAGGAGGCATAAAGAGGATGAGCTGTTTCTTCTTGGGAGCTCAATCCGTTCAGTCCGACATCTTGCGCCTTTACATCGTTTGGATTTTCAAAGTTAAATGCTCTCGTCTGAATACGCCCGACTCCTGATCTTCCCCATACTGTTGTAACAAAAGGTCTATGAGGATTTTCGGAGGTCGGGAGCAGGTTTTCCGCCCCAATGGTTCCGTCTCCTAAAATATCCTCAGAAATCTGACCAAGATCAATTATCAGTACTCCAGAACTATGGTCTTTGGTTGAAATCTCAAGATAAGGATCCATTATCCAAAACTCCATGTATTCGATGTTTTCTTCCTCAAAATCGGATCGAGGGAGCCTTTGTAGCATACTTCCCCACTGAGCTTTAGGCAAGAAAGCGTCCGGATTAAGATTGTATGCTCCACGCTCTTTAGGATAGAAAGAGATATTCAAAACAGGAAGATAAGAAGCAAGCATCTCCGCATGTCGAGAGGGAAAAAGTTCGTTCATACTTACCTCTCTCTGCAGATGAAAGAGGGATGACGAAGAACCCTTCGGCATTGGGTAGCCCGACTCTCTCCATTCGTACTGCAACATAGGATCTATCCGGTACCAAGACAGATGGGATCGGGAATAATTTTGCTTGACCGGATCGAAAGAGTCGTCCCGTAAAAGAGGAGAAGAACCAAGGTGCCACGCTTCGGGATAGGAGAGATCCATGTAAGGTGTAGGAGTATCAAAGTCGTCAATGATTACCTCTCCATTTTTCCCCTTAAGCCTGCTCCAAAGTTTAGCATAAGAGCCCTGTAGAGAGAGCTGAGAAGGTGTTTCATGAGTCCTGTTGCTTATCCGCTCTATCCATGCATGTATCTTGGGAAGAGATGTATCGTAGCGAAATGCCCCCCCAAACATTCTGTTCTCAACCTCTTCCTGACCTAAGTAAGTTCTTGGAAGCGCACTCTCCTCTCCATAATGGAGTAAAGAGGTGTTAAGAGTCAGCCCTTTCAAAGGAGTCCATCGGGCCTCCAGTCCAATCAAATCCTTTTTCTTTCGGAATCTTTGAGCGGGATCATCTATGTTTACTTCTATCGGAAGCTGGGCTTCAAGCAGTAAAGGATTGGTGATGCGTACTACTCCGGAAAGATAATCTACGGTATAATCCTTATGCTCTATCAGCTGTCTTCCTCCTGCCGTTACGGTTACGCTCCCTTGTGGAATATTTGTTGCTCCTAAAAGAATCTCTCCCATACCACCGCTTCGCTCATAATAGCCTCGAATGAAGAAGCGGTCTTTGTCTTTTTGCTGCTTTGCAACGGTAAGAGTGCTATCGTACAGAGCATGATAGGCGTAGGAAGACGCCTCTCCGGAGAGTTGTTCCAAATCTTTTCCGAAAGGCTCCAACAGAGGAAAGATAAGAGCTCCCATCTCTTTTAAGTAGGAGATATTGGGAATAAGATCCGGTATTCCATCCGTACCTTGTGTTCCATCAGGTCTTACGAAGTCCAGCCGGAGAAGAGTTGCCAAAGACATTTGTCCGATAAATCTACTCTCCACATTCTCACCGTGAGGCCTGACCATTAAATCCACTTTTATCTTGTCCGGCTCTATTCCACCTCCCGGAGCAAGAGTGTAGATATTTCTTAGCATCAACGAGGAGGTAGGATGATTAGGAGATTTATCCCACGCCGAGAGGAGTTGAGCCACTATAACAGAAGAGTTGTTTGCAGACGCAATAGAGTGCTGTCCTACTTCTCCATCTTCGTCGGGAGAACGATATCGGAACGATACAGCCAAAAGATCTTCGGGAGCAAGGGGGCTCTTTAAAGAAAGGATACCCAATTCGGGATGAAAAGAGTACTCCGAACGCATCAATCTTCGGGCATTACGTATAACGGCAAAGCTGTATTCGCTTTCAGAAGAGAGTATCTCCTCTACCTCTTCTACACTTTTTCTTTGCAATCTTTCCTTGTACATCTCGAGAAGAGAAGAACTCATCTTTGAGCTTTCAGGAGTAAAAGCAACGATGTCTCTTACCTCCTCTGTTGAAGAGTAGCGGTTCGTAACCCAGACTTCCACATCTTCCACAACATAGGTAGGAGATAACATCGGAATGGAGCGTACTGTCTCGGAAAATAACTCTCTGAATAGCGGTGCGATAAAAAAGTGCTTCCGAAGGTCGTAATCTAATGCTCTCAAAGAGAAAGAGTGTCTCTCTTGTGAGGCGTTCTCCCTTTGAATCTTTCGATTTTCTCCTTCTTGTCTGGAAGCAAAAGCTTCTATTTCCAACGCTCCTATATCCCAAACAGATCTCAACCCGACAAGATTACCCATTGGAAGTATCAATGGATTTTCGCTGCGGAAGTCGAAGTAGCCGGCATCAAGAATCTTTAGCGGATCATTCTCCAATCCCATATAGCGGAGCTTCAGCAAGCGTTGTTTGCTGGCAATAGGAGAGTTGTTATTGAAACCAACTTGCAGTTTGACTCTATCCTTTATCCCGGCTTCAAGGATCAGATCCAAGTTGTTGTCAAAAGCAAAGACCCTCCTTTTGCGCAAGTGCAAAGGGAGGGTCGGATTGAGATTTTCTATTGTTTTTAATCCTGTTGCCACTCCCGCATTACCGAGTGGTCGGATATAAAATTTCGATTTAATAGTACGTGCTACAATGGTATCCGTCTGAGCTGTAAGAGACAACGAAGTACAGAATAGAGCAACAAAAGCCCATGTAATACGCCTTATGAGGCGTTTCCAACGATTGTATCCTCTACCGCTCCACACCTGAATTTCTCTTAAAGCATGGTAAGTCCCTTCTTTATTTTCTCATTCAGAGAGAGTTCAGGGTACTTCTTAAACAGAGTATCTACCACCTTCTTTGCAGCAGCACGAGGGTAACCGAGCACAACAAAAGCACTTACTGCTTCCTCTTTTTCTGCTTGTGTTTCTGCGGATTCGGGCTCTTGTATGGTGGTTGTCGTGCCCAAAAGCTGTTCTGCCGGCACTATTCCTGCTATCTTATCCTTCAAATCGAGAATAATTCGCTGAGAAGTCTTCGCCCCGATGCCTTTTACCCCCTTTAGGGCAGCAGCATTACCCAAAGATATATGCCTGGATAGCTCCGCAGGAGAATAGGAAGAGAGAATCAGTCTGGCAGTATTGGCTCCCACTCCGTTCACGGTGATAAGAAGTCGGAAAATGGCTCTCTCTTCCTGCCGAACAAAGCCAAAAAGGTCATGCGCATCTTCCCGAATTATCTCATGAATATAAACCTTGCTCTCTCCCACTCCTTGCAGAAGATTGTAAGAGAAGAGAGAGATGTGAACTTCATACCCTATGCCGGAAGCTTCTATCACAGCTGTGGTAGGATGTAGAGAGGTTATGGCACCTTTGATGTACTCGATCATATAGAGATTTAAAATAGATATTATAGTATATAGCTCACTTCTTTGAATGCAAACTTGCACCTCTTATCCGTCGCCGGATCGTACAGAAGGAGCATGCCATCAGTATCCACTCCTTCCACCATCATGCTCAAAATTCCTTCGGCAGTCTCGAACTCATGCAAGCGTCCATCTTTTCTGTAAAGAAGATTATTGTATTCATCTCTTGGAGAGACAAAGTCTACTTTCATCTGTCTCCATATCTTGACGATTTCCTCAAGGCATCGCATCATGAAAGTATAAATATCCACCTCTTTACCGTCTTCTCTTTCTATCAAAACAGATGTCGCATTAGGTGCATCTTGGGAATCGAACAGCATTTGATTCAGATTGATACCGATTCCCACGACAGCCTGTTTGAACACAGAGCCTTCCCACTCATTTTCTATAAGTATTCCGGCTACTTTTTTATCTCCGACAAATATATCGTTAGGCCATTTGATGGAAACTTTTTTGCCTCCGGGCAGATACTCTTTTATGACAGTACGTATAGCCAGGGAAACAAATACTGAAATGTCAAACGGATGAAACTCCTCACGCTGTTTACTACTACGGAATAGTATGCTCATCGTAAGGTTTTTGCCCGGTTCCGATACCCATATATTGCCTCTCTGACCTCGTCCTTCGGTCTGATTATCCGTATATACCACTTGCCAGCACTCTGTCTCCGGCTGTTCTTCCAAGTAGGTCTGTAGATAATTATTGGTGGAAGTGGTGGTCTTAAGATAGATTGGTGTTGGAATTGTTTCTTTCATAGTCGCTTTTCTTATTCTGGTTTTCTTCTTCTGTATTCACTTATCGAAAATCCTATGGTTGCCAGCAATAGCAGCAAGATAGACCATCCGGCAAAAGAGGCGATTCTTTCTGTCTTGTGGACAGAAGCAGGATCGAACCACATCTCAATGGTATGTTCACCCGCAGGGACAGGCAGTGCCCTCAAAATATAATTGGCTCGCAATAGCTTTGCAGGCTCTCCATCTATCGTAACATTCCAGCCCTCTTTATAGAAAACTTCAGAAAAGACAGCCAGCCCATCTGCATTGTTATTCGTCCGGTACACCTTCCTATTCGGCAGTTTGCTCACCAAAGAGATAAAGGCGGCACTGTCCGTCTCAAAACTCGTCTTTCCTTTCAGTTCCTGTGCATAGGTTTGCTCTATAACTGCAACCTCCTTTAAGTTATTCTGTCCGATTGCCGCAAACTCTTCATCCGCTCCTTTTACCTCCTGTACAGCCGAAACGAACCAGCCATTGCCATAAGCAAGAGAGTCTTCCACAACCCTTAACCCTCGAACAGAGTCCGGCAGAATATAATATTTGGTATTAAGAGCTCGTAAAACATTCGCATCCATCTTAGAAAGATAGCCCTCTATCAAATCCTGATAGCGCTGTAGTTTTGCGGCATGATATCCTCCCACAGAGTTGTGATGATAGCTTGTTGTGGCATCGTTAAAAGTATTTACAGCCAGATTCATTACCCTGTAATCGGTTGTATCTTGTAGAATATACTTGTCTGCTTCTGTTTTAGCATAGGTTTGTTGTATCAATCGACCGGCATCGTGATACTTTTCATCGTTCAAATAGCGCTTATCCACACTCCAAAGGTCAACGACAGCCAATACCGCAACAGCCGATACAGTAATGGTTCTATTCAGTTTTCCATACGCATGGAGAGTTAAAACAGCTATTCCCAAAAGGGAGAATATAACGGCTCTCCACGCATCGGCTCTGAAAATGGCTTCTCGAACATTTCTGAGCTCTCCGACCGCTATTTGAAACTGCTGGTCTTGTGCCATGTAAGGAGCCAATATCCTCTGCTCCTCTTCGCTTAAAAATCCGCCATATAATCCGGGGAAGAGGGCAAAAATAAGTGCCACTCCGGCAGTAAGACCGGCTGCAATAATATACTCGTTCTTATACGTTTTGAGGGCATTGGGTGTCTGCATCCACTTGGTAAGCCCTAAAATAGCAAGGAACGGTATTGTAAACTCGGCAACAACAAGTATCGAAGATGGTGTCCGGAACTTATTGTACATCGGGAAATAGTCGATAAAAATATCGGTCAGCCACATCATATTGTGCCCCCATGAGAGCATAACGGTAAGTAGCGTAACAGCAGCCACAGCCCATTTGACCGGACCTTTCACAATCAGAAGCCCAAGAAAGAAAAGGAACAGCACTATGGCCCCGACATATACAGGCCCTGCAGTGAAAGGTTGATCGCCCCAGTATCTGTTTTGCTGAGCGACAAAAGGTCTGTACGCCTCCTGTACCTGAGAAAGTTTATCACTATCTACCGCTCCTATCTGAGTGGAATATCCTCCTTTTGCATCGGGGATCAAGAAGGTCAGCATCTCATCTATGCCATAGCTCCACTGCGTGATATAAGCTTTATCGAGCCCTCCTGACGTTGTCGTATGTACCTCTCCATCCGACGCTTTAGGTGTCAGTTCGCTACCGCCACGCATAGTCTCCTTGCTGTACTTGTAGGTATGATAAAGATTGGTAGCATTGGTAGCCACTCCGATAGACCCTCCCACAAAAGCGAGTAAAGTAGCCAAAAGAAAAGGTTTCCACGCTTTTTCTCTATATGCTTCTATGCCCCATTCTATCACGAGAGCCAGCATCAAAAATCCAAAGTAGTAGCTCATCTGTATATGGTTGGAGTAGATCTGAAGAGCTGTAAAGAATGCTGTTACAAATGTCCCAAGCAACCATTTCTTCCGTTTATAGAGCAAGACCAAGCCGGCTATCGTGGGCGGAATATACATCAGAGCCAGCAGTTTCCATATATGTCCGGCATCTATGAGAATGATAAAGTAGGACGAAAATGCCCACATCACAGCTCCCGCAAAAGAGGATAACCTTTTCACTCCCCATGCACGCATAAATATGTAGAACCCGAGAAGCATTGCAAAGAGCAAGTAACTATCTCCCGGCATCAGATCAAAAGGCTTTTTCAGCTTATAAAGCTCTCCCATCGTTTTAAGATTAGAAGCCGAAGGATATGTCGGTGAGATCTGATACATAGGCATTCCACCGAATGCACTCTCCGTCCAAAGCGAGTTTTCACCTGTCTCTTGGCGATATTCCCGTACATCTTGAGCCATACCGGACGCACCCAATCCGTCCATTTGGAAAAGGATCCGCCCCTCTACGTTGGCAGGGAAAAAGTAGAAGAACGCAATGCCTGCCATAAGAACAATGAGCGCTACCGAGATCAGCCAAGGGCGTTTAAGAAACTCTTTTATATTCATATCCATGCTGTCTGTTTTGAATCTGAAGTGAAAGGGAAAGTTATAAATTTTATTCGTAAAAGTTCTTTTCGTATTTCGTGAAAATTCCTTTTCTCCGTATTATCCTCTGCCATAGTGCATTGAGAAATCCGTTGCCATATCCGCAGAGCTGGATATAGCTGGTCAGAATGGCTCTCAGTCCGATAGCCGGGGAGCCTGTCCTATACCAGGCGGCTATCAGCAAGGCAATCATGTACAAGGGGATTGGGAGTAACCACCACGGAGAGCCTGTTATTATCACAAGAAGAAGCATTACCCAATGTCCCAATACAAATAGGGAAGGAAAGAGATGAACCACTTTCAATGTACCGGGATGGAGGATAGAGAGATTGATGCGTGCTATACCGCTGTTGTAAACCTGCTTGTAAAACTGTTTGTACGTACTTCTACGCTTGTGATAGAGCCATATTAAGGGATAAAAAGCAGAGCGATAGCCTGCACGCAGGATGCGTATACTGAAGTCTATGTCTTCACCGAAACGGAGATTGCCGAACCCATTCACGGCTTCAAATGCCTTCCGAGAAACACCCATATTGAAGGTTCGGGGATAAAACTTATCCAGCTTCACGCTCTTGCTTCCACGTATTCCGCCGGTTGTCAAGAAGGAGGTCATACTGAAGTCTATCGCTTTTTGCAGAGGCGTGAAGCTCTTCATCGCCCTATCCTGTCCGCCGAACAGATCTGCTCCGTTCTGCTTCATCTCCTCCAAAAGATTTGCCACATATTGAGGAGGAAGGATAGTATCCGAGTCGAGAAAAACAAATGTTTCTCCCTTTGCTACAGAAGCACCATGATTTCTTGCCCCTGCCGGACCCATGTTTTGCTGTACAAGATAGGTGATATCCAAGCTCTTCTGCCATAGAGCTATCACATCCGTAGCGGGAACGGAAGAGCCATCTTCCACCACCACAACCTCCCAACCCCCATGGTGAGGCACGGACTGTCGGGAGAGAGAAGAGAGTAGCTCATCTATCTCATCGGGTCTGTTGTAGAGAGGGATTATGAAGCTGATCATCTCGGGGCTGTTCGGAAAGAAAGGTTCTACTTATCCAAAGGAACGATGGACTCTTCCACCGGAGAGAATAGCTCTACTCCGGTATCGGTGATAAGGTATGTATTTTCCATCCCGACCGGTCCTATTCCGGGAAGAACAAACTTCGGCTCCACGGCTATGGTCATACCGCTTCGGAACTGTTCCTTGCTTTTACCTATAAGCACCGGCTGTTCGTTGATCTGGATACCCATACCATGTCCCACAAATTTGGCTTGAAACTCCGTTCCCATAAAGACCGATTCGAGCTGCTCTTCCGCCACTCTCTCCTGTGCATGCAGGTAAATATCCGCCACCGGAGTGCCATCCTTTACATGGTGTTCAAAGAAACGGCAGATGCCACGCGCCACTTCGTGAGCGTGATAAGCTTTATCCGGGAGGGTTCCAAGCGAGTAGGTTCTTGTAATATCCGTATTGTAAACCGAATAGTTTCCTGCGAGATCGACCATTACGGAGCTATTCGGCTGTATGATTCTATTGGCTGCGCCCATAGGCATAGGAGGGGTACCCACTCCTCCCATCGCAAAGTCGTAAGGCGCCGGAGACTGTGCATTGTCCCCGCTGATGATATTTCCCATAAAGATCTCCATTCTCGGACCATAGCAACGGAATGTTCCGATACTGCCACGAAGGCGCATGGCTCTCTCCAGTTCTATTTGCAGCTCCAGCTCTGTCATGCCTTGACGATAAAGACGAGGCACATCTTCATATATTTTACAGTGGACCAGAGCACTCTCTCTCATGATTTCTATCTCAAACGGAGTCTTGATCATTCTTGCACGAAGCATGATTCCATTGGCACTGAAAGGCGAAACTCTTCCCGTCTCGGAGAGTTTCGAGAGCCTGCCGTATTCGGAAAACGAGAGTTCGTCCTGCTCCAATGCTGTCCGTTCCGATACTGAAAATCCTTTCCCTTTAAGGATATCAGGTATCAGCTCCGGCTTGCGGACAGAGTAGCAGCAGCTATCCGGCATCTCGTCTAAAGCCTGAGTGGGTCTTTCGAGAAAGAAGATTGGCAAATCCAAGTCTTTATGGAGGTAGGCATAACCCAAAACGACCGTGCCGGTAAGGTAGATCATATTGGCATTGGCACGAATCAGAATGGAGTCTACCTCTTCATCGGTCAGCTCTTGAGTGGCTTTAAATATCTTGTTTAGTCTTAGCTTGAGTTCCGTTATGGGGATGTACATATAGGTTTTATTGCTTGTGTGTTATTGTAAAATACGAAGTTAGTAATATAAACTCAGATATAAGTCGTCTCTTTTGCCTATATTTGCTCTATAGGGAAACCATTTAAGGCGTCATAAAGTCTTATAAAAACCGAGAGAAGAGATGACTATCGAACACATACAACAGTATATCTTCCCGGTGCTGTTGCCGGTTTTGTATCTTGCATTCTTTCTTTTCGACCAAAAGAACAGGCGTTATCTTTGGGGAATATTCTCTTATTCCGTGCTTGTAGCCTTGCTCATCGTTCTGCCTTACTACAGTTCTTTATGGGTTACTTCGGCTGTCTTCTGCGTTGTAGGCCTTGGCTTAATGCTGATTTCGCTCTTTGTTTTCGGGATAGACAGGGAGAGATACATCCGCATCATGGGTAAGAAAGTGTCGGTGATGAACCTCTTTGCCCTCTTCCTGACCGGTACGATAGTTTTGGCTTCACGCCCCAATGTTCCCTCTTACATACCAAGCTACATCCTGCCCATCCTCTTTATCTCCATGGAGAGAACGCTCTGCGCTTTCCACCGGAGGTCAAAAAGAAAAAGGGAGGAGAGAGAACGGAAAATGGAATAAGAATTTCCTTCTTTTTACGACTTCCATTTTTATATATTCCATACCGGAGCACTCCTTACCGAATAGGCTCTCTCTATTTGGTGCGGACACCTCGTTTTGAACGCCTGCCCGAATTGTTAAATTCGGGCTTTTCTGTTTAAGTCTATTAGCATATCAGGAGAGAGAAAAAGAGAAACAAGCATAATGTTTCGGGTGAACCTGTTTAATTTTTCAATGAACCCGTTTACCGATTTCATTTAACGGGTTTACCGGATTCGATAAACGTGTTTAGCTTTTTCCTTTACTACCCTGAAAATAAGAAGCTTACCTTTTTTACCCTCTTTTTCGTTGTTTTTCGGCACAAAATTAGATTAAGAATTACTCACAACAAAGGCTGTTAAAATTCACACTAATTAACGCGAAAACAGCCCGTCAAACGGACGAAGAAAAAATTTTTTGCGAATTTGGGCTGATTGCTATACCCCTCTATTCAAAACACTTACAATAAAGAACAAAAAGAGTGCTCGAAACAGACCGAGAAAAAGTGTCTGTTTCGAGCACTGTCCACAAAGGGCTTTTTTATATAAAAGCTACCGCAAAATGCTGCTATTCGTTCTTCTTAATACCGCCCATAATCAGGTGGAAGAAAAAGCTGAGAACGTACAAAACCAGTAGAAAAATGATTGTAAAGACATAGTCTTCCTTAATCCAACTCATAAAATTTCCGTTCATAATCTGAACGAGGCAGACAGAACACAGCACAATCAAAGGAAACTGTATCGCCTGATACAGTGCACGAGCGGTTTTGTTTCTTTTCATAACAATAAAAGTATTGAATATAATGTTTTGAGTACAAAGTAAAGTCCCGAAAAGAAGAAAGCTCTTCTTTCCGGGACATCAATATCGGGTTTATCAGAATGCCAATATAATAGGAAGGAATTTATCCGCAGAGAGAGATGCTCCACCGATAAGACCTCCATCCACATCCGGCTTTGCAAACAGCTCTGGAGCATTTCCTCCGTTGCAGCTACCGCCATAAAGGATGGTAAGATCGTTGGCTACGCTTTCGCCATACTTCTTGGCTACGATAGCACGAATATGTGCATGTATCTCTTGAGCTTGATCGCTGGTAGCAGTCTTACCTGTACCGATAGCCCATACCGGCTCGTATGCAAGAACAATCTTACCGAACTCTTTCTCGCAAAGGTGGAAAAGGCTTTCTACGATCTGCTTTTCGACCACTTCGAAATGGCGATTAGCATCTCTCTCTTCCAATACTTCTCCAATACAGAAGATAGGAGTAAGACCTTGCGCAAGAGCCAAGTCCACTTTTGTTTTCAATATCTCCTCTGTCTCGTGGTAGTAGCTGCGACGCTCGGAGTGCCCTATAATAACGTGAGTTGCTCCCGTGCTTGCAATCATTTCTACCGAAACTTCACCGGTGTAAGCACCCGAAGTGTGGTCTGCACAGTTTTCTGCCGCTACTTTTACAGCAGATCCTTTTACCGCTTGAGCTACAGAAGCAAGGTGAGTGAAGGGAACGCCAAGGATCACTTCACACTTTAGTTCTTTTCCTTCTACGGCACTTTTTACATCTTCTGCCAGCTTGATGCCTTCTTGCAGGTTGGTATTCATCTTCCAGTTGCCTGCTACAATGTTTTTTCTCATATCTAAATTATCTTTTTTGTATTGCGGGTATCTCTTTTTTCTGTCTCTTTCCAAAGTCCACAAAAAGGAGGACAAGGAATATCACAAATAGGGCAATGCTCTTCCACCAAGAGCGCCACAGCTCTATCCAAATATTGGTAGGAGGAGGCGGATCGAACGGATACTCGGAGAAGTGTCTCTCTTCTACAAGGTCGGAAAGGTCGGAGATGCTTACTTTTCGACGAATAATGCTACCGTCCAAAACGACCAATCCCGGATTGGAACGCACAACAGTCTTTGCCGTACTCTCATCCATATATGCAACCGAATACTCCGGCTTGAGTTCGGTAAGTATATTTTTTACCTCTTCCGAAGCCAAATCGTTGCTGACAAGAAGAAGCAAACGTCCCCCTTGATCACGGGCTATCCTGTTCAGTGAGTTGAATAGCGCGGAATGGTCTATATCCACTTTCCGAATATCCGGACTTATCAGCAGCATCACTTTACTGTTGGAAGCGAGTATTTCAGGCGTGATCTCAACACCGTCTCTATTGATAATCATGAAGTCTGTAGCCGGAGCAATATCTCCCGGAGATATCAGTTCGGAAGCATCCCGAACGTATGTCCATGTAGAGTCGAGATGCTCTATCTCATCTATTTTGAATGTCATTTCTATCTCTCCCTTCCGATAAATAAACTTATAATCGTACTCCGCTTGTCGGAGAGTAGAGTCCGGCTCGTACCCTTTTAGCTTCGCAAGCGATTTTCCAACCTTGTACGGACGGAAGTCCACGACGGGAAGCTTGTGATAGTTGGTATGAGCAATGGTAAGGAAGAATAATATAAAAAGGATGATGTTGATAATATCGGAACTTTTGGCTCTAAGCACTCGAGGACGATCTCTTCCCATAAAAATGATGACGGTAAGGAAGAAAAGTACCAGATTCTTTGCCAAAGTGGCAGAGTTGGGAACATGGATAACGTCTCCGAAACAACCACAATCGGCTACCGGATTGGCAATACTCACATAAGCCGTAAAAAGGGAGAAAAACGCCATGAGAACGAGTGTTATCCATGCCGTAAAAGAGAGAAAGGTACCGGTAAGCAGGCATGATCCGATGGTGGCTTCCGCTATTGAGAGAATAACACTCCCCACGAGAGCAACCGTTTCATCCACAGGAATACCAAAAGCACTTCCATACTCCTCTATCTTGTAGGCTGTTCCCAATGGGTCGATGCCTTTCATAACTCCAGAAAAGAGGAATAATACCCCCACCAAAAGGCGAGCAATTCGGACTGCAATGGTGGGTATAGGATTACGATACCGGTCGAGGATATCTACAGATTGGTTCATTTGTTCTCCTCTTCTTCCAAGACAATGCGAATAAGTGCAAAAATCGAGTAGTTGATAATATCGTAATAGTTGGCATCTATGCCTTCCGAAATTTTGCTTGTTCCCGGATGATCTTCCAGCTGTTTCGTTCTGAAAATCTTTGTAAGCATCAGATCCGTCAATGAACTTAAGCGCATACTCCGCCACGCTTCGCCATAATCGTGATTCTTTTTCTGCATCAAAGACTTTGCTTCTCTCAAGTAATTATCGTACCACTCAAGAGCTTTTTCCGTAGAAACTTCGTCCGGCAAGGAAGCGGAACCATGCTCCAAGAGAGCAAGACCGATAGCACCATAGTTTACAAGAGCCATAAGCTCTCCCGTAATGCTCTCATTGACAAGATTGGTTCCCGTCTCTTCTATCGTCCTTATTCTACTAAGTTTTATAAACATCTGGTCCGTGATAGCCGTGGGACGCATCACGCTCCAGGAAGCTCCGTAGTCTGATAATTTAAGTTCAAAGATCCTGCGACATCGAGATACGATTTCATCGTACTGATCGGAGGTGTTAGCTGTTGTCATAAAAGGGAAACAAACATATTATGTTACAAAGACAAAGATAGTAAAATATCTACTTTGATTATCTTTGCATAAGATGGACAACGTGCTTCAAACCTCTATTATGTATCTTCCCGGAATGGGTGATGTGCGCGCTGCAACCCTTCGCAGTGAGCTGGGTATCGCTACATTTGGAGATCTTTTGGAGTATTACCCTTTCCGACATATAGATAGGACACATATCTACTCCACAAGCGATATTCGGGAAGAGATGCCCTATGTTCAGCTCAAAGGCGTTATCATAGATCCGCATATAGAGGGAGAAGGCAGGAAGAAGAGGCTCGTTGCTCGATTTATGGATGCTTCCGGAGAGGTGGATCTGATTTGGTTCAACAGCATAAAGTTTTTCCAAAAACAGATAAAAGCAAATGTCGAGTACATCATCTTCGGAAAACCGTCTCGCTTTGGCTTGGGGTGGAATATCGTACACCCGGAATTGGACGAAGCTGCATCTCAACGTCTCAAGACAGGAACCCTCTATCCGGTCTACTCCATCACGGAAAAGATGAAAAAGGTGGGTATAACCACTAAGGTACTAAGAGAGACAATGGCTAAGCTTGTGGAGCTTGTACGCATCAATCGTCTACCCGATACTTTTCCCGAATACATTACCAACTCTTACAATATGCTCTCTCGCTGGGAAGCATTGGAGGCTATCCACTTCCCCACAGACGAAGACAGACTCAGACGAGCAACGATGAGGTTGAAAGCGGAAGAGATCTTCTGGATACGTCTAAGGATGAGATATATCGCAGAGAAGCGCCATGCCGAGGAAGCAGGTCTGCCTGTACAAGGAGTCGGAATGCTTTTCAACAGATTTTTTAATGAGAAACTTCCTTTTCCTCTTACTGCTGCTCAACAGCGTGTTGTGCGTGAGATATATGAAGATCTCAAGAGCGGACACCAGATGAACAGACTCCTTCAGGGAGATGTGGGTAGCGGAAAGACAATGGTGGCTCTTTTATCCATGCTTATCGCCATAGACAACGGCTATCAAGCCTGCCTTATGGCTCCGACGGAAATATTGGCATCTCAACATGCAATAACGATACGTGCCCTTTTGGAAGGGATTCCCCTCAACGTGGAACTGCTTACAGGCTCCACCCGAAAGCGAGAAAGAGAGAAGATTCATGAGGGATTAAGAGACGGAAGTGTGCATATCATCATTGGGACTCATGCGCTTATAGAAGAAGATGTACAAATGAAACAGCTCGGTCTTGCCGTGATTGACGAACAACACCGATTCGGTGTAGCGCATCGCTCTAAGCTGTGGGATAAGAACCGTATCGTACCTCCGCATGTCCTTATCATGAGTGCAACACCCATTCCTCGAACGTTGGCGATGACTCTTTACGGTGATCTTGACGTTTCCGTGATAGATGAACTTCCCCCCGGAAGGACGCCCATCGAAACATCTCACCGCTATCCGGCTCACAAACCCGAAGTATTTCGCTTTATGGAGAAGGAGATTGCCAAAGGGAGGCAAGCATACGTCGTCTTCCCTCTTATAGAGGAGAGTGAAAAAACGGACATGAAAAATATAGAGACCGGATACGAGGAACTCAAAAGCCGATTCCCTCATATTCCCATCGGATTTGTGCATGGGAAGATGAAACCAAAGGATAAAGAGGAGGCAATGAGACGTTTTGTTGCAGCGGAAGATAAGATTCTTGTCTCCACCACGGTAATAGAAGTCGGTGTAAATGTCCCTAATGCGACGATCATGCTAATAGAAGATGCCAATCGTTTTGGGCTTTCTCAGCTTCATCAGCTAAGAGGACGGGTAGGAAGAGGAGCCGAAAAAAGCTATTGTGTATTGATGACAGACTACAAGTTGTCCGAGAATGGGAAAAGACGTATGGAGATTATGACCGAAAGCACAGATGGTTTCTTTATCGCAGAACAAGATCTTAAGCTGAGAGGTCAAGGTGATTTGGAAGGAACGCAACAGAGCGGAGTGGGAGGAGTATTAAAGATGGCAAACCTCGCTAAGGATGGTCGAGTCGTGCAGTTTGTATCGAATCTGATAGATGAAATACTTGCTAAAGACCCAACCCTAACTGCCGATCCTCTCAATGCACCCCTATATAAAAGTCTATCCGACTATATGGAAAAGAACAGAGATTGGGGGCAAATCAGTTAGCCGAATACGCCTACTTTTCAAATTAGTTCTTCCAATTGCAAAGTTGAAACATCAAGAAGCAATCGGGCTACAAGTCTCTTTTTGTGAATTTTGATTTTTAGAAGAAAAGCTTTACCTTTGGAAAAAGACACGCAACTTATTATAGAATAACCCCTTAAAGAATGAATAATCATGAAAAAGTTACTATCCTCTTTTGCGTTTATCCTATTGGCAGTTATTATTGGAGGCTGTACTAACTTCGGTGATGTCGATTCCAATCCTCCTTTAACACCCGGAGAGCTGATGGGACAGCAAATAATGGCAATTTCCAAAGGCAAAAACATTCGGTATTTCCACTATGCGGACTTACCGGAAGAAGAACAATGGGCATACCGCTTCACTGTAAAGAGAAACATGATCGTGTATAAGCCCTACAATCAAGAGAGTGAACTGATCTACGTCAGTCTTGAAAAAGTAAAGGGACTGCGTATAGATTTGGTAAACTCCTCTTATCCGGACGATGCCAGAAGTGTTTGGAGCATCGGTCTGATCTTTGAAAAAGAGTAACAAGAGTGTTGCGAATGAAGCTTAAACATTTTTCTAACCTATCTAAAACCAAAAATACGATGAAAAAGATACTTTCCCTTTTTGCTTTTATTGTTGTTACCGCATCTCTTATGACAGGTTGTTCCTCTTTTGGAACAAATCAAGAGCCTCCTCTTACCCCCGGAGAATTGGTAGCGCAACAGATTTATGAAATATCCAAAAGGCAGAACATAGACTTCTTCCACTATTCCGATAAAGGCCCGATGAGCATGTCTGCAAGACGCTTCATATTAAGAGGTAACATGATCTCTTATAAGCCAAATATTGAGGAAGATGTTATTGAGTACAGAAGCCTTGAGGATGTCATTCAGATCAGAATAGAGAGAGCAAACTCTCCTTATCCCGATACAGCCAGAAGCGTCAGAAGTATAGGTCTTGTGTTCCGAAGCAGGAATTAGGCTCAGCGATCAGCGATTCTTTACGCATGTTTTATTTTATAAGAACTTTATATGCCATCAATTTTTACCAGAATAGTTAATGGGGAGATCCCCTGCCACAAAGTGGCCGAAAGCGAGCACTATTTCGCATTTCTGGACATAGCTCCTTTTGTTGAAGCCCATACGTTGGTCATTCCGAAACGTGAAGTGGATTATATTTTCGACTTAACGGATGAAGAGTTATCCGGTCTGATTTGCTTTGCAAAGAGAGTAGCAAGAGCAATAGAAGAGGTAACCGGTTGTCCTCGTATGGCAATGTCTGTTATGGGATTAGAGGTACCACATGCTCATATTCACCTCGGTCCTATACGTTCAGAAGGAGAATTTCGCCCTGAGAATAGGGCTAAGACTCCTCCTACATCGGACGAATTGGCTGAGACAGCTCGAAAAATTCGAACCGTGTACGAGAGAGACAATTAGATGATGTATAGTTCTACTTTTTGAAGAAGAAGGCCTTCATTTAATTGATCCACAAAGGATTATAAAGGGCATTGGATTTAGCAGATAAATCCGATGCCCTTACTGTTTTCCATTAAGGTGTTATTTTCAAGAATAGGAAAGGCTATTTTCGTCCATAATCTGCAGGAATTTCTCCCCAGCGCTCCGTTTCCCACTTTAATATTTTGTATTTAGAAAGATCATGAGAGCGCAACCACTCTTCGGCTCTACGAACATGGCTCCAGAGTAGTTCGGTCTTACTGTTTTGTACAAGCTTGGATCCACACTCTTTTCTACGGATCCAAGTCATTGCCGTTCTGCTATCCGAATAGATCGTAAAGCGGTGTCCGTGTTGCTCCATCCAAGCTAAAGCGTGCACAATAGCAAGAAATTCTCCCACGTTATTCGTACCACAGGAATAGACTTTACTGGCAAAAACCGATTCTCCGGAAGAGGTCCAGACTCCCCTGTATTCCATTCGACCCGGACTTCCGGAGCACGCAGCATCTACCGCAATACTGCTCCAGTCCACCTCTTGTTCTCTTACTCTTTCTTGCTCCGATTGGCTTTTTTTCTTTTCAACAGACGGTTTTCTTTGAGAAAAATAGGCTCCGGCTCCGGCCTTATAGATAGCCTCAGCCTCCTGCAGGCTTATATCTTCAAACGACTTATACTTGGCACCTTCTACTCCTATCACCTCTTTTCGGCAGGCATTCCAAGAGTCATAAATTCCGGGAGTACGCCCACTCCATACGACATAGAGTTTGTTGCTTTTCTTACTCATCGGTCATCACCCTTTCACCTCGTTTGCGACGTAGACAATAACCGGCTCGGAAGTAGAGATGACAAACTCATGACCGACAGCTTCATTAAGAGATGCCTGCCAAAGTGCAGAGAATCCCTGCTTCTCTATTTCATATAAAAGTCCTTCGGTAGAGAAAGGTGTTTCAGAGAGAGGAAAGAGAGAGATCTGCTGCTTAGGCTGTACCTTAAAAGTAACATCCCCTATGATAGGATAAAAAGAGCCGTAGTCGCTTACCATGCGAACCTCCATCCCCATCCGTCTGTACTCTTCCAATAGAAAAATGTTGGCAATAGTATGATCTTCTCTCAACCCCGTAGCTCCAAGAATGATAACCCTGTTCCAACCTCTCTCTTTACAGCTGTTTACAGCTTTGGTCAGGTCGTTTGTATCCTGTTCCGATACATGGACAAACAGATGTCCGTACTTCTCTTTGACTTCGAGAGGAATGGAGTCTCCGTCTCCGATGATAAGAGCAGGATTGAGAGCGCTTTCCGTGAGTAAATGCTTGGATGCACCATCGCATATCACCAAGTGCGAAGCATCGTAGAGAAGTCTACGCACAGCAGGCGAAGAGGGATACTCTCCCTGCGCCAATACTACGGCAGAAGGAGAGAATGCGGATAGGGAGGTGTCTATAAGAATCATACGTCTAAAGATTAGCATTCAAAGGTAGCTATTTCCGACAAAAGTTTAGGAATGTCAAAATATATTTTCTATCTTTGAAACATGCGAATAGCAAGAGGTTAGCTCTTTTACTATCCGCAATTGATGCTTATACTTAAAACCCTTAACCTCATATTTATGGCACAGGAGATTAAAAATCTGAAACCACAGTCCGTTTGGTCTTACTTCTATGACCTTACACAAATTCCTCGTCCTACCGGACAAGTTACCGAAGTCTGTAACTACCTTCTTCGGATAGGTAAAGAGATTGGAGTGGAAGTAGAACAAGATGCAGTAGGTAATGTTCTTATGCGCAAGCCTGCATCTCCCGGATGTGAGTCTCGAAAAGTGGTAACGCTGCAAGCTCACGTGGATATGGTACCACAGAAAAACAGTGGCACTCCGCACGATTTCGCTAAAGATCCGATAGATGCTTACGTAGACGGCGAATGGGTAAAAGCCAAAGGAACAACCCTTGGAGCAGACAACGGTATCGGTGTAGCCTATGCTTTGGCAGTGATGGCGGATAAAAGCCTTGTACACGGTCCGTTGGAAGCACTCTTTACTATAGATGAAGAGGTGGGCATGGTAGGTGCATTCGGTCTGAAGCCAGGATTCAGCAAAGGGGATATTCTCTTAAATCTCGACTCGGAAGAGGAGGGCAATCTTTACATTGGATGTGCCGGAGGGATAGACGTAGGCGCATCCCTTAGTTACGAGGATAACCAACCGGTTCCGGAAGGAGACATAGCAGTGGAAATTGTATTAAGCGGACTTAAAGGCGGACACTCCGGTGTCGATATCCATTTGGGTAGAGCAAATGCCAACAAATTGATGTTCCGCTTCTTGAAGAAAATCGTAGAAGATCTCGGTGTCTGCGTATCTTTCGTAGAGGGAGGCTCTCTCAGAAATGCCATTCCTCGTGAATGTCGTGCGGTGGTAACTCTCCCCGAAGATGATGCGGATATGCTATGGGAAGCGGTATCGGACTATCGAGACCTTTACAACAAAGAGTATCACGGTATCGAAAACGAAGTAAAGTTGGAAGCGCACAAGTGCGACCTCCCGAAACAAGTAGTACCAAGAGATATACAGGATAGTGTAATCCATGCCGTGGAAGCAGTTCAAAATGGAGTGATAACCATGCTGCACGACTTCCCCGACACGGTAGAAAGTTCATCCAACCTTGCTTACATCAAGCTGGGTAATGGCGAACTTGATGTGAAGTTCCTCACCAGAAGCTCTTCCGACAGCCGTAAGATGATGGTGGCATCCTCTATCGAGAGTGCTTTTGCTCTTGTCGGAGCCAAGGTGGAAATGAGTGCCAGCTATACCGGATGGCAGCCAAACGCAGAGTCTTACGTTATGGATGTCATGAGAGAGACCTACACCAAGATGTTTGGAAACGCTCCCGGTGTAAAGGTGATGCACGCCGGATTGGAATGCGGTATCCTTCAAGGTGCTATGCCGGATATGGATATGATCTCCTTCGGACCGGAGATCTGTCATCCACACTCCCCGGACGAGAAAGTGAATATCCCAAGTGTGGAGAGAGTGTACAACTACCTTTTGGAATCTCTAAAGGCGCTGTAACCTCTACCGCTTAAATAAAAAACAACAGAGGCGATCCGAAAGAAGACATTGTCGTTTCGGTTCGCCTTTTCTATTCAAACCCTCCTTCTCTCAAACGGAATGAAGATACGCACCCGAGCCATATCGCTTACTGCCGTGAAGTATTCGGACACGAAGTCCATCGTACACCTTTTCACGGAGAGTCTCGGTACGGTCTCATTTCAGATTCCACGTGTGATGGGAAAGAGGTGCAGTAGCTTCCGCCCTCTCTATGTACCGCTTTCGGTCGTGGAGATAGTGTACGATCACAAACCACTCAGACAGATTCATCACATCGGAGAGATACAGTCTCTTCTGATCCCTTCTGCCCCATCACGTTCTTTGGTGGCCAATGGTGTTGCGATGTTTCTGACCGAATTTCTGCATCGTCTTTTGGCTCCCATTCAGGACGACGGGCACTCCGATCTTTTTCTTACAATAGCCTCTGCCGTGGAGGTTTTGGATAGAGAACCGGATGCCGTACTGGCTTCACTCCATCTCCACCTTATGGTCAAGCTATTGGACGACCTCGGCATTGCCCCCGACCATACCGGCTATGAGCCCGGCTATGTCCTGCAAAAAGATGAGGGTTGTTACGCTCCCTCTTACTCCTCCTACGAGCCGGAGCGAAACAGTTCTCGCCTGCTGTACGAGATGCAGATACGCCCCATTCCTTTTGCCTTTGCCATGAATAGAGAAGAAAGATCCAGACTGCTGGATATGCTTCTCTCGTTCTATGACCTCCATTTTCACGGTGTGGGCGAGCTCAAATCTCTATCTGTACTTAAAGAGACGTTCTCTTAGTATTCTGTGCGGGAGCTTTTATATAAAAAATGCCCCTTACGGACAGTGCTCGAAACAGACACTTTTTCTCGGTCTGTTTCGAGTACTGTTTTTATTATTTATTGTAAGTATCTTGAATAGAGGGATATACTGAAAATCTCAAATTCTCAAAAAATTTTTTCTTCGTCCGTTTGACGGGCTGTTTTCGAGTTAATTCGTGTGAATTTTAACGCATTCTATCGTAAACAAGTCTTAATTGAATTTTGTGCCGAAAAATGATGAAAAAGCAGACGGAAAAGATAAACTCCTCATTATCAAAGTAATAAATAAAAAAGTTTAACCCGTTTATTGAATTCGGTAAAC
>JAUMWS010000120.1 GCA_030529525.1 Porphyromonas sp. | reverse complement strand
CAGGGACTGACAATTCCGTCATGCTAATTCCCGGTTTTATTCAGTGGCATACATTTGGAGATGCCAAACGTAGATTACAAAACATAAACAACATAATATTAAACCTATGAACATTAAACCGCTTGCAGATAGAGTAGTCATCCTGCCGTCTGCACAAGAAGAAAAGACAGTGTCGGGCATTATCATCCCGGACAGTGCAAAGGAGAAACCTCTAAGAGGAGTAGTAAAAGCCGTAGGACAAGGTACTAAAGATGAAGAAATGATACTCTCCGTAGGTGATGAAGTGCTGTATGGAAAGTATGCCGGAACAGAGATCGAATTCGGAGGTGAAAAGCTACTTATCATGAAGCAGTCCGATGTACTTGCAGTGGTAGAGAAGTAAAAACAGAACAGTAAACAGATTAAACAACAGATATGGCAAAAGATATTAAATTCGATATAGAGGCAAGAGATCTGCTAAAAAGAGGTGTGGATGCTCTTGCCAATGCAGTAAAGGTAACACTCGGTCCTAAGGGTCGTAACGTGATACTCGATAAGAAGTTCGGTGCACCGCATATCACCAAGGATGGTGTCTCTGTTGCAAAAGAGATCGAACTGGAAGACCCATTTGAAAACATGGGTGCACAGCTTGTAAAAGAGGTGGCTTCCAAAACAAATGACGATGCCGGTGATGGTACTACAACCGCTACCGTTCTTGCTCAAGCTATTATAGGCGTAGGTTTGAAGAACGTGGCTGCCGGTGCAAACCCTATGGATCTTAAGCGTGGTATAGATAAAGCGGTAGAGAAAGTTGTTGAGCATCTTCGCTCACAGTCTAAAGCGATTGGAGACGACTTGGCTAAGATCGAACACGTAGCCAAAATTTCTGCCAACGGAGACGAGAAAATCGGAGCTCTTATCGCAGAAGCGATGCGCAAGGTAAAGAAAGAGGGCGTCATTACAGTAGAAGAAGCGAAAGGTATAGAGACTACCGTTGAGGTGGTTGAAGGTATGCAGTTCGACAAAGGATATATCTCTCCATACTTCGTAACCAATACAGAGAAGATGACCGTTGAGTTCGACAGCCCTTATCTTCTCATTACAGATAAGAAGATATCCACTCTTAAGGAGTTTCTTCCTATCCTTGAGCAAGTGGTACAGACCGGAAAACCTCTTCTTATCATTGCCGAAGATATCGAAAGTGAAGCATTGGCAACGCTTGTTGTAAACCGTCTTCGCGGCTCTCTTAAAATATGTGCCGTGAAAGCTCCCGGATATGGAGACAGACGCAAGGCAATGCTTGAAGACATTGCTATACTCACCGGCGGAACAGTCATTTCAGAGGAAAAAGGTCTTAAGCTTGACTCTGCAACCATGGAAATGCTTGGTACTACAGAGAAGGTAACAATAGATAAGGATAATACGACTATCGTTAACGGAGCAGGCTCTAAGGAGGATATTGCTTTGCGTGTATCTCAAATACGTGCTCAGATGGAAGCCACAACATCGGACTACGACCGTGAAAAGTTGCAAGAGCGTCTTGCCAAACTTTCAGGCGGTGTTGCTGTCCTTTACGTTGGTGCTCCTTCCGAAGTGGAGATGAAAGAGAAGAAAGACCGTGTAGAAGATGCTCTTAGTGCTACACGTGCTGCCGTGGAAGAGGGTACTGTTCCCGGTGGTGGTATCGCTTATATCCGTGCAGCAAAAGCTCTTGAAGGTCTTAAAGGAGAGAACGATGACGAGAACACAGGTATCGAAATCATCAGACGCGCCATCGAAGAACCGCTTCGCCAAATCGTTGCGAACGCAGGAAAGGAAGGAGCTGTTATCGTTCAGAAGGTGAAAGAACACGAGGCGGACTATGGCTACAATGCTCGCACAGAGCAGTTCGTTAATCTATACGAAGCAGGTGTTATAGACCCAACTAAGGTTACTCGTGTAGCTTTGGAAAATGCAGCATCCATAGCAAGTATGTTCCTTACAACAGAGTGCGTCATTACGGATATCAAGTCCGAAGAACCTGCAATGCCGGCCATGCCACAAGGTATGGGTGGTATGATGTAATACCGAAAGAAAACTTTTTCATAAAATAATTAAGTCTGCCTCCTTTTTCAAGGGGGCAGACTTTTTTATTATCCTCGTCTTAGGAGTTTATCGGATATTGCAGGCAAGTTTTTGGAGAGTCTCCATAAACATCGTTGCATATCTAAGATCGAACAGTCCGCCCGTAAGATCGTTATCGGTAGACGTGGATTCTTCCACACTCTCCGGCTCTTTACTGTTTGGCTTGAACTGCTTGGAGATACCCCAAATGAGGGTCTGTTTATCATAGTAGTTGTGTATTTCTTGCAGCAATTTGCCTGTAGAAACATCAGTGATAGTGTAGCTGACGTGGATGAGAGTCGGATTATCCGAACCGGTAAACAGATATTCGTGCACATTTTTCTGCTCGTCCGAAATCCACTCTCTACGAATCAGTCTGGGGAGATAAACAAAGTCGCAATCTGTCTCGGACTCTGCCTCCATACCTTCTTTATCGATAAGACGCTTCCATTCCAAGCCGAAGAAGCATGTTATCTTCTCCTTAGACGGGTCGCCTTCTTGAGGTTTGTACCAGAGGTTTATCTCCATGATATTGATCATGTGAGGTTCCTCTTTTGCCTGACGGATGGTCTCGGATAGTGTTTTGCGTATCTTCTCGGCTTCTTGTATGCGTGCTTTAACGGCGGGAGATTGAGAGTAACAGGCGAATGAGAGACCGATGAGTGAGAGAAGAAGATATATCTTTTTCATGGCTTGGTGAGGTTAAAATTCAATGTTGACAATGTTGTTGAAAGTCTCGTAAAATGATGAGGATATTTGCACATCATCTTTGAGAAGAGTGCTTGGTACTCTTGTGCTTTCATGCTGTTTCTTTGGAACATTTGGCAGAGGCTTCAGCGTTAGAGGATCCAAAGGGGTGGTACGGACTGTGTACCAAATGGCTTTGGAGTCGGAGTAGTAGATACGTCTTTCGATAGAATGCCTTTCGCTTTTGGTAGGGTCCTCTTCCGTATCTTCAATACCTTTATAATAGGAAAAAAGAAGTTCTCCGGATTCCGAGTTGAACTCATTATGCAAAGCTCTGCATAATGCCTTTTATGTAGAGTAAATCTTTATGTAACGCCAGTTCGATTTAAGCGCAAGTAGGAAGTTTGGGGTTTCTAACGATTTCA
>JAUMWS010000016.1 GCA_030529525.1 Porphyromonas sp. | reverse complement strand
AGAAAAGAAACTCTTTATACCTATTTTCAGCCCGGGAGCCACACCCGATTTTCGTTTGGCTTGAGCGGCTCTAAGCATATCTCCGTTCTCGTCCAACGATGCTTGATAAACGGAGTCGCCCACCTCAAACCAGCGGTCAAAGAAGAAGCTCTTATCCGGATAGATCTCCAATATAGACTCTGTATATGAACCCTTATCTGCGGCTTCTTGAGGCGAGTACGAGCCTCTTACCTGATAGATGGCTCTATAAACTTCACTGTTTTGCGCAGTAGCACTTCCTGCTATACAGAATAGCAGAAAAACGGATATAGAAAAAAGGGAGCTGAATGTCGTTTTCATATTATCATTTTTCCAAGTAAATAAAATCTCTGCGTATATCTTCTGCAGACAATTTGTTCCCTTGCCCGTCTGTTATGGTAACCTTTACTCCCGGTATTGTAGAGCGAAAATATCCGACCGGATCGGATGTGAAGAAAGCGAAAGACTCCAATACCTGTTGTTTCTTTCCTGTATGTCTGTTTTCCCAAGCATCTTTATACTTCGAGAAGTCGCCGTATATCGTTTCAGGAGAGGCAGCAGAGAAAGAGGACAGAGCGAAAGAGAAAAGTCCCTCACTATCTTTCGCCTCAACGATAAGCCCCGGCAGTCCCCAAAGTTTCCACGGTCCTGTCGGAGAAGGAATATCGGGCGTGTACCACACTATCCACTCTCTTCCGAGATAGTCAGCCTTAGCCATGATGCAGTTGTAACCCTTTTTTACTGCCGTGCTATCCTGCATCACCTCCCAAGCAGGGCGAATAAGCTTCTCCGTATAAGAGAGTAGATCCACATTGACAGCATGGGTTGTCTCTCTACTGTTGGCTGAAAAATCACTTTTTATACCGATACTCAGACCGGGTTCTATGTTGAATGCAATTTTTGCTTGAATAGCATCAAATCTGTCTTTGGTCTTATCAAAAGAGGCTTGATACACAGAATCTCCAATCTCAAACCAGCGGTCAAAGAAGAAGCTTTTGTCCGAATATATCTCCAAAACAGTCTCTGTGTATGAAGATTTATCCTTCTCTTTCAGGGGCGAATACGAGCCTTGTACCCGATAGACGGCTCTATAAACTTCACCGTTTTGTGCTACGGCACCTCCTGCCACAGAGAATAGCAGAAAAACGGAAAGAGAAAAAAGGGAGCTGAGTGTCGTTTTCATTTCATCATTTTTCCAAGTAAGTAAAATTTCTGCGTATATCCTCTGCAGACAATTCGTTGCCATGTTGGTCTTTTATTATAACTTTTGCTCCCGGATACATAGTACGGAAATATCCTGCAGGATCGGATTTATAGAAAGAGAAAGCGTCTAAAACCTGCTTCTTGTTCCCTGTTTTTCGTTTTGGCCAGGCATCTTTATACTTCGAGAAGTCGCCGTATAGATTCTCCGGAGTAGTGGCGGCAAAAGAGACAAGAGCAAAAGAAAAAAGCCCCTCACCGTCTTTTGCCTCAACGATAAGCCCGGGTAGTCCCCACAATTTCCAAGGTCCGGCAGAAGTCGGAATATCGGGCGTGTGCCATGCTATCCACTCTCTTCCGAGATAGCTGGTTTTAGCCATGATGCAGTTGTATCCGTTTTTCACGGCAGTACTATCCTGCACAATTTCCCATGTGGGGCGATTAAGATCTTCGGTGTATGAGAATAGGGTTGAAGAGACTTCGTGGATCGTCTCTCTGCTGTTGCCCGAAAAGTCGCTTTTAACGCCAATAGATAGACCCGGTCTTACTCCGGATTTTGTTTTTGCTTGAGTCGCTTTAATCATATCTCCGTTCTCGTTTAATGATGCTTGATAAACAGAGTCGCCGATCTCGAACCAGCGGTCGAAGAAAAAGCTTTTGTCTGAAGAAATCTCCAATACAGCCTCTGTGTATGCAGATTTATCATTCTCCTTCTTCGGAGTATATGAGCCTTGCACTTTGTAGACGGCTCTATAAACTTCACTGTTTTGTGCAGTGGCACCGTCCGCAGTACAGAATAATAGTGCAAAGAGTAAGGGAACAGAAAAAAGTGTTTGCTTCATAAGTGTATGATATATTCATGGTTATTTGCTTCACAAGGTAAGTAAAATATTTCTACAAAAAGTCGAATATTTTCTCTTTTATGTTTTTTTGCATTTGTAAATAGTTTTATCTTGCAGCTCTCATCTTTTCAGCTGTTGAAACCAATCTGTACGGAAGAAATTATCTCTCTATAAAACAACTCTTTTATACCCGTATAGAAGTTTTGTTTATCACGTTCGGAAGTTCGGATAAACACGAATAAATCTACAAACCAAGCTTCGCTTTGCCAAAATCAAGGCTCGATTTGTAGCAGTCAAGCTTCAATTTGTAGCAACCCAACCTTGATTTACAACTCCAAAAGTGTTCGGAGAGAGTTTTGAACCGGTTAAAAGAGATTTGTAAAAGGGTTTATGTAGATTCTTGACTCCTTACCACTCCGTAAACTTTACCGAAAGGGACAAAAATAAAGAGCCGATTTCACTATGAAAATCAGTTCTTTATTTTTCTGTTGGTAGGGTATAAAATAGCGTGATAAAGTCCAATTGCTATCCCCTTTTGTAGCGAGAGAGAAGACTATTAAAGTCCGGATCATCACGAAGTCCGTTCCAATCTTTATCTTTTCCCACAAATTCTACGGAAATTTCACTTCTTGAGAGAGAGCGATCCAAATACTTCAATGCCTCTTCTTTCCTATTTCTTATGGCATAAAGACGAGCCAAATTATAGGAATTACCATCTCTTTCAATCCCTTGATTAAATTTATCTATGGCTTCATCCAATAACTCACAAGCTTTATCTCCAGATACTATTCCTGCTAAATCTCTTAAAGCAGTTCCCCAATCGTAATAAGCCCCATCCCTATTGGGATTATACTGTATAGCTGTTTCATACCTTTTGAAAGCTTCCTTATATAATTGTTCAGCTTCTTCAGCGGACTTTGTCTTTGCCAAACGGACTAAGATAAGTCCTAAATTATTGAGTGTCTCATAATCGTCCGGTTTTAGATCTACTGCTGCTTCATATTCTTTTAATGCCGCTAAATCTTTTCCTGCAAGAGTGTACATTAGCCCTAATGAAAAGCGGTGGTTAGCTTCTCTCTCTAAAAGAAGTGATTGTCTTTTGTTTTTATCTTTCTCTTTTTCAATTTCTTTTGTGAGAACTTCTCTTTCCTTTATAGCTTCTTCAAGCTGAGCTAAGAGTATCTTCTCTTCAGGACTTTTCTTTTCTTCTACTGCTTGCTTGAAGTTTGAAAGTTGATCTACAATGGCTGGAATTTCTGCATGAGAAGCGATCTGAATAGGAGTTAGGAAACTGAGAGATTTCTTTAATGGCTCAGAAATAATGATATAGTGTTCTTGACTATAAACCCCTTGAGTTCTTTTGATTTCCTTAAAAATACCATTGATTTGAGGGTCTCCCAACCCTGTTCCAATAAAAAGAAATGTTTTATTGAAAATGAGATTTCGCAAAGCATACAAGGCATGCTCTGCCTCCCGTCCCTTACTATTGTAGAGTTTCTTATAGTCTGAAGGGAATAAGACCATAGAGTCCATGTGCTCTATACAGCCATGCAATTTGAACAAAAAAGTAGGATCTTTCTTCAGTCTGTTTAATTCGTAATCTTTAGTCTTATATGCTTTTTTGTTTTGGAGTTCGGGCACAGCCTCCTCAAAAGCTCTATCATAGTTGGTGGTAATGATCTTTGTGGATAGTTTGAACAGCTTTTCCTGAAGAGAAAAGTCATTCTCTCTTCCCAATGTAAAATAAGACTTGAGAAACTCACCTACTTCTTTTCTGCTTATTCCATTATTTTCTAATATCTCAAGAGCATCTATCGGCTCTAATCCTTTGCAAGACTGTTTCAGCTCATCTGTGATATATCCTTTATCTTTCAGATGAGAGAGGATAGATGAGACCATTTTTTCCCATCCATCAAGAGTCTCATTTGCTGTATTCTTAAAGTTCCAAGACAGACCGGCACCAATAAATAGCACCAGATCATCTGCTTCTATTGCTGCTTTTAATCCCGGATGTATCTCTGCCATAGTTTTACCATTTATGTTGTATGACTGTTATCATAAAGGAAAAATCGTGTGGTGTAAAATCCGAACTGCGGATAGAAGTTCGGACTAACAGATTTTCACAGAAACAAATGTATAAAAACATTACTCTCCAACAAAATAGGAGTAAGTGATATAAAATGAATGTGGGTTTTGCTTATCTCGGTGGAGCATGGAAGCTACTTCGGTGCGACTCTAAGGGTAATGCAGAACTTATATTCTATGGACTGTCCTAAAATAGGCTGCTATCGTAGAAGAATGGTTTTCCAACAGGGTAGAAGTGAGGCGAGAATACCCAAATTTATTTTCCATATCGGCTATTTTGAAAAGAGAAACGGTCTTCTCCATTCCAAAGAGTATGGAATGGGGAAGACCGTAATATGTTTTGATGCGGAGGGATAGAGATTATCCGTTGCTCTCTATCTCTTCCACTATTTTGTCTATCTCCTCTTGCAGGCTTTTCAGTTCGCCTTTGCACTCCTTTATCATTGAGGCTGTGGCTCTGCTTAGTTTTAAGATCTCTTCTATCGGAAGCTCGTTTCGCTCGATGAGGGAGAGGTTCTCTTCTATCTCTTTCAGCGTTTGGGTATAGTTGAATTTCTTTTTAGCCATATTCTTGTCTGTCTAATCGTTGTACTCTTCTTCTCTTTTTTCTATTCCGGTAACGGTGGCAGAGACCGCTCCATCTCCGAGTAATATTTTCACATCCTCTCCATATCGGACTTGTGAAGCAGAGCGGATGCTTTTGCCGTCTCCTCCAACAAAAAGTGCATACCCGGAAGAGAGTATTCTATCGGGGCTTAAAAGGCGTAGACGTTCCTCCAAAGATGAGAGTCTTTGCCGTTGCAGAGGTTCCCATGATGCTATGGAGCGTTTCAGTCGAGCAGTGTCGGATGCTATTCTGCTCTCTGTCCGTGCCGTCAGCGATGCCCAAAAGCGTTGCAAGCGGAGGTATTGTCCTCCCACTTTTTGCTCTATCTCCGATGTGTGCAAGTAGAGCAGCTGCCTCTTTCTGTGCACCAATGCCCGAAGTCTGTTTTCTAATATTTGCCTCTGTCCGCCCATCAATCTCACCAAACGTTCTTGAGCGGAGTAGACGGCAGAGATATATGATAGATTTCGATCTATGAGAAAAGTGGCGACGGCAGTAGGTGTTTTCAGAGAGGTGTGTGCCACCATATCCAAGATAGAGAGGTCTCTGTCGTGCCCTATACCGGATATGATCGGGTAGGGATACTGGGCGACATGCTCGCACAGAGTCGCATTATCGAATGCCAAAAGGTCTAATCTGCTTCCTCCTCCCCGGATGATGACAACGGCGTCATAGGGTTTGTCCGATTCGATTATTGCATCCAAAGCTTTGATGATACTTGCCGGCGCTTCGTTCCCCTGCATAATGGCAGGAAAGAGTGTTGCAGCAAATCGGATGTTGTAGTCGTTACGAGTGAGTTGGTTATGAAAGTCTCCCCATCCGGCAGCCGTAGCCGAAGAGATTACCGCTATCTTTCGAGGAAGAGGAGAGAGCGGAAGCGCTCTGTTCATATCCCATATGCCGGATGCTTTCAGTGATGCTATGGTAGCCTCTCTCTGCTTTCGCATGGCACCCAAAGAGTAGGTGGCATCTACTCCGACAATATTCAGAGAAAGCCCATATATCGGGTTGTATCTTACATAAACCATCAGGAGTAGCTCCAAACCTTCGCTTAGCTCTATTCCTGTCTCTTCATAAAACTTTTCGGATATGAGTCTGTACTGACTGCTCCATATCATCGCCCGCATGGATGCTACTATCTTTCCTTGATCGTTTTTCTCTATCAGATCCATGTAGCAGTGTCCGGAGCTTCTATTGACCTGCATGCCGGAAACTTCTGCCACTACCCACAGCGGACGAGTGAACGAAGAAGATATAACATCTTCCACTATACCGGTAAGCTCGCTCAGGCGCAGACCGGATGTAACACTGCTATGCTCATCGGCGTAAAAGGTTCTGCTGGGAGGAGGCATATCTGATACTTTATGGCGGTTATCCTCTTAGGGTGGACTCGAAATCTATTCGGTGGTCTATACTTCTGCCGAGTGTGAGTTGGTCTGCATACTCCAACTCGTCTCCAATGGCTATTCCACGAGAAATGACGGAGACTTTAACATCAAGATCTTTCAGGAGTCGGTAGATATAGAAGTTGGTCGTATCTCCCTCCATGGTCGTACTCAATGCAAGCAGTACCTCTTCTACATCTTCATTTCTTACTCTATCAGGAATGTCGTCTATGTGTAGCTCGGAAGGACCTACTCCGTCTATCGGAGAGATTACTCCTCCTAAAACGTGATAAAGACCATTGAAACGTCCTGTGTTCTCTACTGCCAAAACCTCTTTTACACTCTCTACCACGCAGAGGATGCGGGAGTCTCTGGCAGGATTGGAGCAGATCATACAGACATCGGTATCGGAAAGGTTATGACAACGATCGCAGTAGTGAATACCCTCCACTAAGGCATCTATCTTGGAAGAGATATTTTTGGTAAACTGCTTCTCCTGTCTCAGGAGATAGAGTGCCAACTTCAGAGCACTCTTACTGCCTACTCCGGGAAGAGTGCTTAGGGCATCTACCGCCTCTTGCAGCAGGCGAGACTGTTGGTCTAACCTTATCATCCTTCCTGGCTGAACGTGCGTTTGCGGAATATGAAGTCTTTACCCAGATATTTCTCTCTCACTATCTCGTTCTCTGCAAGCTCTTCGGCTGTCCCTTGGAAAAGCACACGCCCCTCGAACAGAAGGTAGGCACGGTCTGTGATGGATAGGGTCTCGTATACGTTGTGGTCGGTAATAAGGATGCCGATGTTCTTTTCACGCAACTTGGCTACAATGCTTTGGATGTCCTGTACCGCTATCGGGTCTACTCCGGCAAACGGCTCATCGAGCATCACAAACTTAGGTTCTATGGCAAGGCATCGGGCTATCTCGGCTCTTCTGCGCTCACCACCCGAAAGGCGATCCCCCAGATTGTGTCTTACTTTATGGAGTCCGAACTCGGAGATGAGGCTTTCCAACTTCTCCCTTTGATACTCTTTAGGCTTGTTGGTCATCTCGAGTACGGAACGGATGTTATCCTCTACCGTCATCTTTCTGAATACGGAATCCTCCTGAGCAAGATAGGATATACCCTTTCTTGCACGCTTGTAAATGGGTTCGTGAGTGATCTCCTCATCATCAAGGAATATCCTTCCTTCGTTGGGCAAAACCAGCCCAACGGTCATGTAGAAAGTGGTGGTCTTTCCCGCTCCATTGGGTCCCAAAAGTCCGACAATCTCGCCTTGAGATACCTCAATAGATACGTGGTTTACCACGGTTCTGTTCTTATATTTTTTTACTAAGTCTTCCGTCCGGAGTTTCATAAGATGTGTACTTGCTTGTTATGCCCTTCAAAAATAGACATTTTGCCCCATACAGCCAAGTGAATAGATTCGCTTACTTCCCGTAAACCACCAAGCAGAAAGAGAGATAGAGCAGGGGAGGGTTATACTTAAGTTTAGGTATTGTTTTATATTGATAATTGGTAGATATTTGTACAAATATATGCGATTAGAATAGCCTATTACAGATATTTATCAATATGAAAACAGAACACCACGATCACTCCCATGCCCACTGTCATGGACACTCCCACGAATACCATGGAGATGAACATTGCCACCATGGCAGGAATCTTAGAGGAAGAAAACTGCTGTGGGTTACGATACTGAACTTTTCTATCACGCTTTTTCAGATCGTAGGGGGAATTCTCTCTAACAGTCTTTCTCTTATCTCCGATGCGATACACAATCTGGGAGACTCTTCTGCTATTTTTATTGCTTTCCTTGCAGGAAAACATGCAGAGAAGCAACCCGATACCAAAAAGACTTTTGGCTATAAACGTACAGAGATACTTGCTGCTCTTTTTAATGCCGTGGTACTTATCGGGATCTGCGTCTACCTTTTTGTGGAAGCGTATCACCGTTTTCTAAATCCGGAGCCGATACGTGGAGCGATGATGCTTGCCGTGGCAATATTCGGACTTTTGGCAAACCTGATTTCCGTAGTAATACTTCATAAAGATAGAGAACACAATCTGAACGTAAAGGCTGCATATCTTCATCTTCTTGGAGATACACTCTCCTCGGTCGCTGTAATAATGGGAGGTATAGCAATATGGTTGTGGGATCTCTACTGGCTGGATCCTCTTGTAACGGTTTTGGTAGGTATCTATATCATCGTACACACGTGGGGAATAGTGAAACAGACCGTGAGCATACTGATGCAAAGTGCTCCGGAGGAGATAGATCCTTCTCTGCTGAAAGAGGAGGTAGAAGCGATTAAAGGAATAAAGAATCTGCATCACCTGCATATCTGGAGACTGGACGATGAACATATGCTTTTAGAAGCTCACATCAATCTGGAGGAAGATCTCAGGCTTTCCGAAGCAGGATTGGTAAGAGAACAGGTGGAGCATCTGCTGATAGAAAGGTTCGGAATAGGACACACCACGCTCCAAATAGAGTATAATGGGTGCAATGGTCGGCACGAACTGATACATAAAGATGAATTGAGATAGCAGAAAGAGATGTCTCTAAGTGTACTTTTCTATGGATAACAAGCAAACTTCCAAGCCTAAAAACGCCTATAGTAAAGGAATTCGGTTTTACGATAGCTTTATTACCGGAAGTGCGTGGTGGTCTCATCTCTATATGAACTGCTTTTGGCAGGTGGATGATAACGAGGTGGCAAAAGAGGTATTGGGGATGATTCCGCCAGACTTCTCCGGGCGGCTCTTGGATGTTCCTGCCGGGACATTGGTCTTTACTGCCTCGACCTATGCTTGTCTGCCCAATGCCTCTATCGTAGGGGTGGATTACTCTCGTGAGATGCTTGCCGTAGCCGAGCAGCGGAAACAAGATATGGGACTCTCTCAACTCTCTTTGGAGTGGGGGGATGTAGGGCAACTTCCGTACGAAGATGAGAGTTTTGATATGGTACTTTCTATGAATGGATTTCATGCTTTCCCCGATAAAGAGCGTGCTCTTGCCGAACTATACAGGGTGCTGAAACCGGGAGGCTGCTTTCTTGGCTGCTTCTATGTTAAAGGGAAGAAACGTATAAGTGATGCTCTTGTGCGTTTGATACTGAACCGTAAGGGCGTTTTTGTCCCTCCTCATTTTACTATGGAAGAGATGGAAGAGAAGTTTAATTCTTTTTATAGGGGAGGAGTAGAGATAAGTAACCACAATTCCATAATGGTATTCAGGTGTATCAAGTAGCATTGAAATCTGAGAACGGAGACTCTTTTAGGAGAGACCTTTCTATGTAAGAGTTTTATACGAATAAAGGCGGTGTGTCATAATGCACAAACTGCTGTGTTGCTTGCGACATTCGGCTTCGGTCACATACCTTAGTATGCTCCCTTCAGCCTCAGTCTTAGCGCCTTGCATTTTGCGCATTCTGAGACACCTAAAAAGGGACTGGGCAAAATTGAATTTTGCCACAGCCCCTTCGTTTTATTTCTCTTGTTTGAATGGAATAGACCTTCTATAAGTCTATTCGATGAGTAGCCGAACCACTCCGGTTACCACAGCACAGACAATAAGACCAAACAGGATTGGCAGTAATGCAGAGATAGTGGTCCACTTAATACTCTTGGTCTCTTTGTATATGGTATAGAGTGTTGTACTGCAAGGGTTGTGCAGTAAACTGAAAAGCATAACGCAGATAGCGGTGAGAGGAGTCCATCCTCCTGCTCTTAATATCTGTTCGGTAACGTTTGCACTCTCTCCTTCAAAGAGTACTCCAGCTCCTTCTCCAAATCCCGCAAGTTCGGGAACGGTCAGGACGGTCAGCATCAGTATGGTTGGTATTACTACTTCATTCGCCGGTATGGCCACGATATATGCAAGAAGGATGACTCCATTCAGTCCGAAAAAGAGTCCGAACTCATCGAATAGATTTACTATGTGAGCAGCCAAACTCAGCTCTCCTATCTCTACATTGCATATCAACCAGATAACAGCTCCTGCGGGTGCTGCAAAGACAACAGCTCTTCCAAGTACTATCAGAGTGCGATCCACCAGAGAAGAGTAGATCGTTTGCCAAAAACGAGGCGGACGATATGGTGGAAGTTCTAAGTTGAATGTGGAGACCTCTCCCTTGAGCAATGTCCGGCTCAGCAGAAAACTTGTACCGAACATAAATACAATCCCCAACAGAGCTATACCCAACACAGAAAGAATGGAGAGTGTCCCGGAAAGATGAGCAGGCACCAGAGGACCAATAAATATGGATGCAAGCAGTATTTGAGTAGGCCAACGTCCATTGCATAGAGAGAAGTTATTGGTTACGATAGCAAGCAACCGCTCTCTGGGACTATCTATAATGCGTGTGGAGACTATGGCAGCGGCATTGCATCCGAATCCCATGGTCATTGTGAGAGCTTGTTTTCCATGTGCTCCCGCTCGTTTGAAAAGTCCATCCAGATTGAAGGCTACTCTCGGAAGATATCCGAAGTCTTCCAATAGTGTAAAAAGCGGGAAAAAGATTGCCATAGGAGGGAGCATTACCGAAACAACCCATGCAGTGGTAAGATAGACTCCATCTATAAGAAATCCCGAAAGAAGAGGAGGCATTATACCTTTGGTCCACTCTTTAAGGAGAGGAAACAGATCTTCGATTAAGAGGGAAGAGAGAAGACGAGAAGGGTAGTTGCTTCCTACAATCGTTATCCAAAGCACAATACCAAGTAGAAGTATCATGATAGGATAACCCCATAGCTTACTTGATAGTATTTTATCAAGTTTGGCATCGAACTGTCTTCTTTTATTATGCTTTTCATACTTCACAGCATCGTTGCATATCTCTGCTGCATCGGCATATATAGCCTCAGAGACTTTGTCGTGAAAGTCTTTTCCTACTTCCCAGCGCCATTTATTGGCTGTTTGTATGATGTTTTCTTTCTGTTCCATCTTTATTGGAGTAGTATTTCCTCGTCTATCCACTTGCCCGTTCTGATAGCTTCAATAATTCTTGCATCTCCTTCGATGAGCCTCATTGCCACCCATTTGGTATTCGGAAGATCCGGATAGATATTCTTCACCTCCTGTTCGACGGCGTTTATTGCTTCGGCTACCTTTCCACTAAGACTTTCTATTCGGTGAGGGGTACAAGTAATATCTCCTTTTGCGACCTGAGAAATGGTTTTAAGAAGAGAGTCCACACCCTCTCCGCTTCTTGCAGAAACTGCAGCAATAGGAATACCAAGACGCTCTTCGAGTACTTTGGTATCTATGGAGATACCCATGGAGCGCGCTTCGTCTATGAGGTTCACAACCAAAACAGCTCTCTCCGTGATTTCTAAGATTTGGAGTGTCAGGTTCAAATTACGCTCTAAACGAGTGGCATCTGCTACGATGACAGTTACATCCGGCTGCCCAAAGAGGATGAAGTTTCTTGCTATCTCTTCATCTTCACTACGAGAAAATAGAGAATAGGTGCCCGGTAGATCTACAATGCGATACTTTTCTTCGTCAAACGTGTAGCTCCCTTCTGCTCTGGCTACGGTCTTTCCCGGCCAGTTACCGGTATGCTGACGAAGGCCCGTAAGGCTGTTAAAAAGGGTGCTTTTGCCTGTGTTGGGATTTCCTGCAAGAGCTATGGTATATTTTGTACCGCTTGTATTGGTACCACCTCGAAGTACTTTTTGCTTTCTCATGGCAACTCCTCGTTCTCTATGTCTATATAGATGTAGTCTGCCTGCTCTTTGCGTAAAGCGATGGCTGTATTTCTTACTAAGAATGCTTTGGTCTCTCCCGTTGGGCTTTCGAGATAGAGTTTTACGACAGAGCCACGCACGAAACCAAGATCCAGTAAACGCTTACGTCTGTCTCCCGCAAGTTGGAATCCGAGTCCTTTTACTATTCCGGATTCTCCCTCTCGCAAAGTCCATAGAGAAATGTTGCCTCTGTCGGATGTTTGATATTTACGGTTAGGGTCTATCGGGTTCTCTTCATGTAACTGTGGTATTGGAGATCCGTGCGGATCATAGACGGGATGATGAAGGCTTTCAGATAGCTCTTCCAGTTCTTGAGGAGAGAGTTGGTGCTCTTTCTTTTCTGCAAGTTTGTGCCACTCTTTGAAAGAAAAGCCGGTCTTTTCAGCAAGATATGTTTCATAAAGCCTATGGGCTCTTGAAAGGTATTGTCCTACTTTCTTGCCGGAATCTGTGAGAGAAAAAGTTTTGTAATCGACAGTGGTAAGCCATCCTTTTTTTATCCCTTGAGAAAGGGCGGATAGGGCTTTGTTTTGGTTGATACTCCAAAAAGAGACAGCGAAATCCAAAGCGATATGCTCCATCTGCTTGGAGTACATCTCTTTCATAAGATCTTCAAGAAGGACATCATCCCTCTTGGATATAAAAAGACTCCTTCTGAGCCAGACTATATAAAGCAGGCTCAGAAGAAGTAGGAGTATCAGAGTTATTGTCATTTAACTTCGATTACGAGATACTGGCTTAAGCTCCAGAACTCATCGACATTTTTGATGTTTAGAGTAAGATTGCCATCAGAGCCTTTTTCTAATGTGTATGAGCTGGCAGGGTGCTTGGTATGAAGTACTGCTTTCTTCTCAAACAAAGGAATAGTATGAAGTTCTCTGCGGTCCATTTTGATGAAATACTCTTTGTTGAAACCATCAGCAAGAACTTTAGGAGAAGAGAAGATAGAACCGCCGCTCAGAATCTTGTGTTCTTTAAGCTCAGCGGATGTTCCAAAGCAATAGAACACAGTATGAAGAGCTGCGTCTTGCTTAGCAATTGCTGCTTGTTGTGCTGCATTTTCCTGAGCGAGAACATCAACGTTTTGAGCAGTTCTTACAAGAGCACTGTCGAGTTTTTCTATCTTGACATCTCTCATTGCAAGTTCGTTACGAAGCGTGATAAGATCATTCTCTTTTCTTGCGATTTCATCAGTCATTCTCTTGATCTTTCCGCTTAAAAGCTTTGCAGCTGCACTGTTCTTTTTCACTTGCTCATTGAGAAGTTCGATCTTTTCTCTGTTTTCTCTGAGGGTGTTTGCAACCAACTGCATGTTGTTCTTGATCTGTTCGCGAGTAGAAGCAGTAAGCTCTCCACTCTTATGTTTGATTGCAACAAAGTTTTCTGCGGCACGAATCTCTTCAAAACTTTGTTCCACTTCATTGATTACAGTAAGCATCTCTTCAAGATTACTTTCTGTTGTTCTGGAAACCATTTCCAAAGAATCATACTGTGCTTGGAGTTTCTTGTAGGCAGAAGAGTGCTTTCCGCAAGAAGAAACAAGCGTCATAGCGCAAAGAACGATAGTAATAAATGCTGTTTTTTTCATATTCAAATCTGTTTTAAAGTGATCCTTTCACTTGTTAGACATGAAGGAGATCAAGACTCCTTATATTTATTCTTATGTATGCGCTCCAGAACAGGAGAGGGCGCTATTAGCACCACAATCTCGCCCCGAGGCGACTGACTTTTAAAATATTCGTATAGTTCGGAAGCTTTTCCTCTATGGTACTCCTCGTGCAGTTTTGAAATCTCTCTAACTACAACGACTTCTCTCTCCGGTTCAAGAAGAGCAGAAAGCTGTTCCAATAGTTTTACTAGCCTTGTCGGAGCTTCGTACAAGATGGTTGTGGTAGGACGTTTTGCAATATCTCCCAACAGCGTCTGTCTTCCTTTCTTCTGTGGAAGAAACCCTTCAAACGAGAATCTATCACAAGGCAATCCTGAAGCGACAAGTGCCGGAACAAAAGCAGTAGCTCCCGGAAGGCATTCCACCTTTAGATCTAACTGCAAGCACTCTCGGACTAATATGAATCCGGGATCAGAGATCCCCGGAGTTCCCGCATCCGATACCAGAACTACTTTTTGTCCATTAGCAATAGCTTCTGCAACGGACTTTGCCGTAGAATGTTCGTTGTGCATGTGATGGCTGCGAAGTTCTTTCGGAGATATCTCAAAGTGACGCAGAAGCTTTTGAGTTGTTCGAGTATCCTCGGCAAGCACAATGTCGGCTTCTCTAAGAAGCCTTATGGCTCTTAGAGTAATATCTTCCAAATTTCCTATTGGAGTTGGTATGATGGTCAGCCGTCCCATTAGTGCAAAAGGTTTATGCGTAATACTTCTCTACAATCTCCAAAAAAGCCTTAGCAGCAGGCTCTTCAGTTTTCACCCAAGGAAAATGCGTAGAAAGATGTTCTGTGGCAGAAGAAAAGTCCGGAAGATGTGTCAATGTCTCCAATTCATCTTCCATCATTGTTTCATTATCCAAGAACAGCTCTCTTCGGAAATAGAAATAGTCAAATACACTAATGTGTTCTTTCAGTGGGCTCGATGCTCTTTTATTTGCACTCTTAGCTGTAGATGTTGGTACTATAACCGGCTCTGTCGCTGTTTTAGGAATAAAGACCACATCTGCAACAGAGGTGTTTTCCCTGCTAGATTCTTCCTTATCCTCATCTCTACTCGCATTTTTCAATTCCGATTTAAGATCAGCCAATTTCTGGGATAAGTCTGCGATGATACTTTCTATCTGCTCTATATATTTTTCGATGTTTCTATTAGAGGTCATTTTATAAAGTTAAAGTGAATGACAAACTTCCTGTTTCTATTATCAAGTAACGGAGCTCCCTTTACGTAGCGAGTAATATGTAGCTCTGTTGAAGAGAACCATGCGTAGCTATAGAGGTACTCGGTCTTAATGTCTTGTATAGTTTCAGTCATAGATATTGGGAGAAACTCAGGCTCTTCCAAGGCATTTGTCAAAGCATTGTAGGTGTGAAGCCCAAGAGAGGGGTTTACTCCGTAAACGGAAGCTATCGCCCAAAAGAGTCCCGGTTTAATATTCTTGACAACTCCCTTCATGCTATCAGGATCCTTGTATCCCAATAAGACATTTTTTGAAGAAAGGTGAAAGACTTCATTTTGAGTCTTATTTGTTACCGTATAACCACTAAGAGCATCATCTTCATCCCAAGTCATAGACATATCATGCAGTGTATTTGATATAAGGGTGGGACGAGAGTTGTCTTGGCATTCTATTTCAGTGGTGTTATGTCCAAGCAAGTGAAATATCCTATCTACATTCTCAGCAAACTTAATTTCGTAGCCGGAGTAAAGTCCGTCATCCTCTTTAATCAATAGAGCTGAGAGATAGGGCTTTGTCTCATCTGGCTTTTTTATATTGGGCACTCTTCTTATCTCTACTTTATTTTCTTCCGGTCTCTTATAGCTAAAAGTTGTATGCATTTTGAGATTCGGACGTAAAAGGTCTACGATATTCGTATTTTCCAAGGATAAATAACCCTCATTCCACACTTGCTCTTGGATAGTTATAGGTAGTTCGTATGCCACCATGGGATATTCCCGGATAGCCACAGAGGAAACTTCCAAAGATTTTGGAGGTTCAATAGGACGAGGATCCGGATCAGGCCCTTTCCCTTTCCCTAAGCAACTGCTAAAGAGAAAGATTACCAATATAAGGTTAAGAGTTTGAGTAAGTTTTGTGTTCATAGTGTCTTTATGGTTTTTGATTTAGTATGGCAGACATTCAAAGAGAAAGATTATTCTCTTCTCCCTTTGATGTCTCTTTTTTGCTTTGATTTTCTTCTAAGAACTTCTTGTCTCTTCTTTTGCAAATGACAAGGGAGTCGTAAAACCGCCGGCTTTTTTTCTCTATTTCCGGGGTGAGATGGTTATTAACCAATTTCAGAACAAGAGTTGCAACAGCGAGGTCATCCGTAAATCCCAATACAGGTATCAGCATATCGGGTATGATATCTATTGGAAGGATAAAGTATCCTAAAGCCCCGGCTATATAAATCTTTTTGCCAATAGGTGTAGAGGGCGAACTCATCACGTAGTAAAGACGTATCATAGGTAGCAAAACACTCTCTCCTATAAGATGCTTTACCTGCACAAGTTTCTTTCCCCACTCTCCCTCGGAGAAGTGAGAAGCATAGCTTTTAATATCGCTTAAGCTTTTTACGGCCATCCTTGCATATGATAGTTTCATAGCTTTTTGCGCTCTATATATCCCAAAGGTAAGAAAAATCTTCTACAGTTCTCCCTTTTCGGCGTAGCTATAGTATCCGTAGTCCGAATAGATGATGTGGTCTTGCAAGGTAATTCCAATTGTTTTGCATGCTTTATCCAAAGACTTCGTGAGATAATTATCAGAGGAAGAAGGCGTTAAAGAGCCACTGGGATGATTGTGTACCAATATGATACTGACAGCACCAAAACATAATGCTTTCTTAAGAATAACCCTTAGATCTGCGGTAGATTCTGTTATACCTCCTGTCGATATTTCCATTGGTGGAACTATAAGTTTTTGGCTTGCATTAAAGCATAATAGCCAGACACTTTCCGTTCCGAGTCCGAAAAGGTGGCGTTTCATATAGTGATAGACCTTTTGGCTGTCATTGAGGGTTTCTTCCTTTGTTTTATAAAGTTCTTTATCGTTTTCCAATCGGATACCAAGCTCAAGAGCTGCCAATATCTTAGCGAGTTTTGCCGGTCCTATTCCCTTTATTCTATTGTCCGATATTCGCTCTGCGTGTACACGATATAGGGAATAAAGGTTGTTGTCATGACTTTTAAGAATACTGCGAGCCAATTCTATCACATTTTGCTCTTTTGTGCCTGTGTTCAGAATAAGAGCAAGTAGTTCCGTAGTATCAAGATTCTTCACTCCGAAGCGTAGGAGTTTTTCCCTTGGTCTTTCTTCCTCCAACATCTCTTTGACTGTGAGGTGAAGATCTCTATTTTCTTGATTAAACATAGCAATATGTACTGACAATAAAAACGAAGAGACATCTGCCTCTATATCCCTTGATACAGAAACAGATGTCTTTTGGTATGTTTTGTAGACTTTACTCCTTGGCTCTACTTACATAGGAACCGTCACGAGTATCTATCACAATCTTTTCACCTTCTGTGATGAATAAAGGAACACGAACCGTAGCTCCTGTTTCCACTGTAGCCGGCTTTAGTGCATTGGTCGCAGTATCTCCCTTTACCCCCGGTTCTGTATATGTAATCTCAAGGGTAACATGAGGAGGAAGTTCGCAAGTCAAGATTGTTTCGTTTCCTGCGTGTACCATTGCTTCTACCATATCGCCTTCTTTGAGAAACTCCACACCTGAGATAGTCTCTCCCGGTATTTGGATCTGTTCAAATGTTTCAGGGTGCATGAAGTTGTATCCCATATCATCCTTGTACAAGTATTGGTAGGGTCTACGCTCGATACGAACCTCTTCTACTTTTACACCGGAGTTCCAAGTCTTCTCCAATACTCTCCCATTGGAGAGGTTTTTAAGTTTTGTGCGTACAAAAGCCGGTCCCTTGCCTGGTTTGACGTGAAGGAATTCCACTATTGTAAAGTAGACTCCATCAATATCAAGGCACATGCCGTTACGAAAATCTGCTGTTGTTGCCATTCTTCTAAATAAAGTATTTAAAGTTATTATCCGATTTTATTAGTCTTCAATAATAAGATCAAAGTCTGAGAGTACCACTCTCTCCACATTATCCACAACCTCCTTAGCCACAAGTTTTACTTTCTGACCCTTTACCGGAGCAAATTGTACGGTCTGCAATACCGGATTGTTTTTAATGTTCGAAAACTCTCCCTCTTGCACCTTCACATCATCCACATATAAGATATAGGAGTGAATGTGTCCGTTACCATCTCTTTGCTGATTTGGCCATAGTTTGAATCCACTGATCTTACGAGGGGCATCGAGAAGAAGTTCTAAAACTTTTTCTCCCTTAGGGAAGCGAACCAAAGAATAGGGATTGCCATCAAAAAGTTTTTCCTTTGTTCCTGCCTCTTGAGGGGATAGAACCGTAATTCTGCTTGAAGAAAGATAGAAGTTGTGTTCTGCTACATCTCCGCTCTTACCAAAGTCCGGATCATGAGCAATAGCCTTCACAATACCACGATCACGTAGAATAAACGGTTTATCATACTTGATACCATTGGATGGGGTCGGTGTGGAACCATCTACTGTGTAGTATATCTCTAATCCGGGAGCCGAGACAAAGATAGAGACTTCATCATTGCTACCTCTGCGGATCATTGGTAAGTCTGAAACTATAGCCGGAGCCATATACGCTTCAACTCTGTTTATACAAAGAGGACCACGGCTCTCTTCAAATACAATCTTCAGAGCATCTGTCTTTACGGATGCAAATCTTAGAAGACGCTTATAGCCAATTGTGGTCATTGCGTCTCTGGAGGTTACAGGAAGCCACTCTTCTCCTTTTTTGTAGAGAACAGAGAACTTTTTTACTCTTTGTCCCAATGGGATGTACTCTTGAAGCATCAGACGATTCACAGATGTTTCTGTCGGAAGAGAGATGATTAGCTCCGCCGAGGAGACACCATCGGATGTAGCCCAGTAGCTGTCGTAGTTTTCGTTGAGGACATTCGCTGCCGACCATCTGCTATCTCTTACATTGCTTGCCTTGGCAGTAGCTTTTCCTGCGAGAAGAGGAGTAGCAAACTCTTGGTCAAGAAGCGCTTTCCACTCCATGATGCTGGCGCTATCTTTGGGGTGAATAGTACCATTCAAGTCTACCGGAAAGTTCAGAAGAAGAGTTGCGTTCCGTCCTACACTACCATAGTATATATCCATCAGTTTTGCAGGAGACTTCACTTGATGATCTTCTCTGTGGTGATAGAACCACCCCGGACGGATAGATACATCACATTCTCCCGGTAGCCAGTCGGAACCATTCTCTTGCCCTACCATATTTTTACGTCCTTCTGCTTCGCCTATGTTCATAGGACTCCAGTTTGTTTCGCCTGCATATCCGATCTCGTTCCCTATCCAGCGGATGTCAGGAACTGTTCCCCCAAATATCATAGCCGAAGGATGAAGCTGACGAATCATTTTTTTAGCTTCTTCATAGCGGTAGTAGGTCTTCGGATCTATATTTCTATATGTATCCGCTCCTCCGTACCAGCCATTACCTCCATTGGCTCCATCGAACCAATATTCAAAGATAGGACCATAGTTGGTAAGCAGTTCCCTCATCTGTTCATGGAATATCTCCACATACTTTGGTGTACCGTAGTGTTCGCTGTTACGATCCCATGGAGAGAGGTAGATGCCAAACTTCAAATTGTGTCTTTGGCACGCTTCCGAAAGATCCTTTACCATATCTCCCTTTCCATCTTTCCAAGGGCTGTTCTTGACACTGTATTCGGTTGTTTTTGTAGGCCAAAGACAGAATCCGTCATGGTGTTTTGCTGTAAGAAGAATCCCTTTGAAACCTGCAGCCTTTATTATTCTTGCCCATTGGTCGCAGTCCAAACGTTTGGGATTAAAAGTAGATGCGGGAGTATTTCCATAGCCCCACTCCAAATCGTTGAATGTATTAAGCCCGAAGTGTACAAAGGCATAGGTCTCCAACTTTTGCCAATCCATCTGTTCCGGAGTGGGTATAGGCAGTACCGGAGCAGGAGCACTTATTTTGGAGGAGTGAGACTTCCAAAGGCCGCATCCGCTTATCATGAAAGAAGATGCCGTTAGTGCAAGAGCCAATCCTAAGGTCTTTACAGGTAAGTTGTATCTGTTTTTCATACCGGATATTGTATTTAATTATTTTTCTGCTTGAGCAAATTCCATGAGATACGCCTTTATGAAGTCGTCTATATCTCCGTCCATTACACCTCCAACGTCTGATGTTTGATATCCGGTTCTATGATCCTTCACACGCCTGTCGTCGAAGACGTAGCTGCGTATCTGGGAACCCCACTCTATTTTCAGTTTGGAATCTTCTATCTCATTCTGTGCACGACGTCGCCGAGCAAGCTCAAGATCGTAGAGCTGACTCTTCAAAAGGCGGATGGCATTCTCTCTATTTCCCAGCTGAGAACGGCTTTCGGTATTTTCGATAGCTATCTCCATGGTCTCTCCCGTATCGGGATCTTTGTAGGTGTAGTGCAAGCGAACACCGGTCTCTACCTTGTTTACATTCTGTCCTCCTGCACCTCCACTTCGGAACGTATCCCAAGAAATATCGGCAGGATTGATGTTGATTTCGATGCTGTCGTCCACCAACGGCACCACAAATACAGATGCAAAAGAGGTCATACGCTTTCCTTGAGCGTTGTAAGGAGATACCCGAACAAGGCGATGTACTCCGTTTTCGCTCTTAAGATAGCCGTATGCCATCTCTCCTTCCACTTGGAGTGTACAGGTCTTTATACCTGCTTCATCTCCATCTTGCCAGTTGGTAATAGTAACGCTATAGCCTTTCGCTTCGCACCAGCGCTGGTACATTCTGGCGAGCATAGAAGCCCAATCCTGTCCTTCCGTACCACCCGCTCCGGAGTTTATCTTCAGTACTGCTCCAAGGTGATCTTCCTCTTTGCGCAGCATGTTCTTCAACTCCAAATCTTCTATCAGCTTAAGAGCATTCGCATAAGCCTCGTCCACTTCATTTTCGGAGATGATTTCCTCTTTAAGATACTCCAAAGAGAGAGCAACCTCATCAGTGGCGGTATTTACGGCATCGAAGCCGTTGAGCCAGCCTTTCAGCTCTTTTACTCGTTTCATTACGGTCTCCGCACGCTTTGCATCTTGCCAAAATATGGGATCTTGGGTGCGGAGCTCTTCCTCTTCTAATTCGATACGCTTCGTATCGATGTCAAAGATACCCCCTCAGCGCATCTCGGCGCTCCAACAAATCGTTTAGTTGGTCTGTTGTTATCATGTTATGATAGGTGTTAGTACTTAAATCTTAATTGTTTGAGCGACAAAAATAGTAAAAACTTGCCAATCCGGGGAGACCGTTAAAGCATACGTTCCAATACGTGAACATCATGTTCGGGGCAATCCGATATTGTAGGAGGACCAACATTTTCGGGTACATCTCCTCTGCCAACTCGCACTCCGCTTCTGTATTTGGCCCCCGGAACCAAGAGTCCATGGTAAAGTACTTGACGGACTCTGCTTCTCTGATCCGATGTGAAGCCGAGGTTGCGACAGTAGAAATAGTCCATAAGGTTGAAAGAGACAAATGTACCGAGAAGATCACACGTTACTCTTTCAAAGAGACGATTGATGTGAGCCTTGTTGTTTTTATCGAAAGAGGGAGAGTTGATAAACTCTTGTACCTTCGTTACATAGTCTTCTCTGTCATACTGTTCCGTATCCGGACAATGGTCTGTATCATCACACGGATTTTTGTCGATAGCATCTTCGTCATGTTCCGTAAAAGCATGGAAGAGACCTACATAGTGTCCGAGTTCATGAGCAAGAGTATTTCCGACATAGGTTGAGATGTATTGTGGTCCATACTTAAGGAAGTCGCTGTTGATGACAACGCAGTTCGTATACTTCCAGTTATGACTTGCCACATAGTTGGTATTTATTCGAGCAAGTCCCTTTACCGGATGCTGTTCCGGCATAAATGGCAAGGTTGCCACTCCTAAGGTTACCATCTTCCCCTCATCTTTCTTTTTGAACTTGAAGATGAAGACATTGACGTAAGTGTTAAAGTCCCAACAAAGGTCTCGAACAGCCTTGGTTTCTGTTCCAATAATCTCGTTATAAGGGATTTCTCCTTTATGCCAATCGTGTCTTACAATACCCTCTTCTGCCAGAGGTTTACCCGAGAAGTCCACGGATGCAAGCACAAATTCGACATTGTTGTCCACGGCTTTTGCATCCAAACCTCCCTTGTATCTTTCATTGACATGCTTGAGGTACTCTGCCAGTTTCTCGGTCTTTACCGATGCCACATCGGGAGCATCTTTGTGGGTAAGCAGATGAAAGACCACCGGAATCTTATATCGTGCATTGTCTCTATTGGCCGGCAGACCGGACTGTTTTACAAACAGATTATCGTTGTATTTGCCTGAAGATACCGTTATAGTGGCTTGGCGACCCAAAGAGGAGTCGAAAGAGCTTACGGAGACGGTTACTATCGTATTCCCTTCTCCACTTGTGGGATGCACCTTTACCCAATGAGTGCTATTTTCAATCTTCCATGCTCCATTGCTTTTTACCACTATCTTTTTTGTGTTGTGATTGAAATCGAAATCGGCATCCTTTTCCGAGAATGCCACCGGTTGCGGTTTATCCGGTCCATAGCCCTTGTTGGAGGATCTGCATCCCCCGAGCAGAAACAGAGAAATTAGGAGTAAAACCGGATAAAAAATGTGTCTATTCATAGCTTTTATCTATTCGAAGTGATAGTTTTACCCGCAAAGAACGCAAAAAAAAGCCATAGTACAATTTCCGTGTCTTCTCTCATGGGCTATGGAGGAGCCATTTTTATCTGCATCAAGGGAGCTTTTATATAAAAATGGAAGAGTGAAAGGAGGGGCAAGTAGTGTCTTCTTTTATCTTGGTTTTGAGAATAAGGAGATTTATTGGTGATTGATAAGATTGATGATCAGAGAGTTATTGAAAATCGAAAGTTTTGAACAAAAAATTTTTTTGCTCATTCTATGGGGCGTTTTCGAGTTAATAGGCGTGAATTTTAAGGGGTCTCTATGTGATTAAATGTGAATAGAGAAAAGTGGGGAAAATAATCAAAAATGGAGGTTAAAGTGCTATGTTGTTGATTGTTAGATTAATAGATGGAAATTCTAAACGCGTTTATCGAATCCGGTAAACGTGTTAAATGAAATGGGTAAACAGGTTCATTGAAAAATTAAACGGGTTAAGCCGAAAGAATATGCTTGTTTATCGTTTTGGCTTAACAGCTATCAAAATTAGTGTTAATAGAATAGTGCTGATTTAACAGTTCGGCCGTGCTCTGAAAACGACCCCTTGATGCAAAATAGAGAGGCTGAAAAAGAGAACTCTTTTTCGGTATGGAATATATAAAAATGAGAGGTCGGACGACTCACTTGAATTGGATGGTATAAAAAGAAAATCGGCTCACTTCATCCCTCAGAGAAGAGAGGTAAGTGAGCCGATTTGGTATAGTTTGTCGGGCATTCAAGCCCGAATCATCTACTTGGCATAGCTTACGGCACGAGTTTCCCGAATGACCGTAATCTTTACTTGTCCCGGATAGGTGAGCTCATCCTGAATTCGTTTTGCAATGTCTGCACTCAACATATCTGTGTCAGCATCTGTAACCTTGTCGGAACCAACGATCACACGAAGCTCTCTACCGGCTTGGATAGCGTATGTTTTCACTACACCCGGATAAGATAGTGCCAACTCTTCAAGGTCTTTGAGACGCTTGATGTAAGCTTCGGCTATCTCTCTCCGTGCTCCCGGTCTTGCTCCGGAGATGGCATCGCACACTTGTACAATAGGGGAGAGTAGGGATGTCATCTCTATTTCATCGTGGTGAGCTCCCACGGCATTGCAGATATCCGGCTTCTCTTTGTACTTTTCGCAGAGCTGCATACCGAGGATTGCGTGTGGCAATTCCGGTTCATCGTCGGGCACTTTGCCGATATCGTGCAACAGACCGGCACGTTTTGCTTTTTTGGGGTTAAGTCCCAACTCTGCCGCCATAATGGCACAAAGATTAGCGGTTTCACGAGAGTGTTGCAGAAGATTCTGCCCATAAGAAGAGCGGTACTTCATCTTTCCGACAAGACGGATAAGCTCGGGATGAAGACCATGTATGCCCAAGTCTATCACAGTGCGCTTTCCGGTGTCTACTATCTCATCTTCTATCTGCTTGCGAACCTTTGCCACCACCTCCTCTATACGTGCAGGGTGAATACGTCCGTCCTGTACGAGTTGGTGAAGTACAAGGCGTGCAATCTCACGGCGAACCGGATCGAAACAGCTCAGAACGATAGCTTCCGGAGTGTCATCCACGATGATTTCAACTCCCGTAGCTGCTTCAAGCGCTCGGATGTTGCGTCCTTCTCGTCCTATTATACGTCCCTTGATTTCGTCCGATTCTATATGGAAGACCGTGATGGAGTTCTCTATTGCTGTCTCCGTAGCAAGTCTCTGGATAGACTTTACTACGATCTTCTTCGCCTCCATATTGGCTGTAAGCTTCGCCTCTTCCATTATGTCGTTGATGGTGGCAGAGGCTTGTGTTCGTGCTTCTGCTATTTGAGACTCTACCAGTCTCTCTCTTGCCTCTTCGGCTGTAAGGCCTGCTATGTGCTGGAGTTCTACAAGCTGTTGCTCTCTAATCCGGATCAGCTCCTCCTCTTTTGCCGAAAGTTCACCCATGCGAAGCTCCAACTCTCTTTTCAGTTGCTCGTTTGCTTCAATCTTTCTATCGAGTTCCTGCTGTTTTTTGGAGAGGATTTCGTCTCTGTTTTTGAGCTTACTTTCTATGCTCTGAATCTTGGATTGTCTTTGCGCTACTTCGCGTTCAAGAGAGGCTTTTTGCTTGATAAACTGCTCTTTTACCTCCAGCAGTTTGTTCTTCTTTATCACTTCGGCCTCCTCTTTGGCCTTTTGCAAAAAGTGTTGGCTGCGTGTTCGGGCGGCATCGGAAAGGAATTTCCAAAGGAGCACTCCTCCGATTACGAGAATTGCCACGCAGATAAGTACAGGAATAACAATATTGTTCATTCTACTCAAATATAAAGGATGTAACACTGTCTTTCCGCGGAGAAAGACCTTTGTAAGTAAATGAACAGGATGAATAAAACAGTGATAAATAGTTCAAAACCCTTCTTCCCTAAAGAATCAGGCAGTAGTGTGATGGCGTTCGAAACTCTCTAAAGAGTGTCGGCGTAGCCGGTCTATAAGACTCTCTATCCGTGTTGTCAATGCTTCTCTACCACTCTCATCGGCTTTGTATTCCTCGACCAAAGTGGCGAAGTGAAGCGCAACAAACAGAAGGAGTTTGGTCTCGGAGATTGTAGGGAACTTCGTTTTGTAGGCATTGATAAAGTGATTGATTTCTACTTCTGCTCTACGGAAGAAGAACTCCTCTTCTCTCTGAATGTTGAGCGAGATACGTTCTCCCATCAAAGTGAGATTGATCGTAAACTTGTTGGAAAGTTTACCCGGACTTTGATCACTTTGTTTAGGGGTGGACATAGGGAAGCTCAGGGGTTGTTATTATTTATTGTTTTTATGCATTCTGCCACCTTACCGGACAGCTTCCGAAGGTGATCCCGATAGTCTATCAGATGTGCTAAAGACGCAGGGTTATCCTCCATGTATGTCTCGGCAATGCTTAGTCTTCGTTTGAGATCTTCTGTCTCTTCATTCTGCTTTTGACACTTTACGGAGAGTGTTTTATTCTCTATTTGCAGTTGATGTATACGAACGGACAGATCACTATTTTGCCTTAACAGTTGTCCTATTCGCTCCTCAAGTTCATCCAGCAGTATGTCGTAGTCTTTCAGTACCATATACGAAAACTCAAACAAAATTAGCAATTTAACCTTGAAGCACCAACTTTTTCTCTCATTTTTCTATATCTTTGCCCAATACAAAGTATTTAGATATGAATCCGAATGTTCTGAAAAAAATAATGACTACCGCTCTTGTTCTCGGATTAACGCTATTATTGGCAGCGGTTATCTGTTATTTCGTGATGGAAGGATGGCGGCAGCTGTTCTTTTCTTTTGCCGGAGCAGTTCTTGCTCTGAACCTGTTTCTCATCTTTTTTCTGGCAAGAGCGAACTATAGGAAGTTCCTTCGGAGGACGACATAGACACGATACTATTTTCAAGACAATATTATAACACAAAGATTTAGATGATTAAAAAAAGTGCATTACAAGTGGCTCGCGCATCTTATATGCCAAAGATGCCCAAGGCACTTCAAGGACAGGTGGTTGCCGTAGAGGGTAATGCCACTCAGTCGGTAGCGGATCAGGATGCTATCAAAAACCTATTTCCCAACACTTACGGACTTCCTCTGATAGAGTTTCAGCCGGCAACGGAGAAGAGAGAATATGCTCCTATCCACACCGGAGTGATTCTTTCGGGAGGACAAGCACCGGGCGGAC
>JAUMWS010000119.1 GCA_030529525.1 Porphyromonas sp. | reverse complement strand
ATGGCTTTATAATATAGAGACTAAGAGCTCTGTACAGCTTTCCGGTTTCGATTTTGATGTTGCGGGGTTCTTGTTTTCTCCGAATCGTGAAAAGGTTGTGGTGATAAGGGATGTTGAGCTTCCCAACATTGCAAAGGAGAGAAACAAAGATCTTGATAAGATTACGGGAAAGATTTATACAGACCTGATGTACAAGCATTGGGACGAATGGAAGGTGGCTATCCCTAAGCCTTTTGTGGCTAAAGTGGATGCAGCTTCCGGTAAGATCGCTACCGATGTGTTGCCTGTACTGGGAGCGGATGAATGGTTTGAGGCTCCGACCAAGCCACATGCCGGTATGGAACAGTTTGCATGGTCCAATGACGGCAAATATCTTGCTTACTCTTGCCGTAAGAAGGTCGGATTGGAGTATGCAGTCAGCACGAATACAGACATTTATCTTTTCGACACAGAGACCTCCACTACTGTGAATCTGTCGGAAGGTATGATGGGATATGATACAAATCCGGCATTCTCACCGGATGGTAATACCATTGCTTGGGTCAGCATGGAGCGTGATGGTTACGAAGCGGATCTCAAGCGTCTTTTTACGCTGGACTTTGCTTCTCAAACGAAGAAGCATCATGCACCCGAGTTTGAGCACCATTTCGACCAGTTTGTTTGGCTTCCAGATGGTAAGAAGATTCGTTTTGTGGCGACAGTGGAAGCTCTTACCAATATTTACGAAATAGATCTTGCGACCGATAAGATAGAGCCTATAACAGAAGGAGTACATGATGTAACGGCATTTTCAGGTAATGGACGTACGTTCGTGGCCGGCATTCAGTCCTTCACACACCCTACAGACCTTTATCGCGTGGAGCTTCCTGCAAAGAAGACCAAGAGAAACAGAGGTTTGGCTACTCTTACAAAGCTTACCACCGAGAACGATGCCGTGCTTGCCGATATAGAGATGGCTCAGGTGGAAAAGGTGTGGATAGACACAACGGATGGCAAGAAGATGCTTACATGGTTCGTGAAGCCTCCGTTCTTCGATCCTAACAAGAAGTATCCCGCAATTCTTTACTGTCAGGGCGGACCTCAGAGTACGGTGAGCCAGTTCTGGAGTTATCGTTGGAACCTGAATACGTTCTCATCTTTCGGATACATCATTGTGGCTCCGAACCGCAGAGGTTTGCCTTCGTTCGGAAAGGAGTGGCTTGAGCAGATCAGCGGAGATTACGGTGGTCAGAACATGAAAGACTATCTTGCTGCAATAGATCACGCTGCTACTCTTCCTTACGTGGATAAAGATCGTTTGGGCTGTACCGGTGCAAGTTATGGTGGTTTCTCCACCTATTGGTTGGCGGGGCACCACAACAAACGCTTCAAGGCCTTCTTTGCTCATGCCGGTATCTTCAATCTTGAAGCGCAGTATCTTGAAACGGAAGAGAAGTTCTTTGCGAACTGGGATATGGGCGGACCATACTGGGACAAGAGCAATGCCACTGCGCAGAAGACATTTGCCACATCTCCTCACCGCTTTGTGGGGGAATGGGATACACCTATCTTCATCTGCCATGGCGAGTATGACTTCCGTATTCTTGCTTCTCAGGGCATGCAGGCGTTCGATGCAGCGCGCATGAGAGGGATACCTACCGAAATGCTTTTGTATCCGGACGAGACGCACTGGATCTTGAAGCCGCAAAACGGTATGCTCTTCTACAGAAGCTTCCGTTCGTGGTTCGACAAATGGTTGAAGAAGTAACCCGGTCGCAGATGAAAATAGAGAACATTGTCCTCGATCTCGGAGGCGTCTTGCTTCATCTCGACATCGAGGAGAGTATCAGAAGATTTCAGGAAATTGGCGTGCACGATGCACGCCAATTTCTTAATCCGTACAAGCAGAGCGGACTCTTTCTCGACCTTGAAAGGGGAACCGTTTCCGCTTACGAGTTTGTGCAGGCGCTTTCTCGGAGATACGGGCGTCCCTATACTTATAACGACATAGAGCACTGCCTGTTGGGGTTTGTTCGGGAGGCACAGGCGTATAAGTTCGACTTTATAGAAGAACACCTCCTGCCTCGCTACAATCTTTATCTGCTCAGCAACAACAATCCGCTCATTTACAACTGGTGCAATAGCGACTCTTTCCTGCCCGACAAACGGAAGCTCGAGGGATTTTTCCACAAAACATTTTGTTCCTATCACATGAATCTGTGCAAGCCCGAAGCCGAGATCTTTCAGGCTGCGGTGGATATTGCGGGAATGGATCCGGAGAAGACTCTCTTTGTGGACGACGGACCGGGCAACGTGGAGATGGGGAAGAAGTTCGGTTTTCACACCCTTATGCCTGAGAACGGAGCCGATTGGCGAAACGATCTCACCACTATCCTTGAACGATGACATCCTACAAGACCATTCTTAAGCCGGCCGAAGGCACCTTTACCGAGAAGAGGAGCAAGTTTATCTCTTTCGCCATTCCCGTATCTTCTCCTGAGGAGGCTTTGGAGCAGGTGGCAAAGTTGCGCAAAGAGTATTTCGATGCTCGCCACGTCTGTTGGGCTTACGTCGTGGGAACACGCACCAGACAGGAGAGGGCCAACGACGATGGAGAGCCATCCTCCACGGCAGGCAAACCGATACTCGGGCAGATACACTCTGCCGAGCTCACCAACGTTCTTGTAGCCGTGGTGCGCTACTTCGGGGGAATAAAGCTCGGAACGGGCGGACTCATCGTGGCATACAAAGAAGCAGCCAAAGAGGCAATCGATGCCGCAGAGATCGTAAGCATCGACCTCACACGGCGCTACAAAGTATCGTTCGGCTTCGACGACATCAACACCATCATGCGTGTGGCAAAAACTTATTCTGCCGAGACGGTAGAAACAGAAAGCTCTCTTTCCGGTTACTGCTGGACTTTTTCCGTAAAAGAAGACCTTGCCGCCTCTTTTTTTGACGAAATCTCTTCCCTCTATTTCGCCAAAATAGAAGAGATCGAGACGGAATAACTTCCTCAAAAAAAGGAGTGCCCCAAAATCTGTCTGAGCACTCCCATTCTTTCCTTTATAAACGTGATGAAAATTCCGTTCGAATGGAAAAATTTTTCCGTCCTGCGCGATTTTTTGTTAGCGAACTATCTCGTTGGATAATAGAGTGTTACCATTTTGGAGCAGATATAGAGGTAACGATTTAGAAATGAGCGGAGTGCTTTGATACACATTGTTTTGAATAGCCAAAGAACGCTCACTTTTACTGCTTGCAAAGGTACA
>JAUMWS010000015.1:9267-26400 GCA_030529525.1 Porphyromonas sp. | reverse complement strand
AGAAAGCCCTTTATATCCTCCGAGAGAAAGATTCGTAATCCCATCTGAGAACAAATAGGGTTTTAATCGTTTTTATTGCTGAAAAAGCAAGAGAGCCTAAGAGTGTTTTTACTCTCAGGCTCTCTCTTTTTTTATATCATTAACCGATGTTGTTCCGTTCGATCAAGCGTCTATATTCGCATAGTCGGCATTTGCTGTGATAAAGTCCCTACGAGGAGCGACATCTTCTCCCATCAACATAGAAAAGACAACGTCTGCCTCTACGGCATTGTCAATAGTAATCTGCTTGAGAAGACGGTTGTCTGGATCCATGGTAGTCTCCCAAAGTTGTTCGGCATCCATCTCTCCAAGACCTTTGTAACGCTGGGTTACGACCTTCGATTCATTCCCTTCGGCATATTTTTGAATGAATTCCATGCGTTGGCGATCGTCCCAACAATACTCCACGACATCGCCCATCTTACACTGATAAAGTGGTGGCGTTGCAAGATAAATGCAACCACGCTCCACAAGAACTCTCATGTGTCGGAAGAAGAAGGTAAGGATCAGTGTTGCGATGTGGCTTCCGTACACGTCGGCATCCGTCATGATGATGACCTTGTTATATCTTAGTTTTGAGATATTAAGCTCTTTGGGATCTTCTTCCGTACCGATAGTTACTCCCAATGCAGTGTACATGGCACGTATCTCATCACTTTCCAAGACACGGTGCGGCATGGCTTTTTCGACGTTCAGAATCTTACCACGCAGTGGAAGTATTGCCTGAAACATGGAGTCTCGCCCTTGTTTCGCTGTACCACCTGCAGAGTCTCCCTCGACAAGGAACAGCTCGCAGCGTGCCGGATCCTTACTTCTACAGTCGGAGAGTTTGCCCGGAAGACCTCCTCCGAACATAGGCGTCTTGCGTTGTACCATCTCTCGTGCTTTACGAGCAGCGATACGAGCTTTTGCGGCAAGTACCACCTTATCGACTATCATCTTGGCTTGCTTGGGATTCTCTTCCAAGTAATGTCCCAATGCTTCTCCCACTGCGGTATCCACTGCTCCTGCTACTTCCGAGTTTCCGAGCTTTGTTTTGGTTTGCCCTTCAAACTGAGGCTCTGCAACCTTAATGGATATAACCGCTGTAATACCTTCACGGAAGTCGTCCCCGGAGACGTCTATTTTTTCTTTCTCAAGGATTTTAGACTCTTCTGCATACTTCTTAAGCGTTCTTGTCAGAGCCCGTCTAAATCCGGCAAGATGCGTTCCTCCTTCTATCGTATTGATGTTATTGACATAGGAGTAGACGTTTTCATTGTAAGAAGTATTATAGGTCATCGCAACCTCCACAGGTATATCCTGCTTCTCGGTAACGATATGTATAACATCATCTATAAGGGTTTCCTTATTGGAATCAAGGTAAGAGACAAACTCTTTCAACCCATTTTCGCTATGAAATATCTCTTTCTTTGGATTTCCGTCTTCGTCTCTGTTTCGATAGTCTGTAAGAGTCAAAGTGATACCGGCATTAAGAAAAGCCAACTCACGCAAACGATCCGAAAGTGTCTTGTAGCTGTATTCGGTCGTGATGAAGATAGAATCATCCGGCTTGAAGTAGATAGTGGTACCGGTCTCCGTACTCTCTCCTATCACTTTCACATCCTCAGCCGGAACACCTCTATGATACTCCTGCATGTAGATCTTTCCTTCTCTCTTCACTTCCGCTCTAAGCGTTGTGGAAAGTGCGTTTACGCAGGAGACACCCACCCCGTGAAGACCTCCGGAAACCTTGTACGAGCCTTTATCAAACTTTCCCCCTGCATGGAGAACCGTCAGAACAACTTCCAAGGCACTCTTACCCTCTTTCTCATGAAGGTCTACAGGGATACCTCTACCGTTGTCGTGAACAGAAATAGAGTTGTCTTCATTGATCTCAACATCCACTTTATCGCAATAGCCTGCCAGCGCTTCGTCTATAGAGTTGTCCACCACCTCATATACCAAGTGGTGCAAACCTTTTTCTCCAATATCTCCGATATACATTGCAGGACGCATACGAACGGCTTCGAGCCCTTCGAGAACCTGAATGTTACTTGCGCCATAGTTAGCAGCTTCTTGCCGCATCTCTTCGGTCATATATTATTATTCTAAATGTTGTTCTGTTTGGTAGATTTCTTCTTGAAATCCTAAGATACAAAGATAGCAATTTTTCCCACAATTACGAACGAGAAACAGTATCAAAAAACAAGGCGAGCCAACCTGAAAAATCCGGTTGGCTCGCCCATCTGTATAATCAATTACGTCAAAAAAATCAGAATGTCCACTTTGCTGCAAGGGTAGGAAGTGCGTAGAACTTATTTCCGTTAAGGAAGTTGTAAGAAAGTCTTACCTCCGTACCAAGACTTAGATTAAAGTTATCGTGAAAACCAACAAGTTGATTCAAGTTTACCCAAGCTTGTGGTTCAGAGTACACCACCACTCCGTGGCTTTTGTCTGTAGCTTTCTTTGTCCAAATATCCACAAATCCGTTGAGTGTAAATACACGATTCCAACTATTCCAGCCCCATACTGCTGTAAGCTGCATACCGTGGTTGGCGTCTTGAACACCTTCTATCGCCTGATCGTAACGGTAGCTTGTGCTAAGACTAAAGTTCTTACTGAAGTCTTTGCTCGTCCAAAGATAAGAAGCACCAACAAGATAAGCGTTGTTAATGGAGAAGTTTCTATCCACACCTCCGTTATATTCCAAGTGAAGAGCAACAGGAGCCTTCCAGAACTTCAATTCTCTTGCAATCTCAAAGTAAGAGTTGGAGATACCTTTTTCTGTATGAACAAAATCCACAAAAAGGAATGTTTGTCCCCATCTGTCCGCCTTAAAGTGCTCCACGGTGGTTACAAAAGAAGGAGATTCCTTCATGTCATTGTAAAGATGACGCCCTGCTTGATAGTGTGTTTGGATGTTCTGTCCTACGGCTGTGAGGGTACCCAACAAAAGGGCCAAGCCCAAAAGAATTTTCTTCATAAGTATATACTAATAGTTTGTTTATCTCAGTAATATTTTAGGTGCAAATTTCGTTCCTATCATTGAATTATCCAAATCTATCCCTATTTTTCTCTACGTTCGTTCGGGAAAAGCAACTTCAACAGATCCGGACGCTTGATGTGGTTCAAAGATTTCCGAATGGCACCTCTCATTTCCGGTTTGTACCAAAAGAAATACTGTCTCTGACGCTCTTTCTGATCCGGTGTAGTAGCAGTGAAAACCCTTTCCATCGTGTAAGGATGATACCCGGTATAGTATATCACAGTAGATACGGTCATGGGAGTAGGCGTGAAGTCTTGCACCTGTTCCAGCTTAAACTGAAGATTTTTAGTGGCGATGGCAAGTTCTGCCATATCCTCTTCCCTGCTTCCCGGGTGCGATGATATGAAGTAAGGGATCAGTTGCTGTTTGAGGCCATACGCTTTATTGACCCGATCAAACTCCTTTTTGAACGTATAAAAAAGAGAGAACGACGGCTTTCTCATCTGCTCCAATACCCTATCCGAAGTGTGTTCGGGAGCAACCTTAAGACGTCCGGATGTGTGATGAGCTATAACCTCTTCCATATAGGTACGAGCTGCCGCTCTCAGCTTTTCGTCTTTGTACAGATGCAGAAGAAGGTCGTACCTTATACCGCTTCCGATAAAACTTTTCTTTATGCCGGGGAGGGCATCCACTTTTCTCAGGATATTGTTCAGCGGAGTATGGTCTGCATTAAGATTCGGACATATACCGGGGAAGATACAGGAGGGTCTGAGACACTTTTCACAAGCCTTCAGATTGCGACCTTTCATTGCATACATATTTGCACTGGGTCCTCCAAGATCGGAGATATACCCTTTAAAGTCGGGCATATGAGTGAGATGCTTCACCTCATCCAATATGGAACGTTCGCTTCTGGAAACAATAAACTTTCCCTGATGAGCCGATATGGTACAAAACGAACATCCGCCAAAACATCCACGGTGCATATTAACGGAAAACTTAATCATCTCGTAAGCCGGAATATGCTTCCCCTTATATTTAGGATGAGGAAGCCGTGTATAGGGAAGGTCGAAAGACTCATCCAGCTCTTCGGAAGTCATAACAGGATAAGGCGGATTTACCACTATATATCCCTCTCCTACCGGTTCTATCAGCCTTTTAGCCCTCACGGCATTGCTCTGTTCCTCTATATGTTTGAAGTTGGCGGCATGCTTCTTTTTCGATGCCAATGCTTCCTCGTAGCTGTGTAGCAGTATGTCATCACTTTCGGGTGTGGGTTTATAAGTTCCTTTCTCCAAGTAAGCGAGTTGAGGGATCTTCTTTATCTCCTCAACACTCTTCCCCTCGGCATACGCATCAGCCAGCTCTACGATGGGCTTCTCCCCCATTCCGTATATGAGAAAATCTATCGGAGCCATCACCGGCATGCCCGGAAGGAGTTTGTCCTGCCAGTAATCATAGTGCGCCACGCGCCTCAGCGATGCTTCTATTCCGCCTGCCACTATCGGCACATCCGGATATAGCTCTCTCAATATCTTGGAATAGACAATGGTAGGATAGTCCGGACGCATATCCGAACGCCCGTCCGGAGTGTAGGCATCGTTGCTGCGAAGCCTTTTGGCAGCAGTATAATGATTGATCATAGAATCCATTGCCCCGGGAGAGATCCCGAAAAAGAGGCGAGGACGTCCAAGCTTCTTGAAGTCTCTGAGATCGTCTCTCCAGTTGGGTTGCGGTACTATCGCCACCTTGTAGCCATGCTTCTGGAGTATGCGACCAATGACCGCCATTCCGAACGAAGGATGATCTATGTACGCATCCCCGGCAAAAAGGATGACATCAAGGCAGTCCCATCCCAATCTTTCCACCTCCTTCTTCGTCGTAGGAAGCCATAAAGAGGGATCGGTAGGATTCTCTTTCTTCAAGTTATCTACTTCTCTATTAGTCTAAAATCAGTAACGGGTGATGATCCCACTCTTTGTCTTTCTTTTTTCGGCAGGAATATTCCCGTTGTAGTGCTTGAGTGCTTCTGGCAGATACTTATTTATGGCATCTATCCTTTTCTTATCCGAAGGGTGGGTGCTAAGCATATCGGAGGCATCCTTATCCCCTTTGCTCTGCGACATCTTCTCCCAAAATGAGACAGCCATACGAGGATTATAGCCTGCCATCGCCATAAGAGTAAGACCGATTCTATCGCTTTCGTACTCGTGAGTTCTGCTATACGGCAACATGATGGCTACGTTACTGCCAATGCCATACACAGCTCCGGCAACTGCCCTAACGGCTGCACTCTGTTTCCCCACGGCTAAGCTGAGAGCTTCTGCACCAAGTTGCTGAACAAGAGCTTGAGACATCCGCTCGTTGGAGTGCTTTGCCAATGCGTGTGCAACCTCGTGAGCCATAACCGTAGCCAACTCATCATCTGTGGGAGCAAACCGAAGAATGCCTTCGTACACCACGATTTTTCCACCCGGCATACAGAAAGCGTTTGCCTGATTGGAGGCAACAAGATTAAACTCCCATCTGTACTGCGAAACTTCCGAACCCAATCCGGAGTTTTTAAGATAGGTCTCTGCTGCATTGGCAATCCTGCGTCCAACCTCTAATACCCGCCTTGTCTGCACTGCATTTTTAGAGATAGGTGCTTGAGCTATAAACTCTCTGTACTGAGATGCACTGAGAGATAGTATCTGCTGATCCGAGACCAGACTCAGCTGCTTACGTCCCGTGAGTGGAACGGTAGAGCAACCCAATACCATGAGCCCCATAAACCCTGCGATGAAAGCTCTTTTTATGTTTTTGATATATCCGGTATTATTCATTTTTCAGAACACTTTTTTTCAAAATAGGACTTTCCGACACGATACAAATGTAGCTAAAAAAAATAAGTAACCTCTCCTGCTCCCCCAGATACATCTGAATGGTAAAATAGATAACCCTGCTAAAAAGATCCTTTTAACGAGGATAAAAATCACTCTAAATCCGTATAAAGTTGAAAATCAAGTGCTGATTTCCTACAATTAAGCCGTGATTTACAGAAATCGGGGCTTGACTGCCACAAGCCAAATCTTGATTTGGAGATTTTATCAGGTTCACAAGCAGATGTAAACAGGCCGAAAAGAGAGTCTAAAAGCATTTGAGCAATCTTCGAGACGGAGTATAAAAACAGCCTGAAAAGAGTAATCGCTTGGCAGATACCCACAGCTCTGTTTTTATAGTAAAGCCTACAAATAAAAACAATCCTGAAGAGTGGTTTGGAACGACGTGCCAATGCGCTACTTCATTCATTTAAGGGATGATGCATGTAAAGGGGTGTAGAGCTGTTTTTTTTCTGTATATTTGCTTGTTGAATATAGAGATTACGAATAAGAAAAGTTGTAAGAGACTATAGATGTTTAGCTTACTAAGAAAAAAGATAGAGGAAATCGGGCTGTATTTTGTGCTCATGAAACGGGTATTTGAAAGGCCCGACAGGTTTCGTATGTTTCTTCGAGAGATGCAAAAGGAGGTTTACAAGCTGGGATACGACTCCCTTGGCATCGTCCTCATTATATCTTTCTTCATCGGTGCGGTAATTACCATTCAACTGGGGCTAAACCTTACTTCTCCGCTTATACCGAAGTTTACCATCGGGTTTACAACAAGAGAGATTGTACTCTTGGAGTTTTCTTCCACAGTCATGTGTCTTATTTTGGCAGGTAAAATAGGTAGTAGTATTGCCAGCGAAATAGGTACAATGCGTGTCTCCGAACAGATAGATGCCATAGAGATAATGGGAGTAAACTCGGCAAATTTCCTTATTCTGCCGAAGATTGTCGGGATTATGCTTTTCGTTCCGGTTCTGGTACTCATCAGTATGTTTACGGGTATTATCGGTGGGTATATCGCTTGCAGCATCAATCCGGAAATGCCTATCAGTGCATACGTTCAAGGGATTCAGTACCTTTTCGAGCCTTACTATCTGTTCTACTCCATGGTTAAGAGCGAGGTGTATGTATTTCTTATCGCCTCCATTGCCGCATTCAACGGATACTATGTAAAAGGTGGAGCTTTAGAAGTGGGCAAGGCAAGTACCAAAGCGGTGGTATCGAGTAGTATAATGATCTTGGTGGCAGACTTGCTTCTGACCCAACTGATGTTGGTTTAGAACCGTAAAACGACAGAACAGAAAGAGAGATGATAGAGATAAAAAACGTACAGAAATCTTTTAGCGGAAAGGATGTGTTGAGAGGCATATCCGCTGTCTTCGAGTCCGGCAGAACGTCTCTGATAATAGGTAAAAGCGGTGCCGGAAAGACCGTACTGCTAAAGAGTATCGTAGGGCTTATGTTTCCCGATAAAGGACAAGTGCTGTACGATGGGAATTCCATCTATGATCTTTCGGATACGGAAATGAAGAAGTTGAGACAGGAAGTGGGCATGCTCTTCCAAGGGTCTGCTCTTTTCGACAGCATGACCCTTCTGGAAAATGTAATGTTTCCTCTCGACATGTTTTCTCTTCTGCCCAAATCTCAGCGAATAAAAGTGGCGAAAGAGTGCCTCGCTCGAGTAAAACTGGTAGATGCAAGGAATAAATATCCTGCAGAAGTAAGTGGCGGTATGATGAAACGTGCAGCCATAGCCCGAGCCATAGCACTTAAACCGAAGTATCTTTTCTGTGATGAACCAAACTCCGGACTGGATCCACAGACATCTTCAGTAATAGATGACCTGTTGCTGGAGATTACTCACGAATCGGGAATGACCACTATCATCAATACGCATGATATGAATTCCCTTGAAAAGTTGGGCGAGAAAGTGCTGTTCGTTCATCGTGGACGCGTAGAGTGGGAAGGGAAAGGAAAAGACATCATGAACTCAGGAAACGAAAGACTCAAACAGTTTGTCTTCGTCAACAAAGAATAGTACATAAAACAATAGAGAAATACCATAAAGAGATATAGTATGAACACACAAGACAGCGTAGCAGGAAATGCACCGGTAGAAAGTGGAGAAGGAAAATCTCTAAACTTCATCGAAGCCATAGTAGAAAAGGATATCAGAGAAGGGCTACATAATGGGCGGATCCAAACCCGATTCCCACCGGAACCGAATGGTTACCTTCACATCGGTCATGCCAAGGCTATCTGTATAGATTTTGGTATCGCTGAAAAGTATAGTGGCGTATGTAATCTGAGATTCGATGATACTAATCCGATAAAGGAAGATGTAGAATACGTAGATGCCATCAAAGAAGATATAGAATGGTTAGGGTTCAAATGGGGACAGGAGTTTTATGCTTCGGACTATTTTCAACAATTGTACGACTTTGCCGAAGAGCTTATCAAAAATGGGCATGCGTATGTAGAAGAACAGTCGGCAGAACAGATTGCGAACCAAAAGGGTACTCCGACTACTCCGGGTATCAATAGTCCATTCCGTGACAGACCCGTAGAGGAGAGCTTGGATCTGTTCAGAAGAATGAACAAAGGCGAATTCCCGGAAGGCTCACTAACGCTTAGAGCGAAGATAGATATGGCTCATTCCAATATGCACTTCCGTGATCCGATCATTTATCGTATCATCAATGTGCCTCATCATCGTACGGGAACAGCGTGGAAGGTTTATCCTATGTACGACTTTGCTCATGGGCAGTGCGACTATTTTGAAGGAGTTACTCACTCTATATGTACACTGGAATTTGTAGTACACAGACCGCTTTACGACTACTTTATAGATCTGCTCATGAAGAGCGATTATCGTCCTCGTCAGTATGAGTTCAATCGTCTGAATCTCACTTATACCATGATGAGCAAGCGTAAACTGCTTCAGCTCGTTCAAGAAAAGGCCGTTAATGGTTGGGACGATCCACGTATGCCTACCATTACAGGACTTAGACGGAGAGGATATACACCAGAATCTATCCGAAGCTTCATAGATAAGATCGGATACACCAAATATGAAGGAACGGTAGACGTAGGACTATTGGAGTACGCCATAAGAGAAGACCTTAACAAGCATGCTACACGTGTGAGCGTTGTGATGAATCCGGTCAAACTGATCATCACCAACTATCCGGAAGGTAAGAAAGAGGAGATGGTGGCAACGGATAATCCGGAAGATCCAAACTCTACAACACATACCATCACTTTTGCACGTGAGTTGTACATGGAACAGGAAGACTTTATGGAAGATGCTCCAAAGAAGTATTTCCGTATGACTCCGGGGCAAGATGTGCGCCTTAAGAACGGATACATCGTTACCTGCACCGGTTGCAAGAAGGACGAAACAGGAAAAGTGGTGGAAGTATATGCAGAGTACGACCCAAGCAGTAGAAGTGGCTCGGATACTTCAAACAGAAAAGTGAAAGGGACATTGCACTGGGTTGCTGTGGACGACTGTATTGACGTCGAAGTGCGTCTGTATGACAGACTCTTTACGGTAGAGAATCCGTCCGATCCTAAGATTGAAGACTTCAGAGATTATCTCAATCCGGAATCTCTCAAGATCATTACCAATGCGAAAGCAGAAAAGTATTTGGCTAATGCTCAACCACTGGAACATTTTCAATTCCAACGTATTGGTTATTTCAATGTAGACCCGGACAGTACGGCAGAGAAAAAGGTATTCAACCGTACTGTATCACTGAAAGATACTTGGAGCAAGAAGGTAAACTAACAGACAATCCTATACTAAGACATAATGAAAACACTGAAATGGATAATATGGAGTCTCGGAGTCTCTATGCTTTTATCACTGCAACTCTATGCTCAAAAAGGTAGAACGATAATAGATGAAATAGCTTGGGTGGTGGGAGATGAGACTATCCTGCTATCCGATATAGAGAATCAGCTCATATACATGAGACAGAGTGGTGCCAAAGTAGATGGGGATCCGATGTGTTTCATTCCCGAACAGATGGCGATACAGAAGCTCTTCTTGAGACAAGCCAAGATAGACAGTATCACTCCAAACGAGTCTATGGTGATTCAGGCTACCGAACGCTGGATCAGCCAAAAGATCAATGAGGTGGGAGGAAAGGAGAGATTGGAAGAGCTTTTAGGCAGAACTATCTCTCAGATACGTGAAGAGCGTCGCAAGGCAATGCGTGAAGAGTCTGTGGTACAGCAGATGCAGCAGTCCATTATGGGGAATATAAAGGTTTCTCCATCCGAGGTAAACCGTTTCTATGAAAAGGTAAACAAAGACTCTCTTCCATTTATGCCCGAGACGGTAGAGGTGCAGATTGTAACCATAAAACCTAAAGTATCCGTAGAGGAGATAGATAAAATCAAGGCAAAACTTCGGTTATATGCCGCAGAGGTTAATGCAGGAAAGAGAGACTTTTCTCTATTGGCCCGACTCTATTCTCAGGATAAAGGTTCCGCTCTTAAGGGTGGAGAGCTTGGCTTTTACGGTAAAGCGGAGTTGGAACCGGAGTTTGCAAATGTTGCATTCTCCATGGATCCCAATAAGGTTTCCCGCATTGTGCAGACAAGGTATGGCTATCACATCATGCAGTTTATCGAGAAGAAAGGCGATCTTGTCAATGTACGGCACATCATGCTTCGCCCTACACCATCGGAAGAAGCACTGACCACCGCAACAGCCAGACTCGATTCCATTGCACATAAGATATCTGTAGACTCTCTCTCGTTCGCAGATGCCGCAAGATACTTATCCTATGACGAAGATACTCGAAACAACAACGGAGTTATGGTGAACAATAAAGCATCAGGTTCCGGACACCTGCAAGGGACAGCCCAATTCCAGATGGAAGATCTTCCACAAGAGATCAGTCCGGTTGTCAGTAAGATGCAGGAAGGCGAAGTATCCAAGCCATTCACCATGGAAGACAAGGACGGAAATACGGTAGTTGCAATCGTAAAGCTACGCAAACGTAATCCCGGACACAGAGCAAACGTATCACAGGACTTCCAGATTATTAAAGACTTTGTCTTGCGAGAGAAACAACAAGAAGCCTTGAACAAGTGGATTCAAGAGAAGCAAGCAGAGACATACATTAAAATTAATCCTAAGTGGCGTCATTGTAAATTCATCTACCCGGGATGGATAAAAGATTAAGACAGATAGTTTTTTGCTGTATAGCTGCATTCTTTATCGTAGGTGTGGGAGGAGCGGTATTGCGTCCCTCCTTCACGTTGTTGCCCTACTACCAAAATCCGCCAAAGAAAGAAAAGCAGAAGCAGGAGGTGGAGAAAATAGAGGCAGAAGCCAGACGACTGTGGTATGATAGGGATCTCAATCCGGATGCAAAGATATTCACGGGAGATGTCAACTTCTATCACAAAGGAGCGGTAATGAAGTGCGACAGTGCGTTGTTGTACGAACAGCGCAACGCCATAGAGTCTTTCGGGAATGTTCATATCATTCAAGGCGACTCTCTGCATATTACCTGCGACTATCTCGACTACGACGGTATCACCCTGATAGCTCGTTTGCGTGGCAATGTCATCATGCAACACGGGGAGAATACACTCTTTACCGACAGCTTGGATTATGATAGAAACATCGGCTTGGGCTACTACTTCGAGGGGGGAACCATAGTGGACTCACTGAACACCCTTACTTCCCAGTACGGAGAGTACTATACAGAGGACAAGACAGCCATATTCAAGTTTGACGTCAAGCTGGAAAACCCCAACTTTACGCTCTATTCCGACAAGCTTTTCTACAATACAGAGACCAAAGTTGCAGATATCAAGAGTCCGTCCCGTATCGTAGGAGACAGCGGGTATATCCTTACATCGAAGGGCGTTTACGATACTCAGAACGATGTTGCTTACCTTTTGGATAAGAGCAAACTCTACTCCGGCTCTCGAACAGCTACGGGAGACTCCATGGTCTACGTACGCAGCGAATCATTGGCAAAATTCTTTGGGAATGTGGAGTTGAAAGACACAGCCGAAAACGTATCTCTGCATGGAGAGTATGCGGAGTACCACGAAAAAGACGGCAAAGGCTTGGCAAGAGATAACGCCTACGTAATAGACTTCTCCTCCAAAGATACACTTTGGGCACACGCATTGGAGATGCATCTGATAAGAGACTCCATCAACGGAGACGTCGTAAAGGGTTTAGAGAATGTTCGGATATATCGAAAGGATGTTCAAGCCGTGTCCGATACGCTCCTTTATCGCTCCAAAGACTCTATCCTGAATCTGTTTGGGAAACCGATTATATGGAGCGACAGCTCCCAAATATCGGGAGATACCATTCGTCTGTTCATGAAAAACGGCAACCCGTATAAGGCACAGATTACAGAGAATGCACTGGTCTCCATGGAGCTGACAGAGGATCTTTTCTACAACCAAATGGTTGGAAGCGAAATCCTTGCCTATTTCAACGACAACAAGATGGACTCTGTGCGAACAAACGGAAACGCTGAGACCATCTACTATACCGTGGAGGGAGATACCGTTGTATCCTCTCAAGTGCGGGTTCAAAGCGCATCCATACTGATGCTGTTCCAGAAAGAAGAACTGGAGTCTATCTCTTTTCTTGAAAAAACAAAGGGCATCGTCAATCCGATTTTTCTTGTAGAAAAAAAAGATTACAACTTCCCCAACTTCTTTTGGTTTGCCACAGGTCGTCCGCTCTTTCCGAAAGATATTTTCAGGACAACGCCCGATAGAGGCAAGAAAGAAGATAAAGAGAAGAGAGAAGAGAGCTCAGGAACCGAATCTCTTAATATCGCCAACAAGGAAGAAGAAACCTAATACAGCATGAAATCTTTTTTCAATCCCCAAAAGCCTAAGACCTTCAGATACTCTTACATCTACACCGATGTCAAGAAGCAGAAGCTGGAAAAGCGGATCAGACGCATCCAGAGAGAGTTGGACGGAGACGAAGCTTCTCTCTCTGCCGAAGACTATAAAGATCTCATCGAAGGTTCTATCTCCAGACAATCCAAGCATCTTCAGCGAAGCAAAGATAAAGGACAGACCAAAGAGAGCCGTGCAAAGTCCAACTGGTGGATGCTTCTGCTCATCGTGGTACTTGCCGTTCTCTTTTACGCTCTTTACTACAGATAGATCTGCTGTATGAAGAATATCATCAATCTTCTGCCCGACAATATTGCCAACCAGATAGCTGCGGGAGAGGTCATACAAAGGCCTGCTTCCGTAATAAAAGAGTTGGTCGAAAACAGTATAGATGCAGGAGCCACAGAGATAGAGATAGAAATCTTGGATGCCGGGCGCACTCTTCTCCGTGTTATAGACAATGGCAAAGGGATGTCTCCCATAGATGCCCGAATGGCTTTTGAGAGACACGCCACCAGTAAGATAAAGACAGCCGATGACCTCTTCCGCCTGTGCACCATGGGCTTTCGGGGAGAAGCATTGCCCTCGATAGCTGCCGTGGCAGAAGTGGAGCTTATCACCCGCCAGCACGATGAAGATACCGGTGTACGGATAGAGCTTAAAGGTGGTCAGGTTGTCTCCAATGAGATAGCCACTTGTCCTCCCGGCTCCATCTTCTCGGTGAAGAACATCTTTCATGAGATACCGGCCCGCCGTAAGTTTCTAAAGACCAACGACACCGAGTTCAGACGTATACAGACCGAAATATACCGCATTGCGGCGGTCTGTCCACAGATCAGATTTCGCCTCTCGCACCAAGGAAAGGTTATCTTCGACTATCATCCGGGCGAACTCAAAAAGCGTCTCCTCGACCTCTTCGGGCACAGATTGGAGAGCAAGATACTCAAGATAGAAGCCGAGACACCTCTTGTACGCATCTGCGGATTCACAAGCACACCATCCGAATGCCGTAAAAGAGGGGCGCAGCAATACTTCTTTGTCAACGACCGATTCATGAAACACTCCTACTTTCACCGGATGCTCATGAATGCTTATGAGGGGATGATTCCATTGGGAGATATGCCCGACTACTTTATCTACCTCTATGTCGATCCCTCCTCGATAGATGTCAATATCCACCCGACCAAGACCGAAATAAAGTTCGAGAACGAAACCTATATTGGGCAGATACTCAATACCGTTCTTCGGGAGACGCTCATGAAAGGAGCGGTGGCGCATGCCATAGACTTCACGCAGGATAAAATAGATATTCCAAACTACAAGTCGCTTTCCGACAATGAGTTGGTAGAACCCAACATCGGAGGAGAAAACACGGACTATATCCCCTCTTTCAATCCGGACGACTATAAAGATTTTGGAAGCTTCGAGCTTGGAACAGATCTCGACTGGGAAGGCTTCTACAAAGAATTTGAGAAAGATTCCGGCATAGCGGCATCTCGCTCGGGGCACATCAAAGTAAAGAAGCGCACCTCTTCTCTCTCCTCTCCGTCCGCATCCCAAGAGAGCGACACCACAATCGGGATCATTACCCGATCTTCCTCCATAGAGCCGGATCGCATAACCCCTCCGGACTCTTTCCTGATGCCTACCCAAGAGCAAGAGAGCTCGTCGGAAGAGCCGGATAGAGAGCAACTCATCATTCTTCGACAGCGCTACATCATCACCGCGGATGGAGATAGCCTCTCCATTGTGGATGCTCACCAGGCAGCCAGAGCCATTTCTCATCACAAGTATATGGCACGTCTTCTCGCCTCCAAGCCGGTATCTCAACCGCTGATGTTCCCCGAACTTCTTACGCTCAATACACAAGAGGCACAGCTTCTGCACAGATATATGGACGAACTGCGAGAAGTGGGCTACGACCTTACCGATATGGGAGGCAATACATTCAGCTTGGTGGCTATACCGGAAGGGATGCCGGCAGACCCCGACCTCCTTGTTCAGATACTGCATGAGAGCAAACATGTGGAAAAGAAGTCGAAAGAGATTGTACTCGAACAGATTGTATCCTCCATGGTAAAGGCTCTTCACAAAAGAACCACCCCTATCCTCCGCAGAGAAGAAGCCGAAACACTTCTCCGATCGCTCCGTAAACTACCGGAGTCCAGAGTTACTTTCGACGGACACACCATACTCTCCAAGCTTACGGGAAAAGAGATAGAAAAAAGGTTCGGATAGGAGAGCCACTCTCCCCGACCGCAAACATCACAAGGGCTGAACTCTTTCGGGAGTTCAGCCCTCTATTTTTATACTCTCGCACCGACACCTCCCTACACTTTTCCGAATGCATCTGCTCCTACCTTAAATCCGTTCAAAACTTTCATCAAACCTGTTTACATCCTCGGCTAAACGGATTAAACAAGCCAAACCAAACCTTGATGTCCGGATTTCACGGCTCGGTTCGTGCAAATCAAGCCCTGAAATCTGCAAACCAAACCTCGCTTCACAGCTCTAAACCCATTCCCCCTCTTTCCTTTCCCTGTTCAACACATCTTCTTAATAGCCCCAAACACTTTTTTCTATCCGTACCGAAATAGAGAAGAAAAGACCAAAAAGAAAAATAAAAACAGCCAATCACCGAAAGCAGTTAGCTCTTGATGATTGGCAGTTCTGTTTGTTGATATTTTTGAGTGAAGATCTATGACAATAGAAATTATATATAGTCTATAGACGACTACGACAAGTTGGACGCTGCAACGAAATCTACAACAGTAGAAATTATATATAGTCTATAGACTTACACGGACAAACGCAAAGAGATAGAGATCTACAACAGTAGAAATTATATATAGTCTATAGACTTTTCGTCATATGCGATAGCAGCTATCGATCTACAACAGTAGAAATTATATATAGTCTATAGACTCAGAAGCTGTTAGATCAGATCGAAGCGATATCTACAACAGTAGAAATTATATATAGTCTATAGACCGAACTATAAAGAACTTATCCCTTTTATATCTACAACAGTAGAAATTATATATAGTCTATAGACCGCTTATTATGCGTCAAGAGAATGCGATTATCTACAACAGTAGAAATTATATATAGTCTATAGACTCATCTTGAATGACAAGGAAAAGTTTTATATCTACAACAGTAGAAATTATATATAGTCTATAGACTCGACGCTGAAACAGACGGGCTTTGGGGATCTACAACAGTAGAAATTATATATAGTCTATAGACCTTGCCCCTTCAGGAATGGGTGTTCCTATCTACAACAGTAGAAATTATATATAGTCTATAGACGACCTTCAGGCGAGAATAAATCGAGCTGATCTACAACAGTAGAAATTATATATAGTCTATAGACCAGTACGGTATCAGAGTACGAGGTTGTATCTACAACAGTAGAAATTATATATAGTCTATAGACATGTCAATAAAAGAAGTGGAGGCTACGATCTACAACAGTAGAAATTATATATAGTCTATAGACAGAAGAGATAGGACACCGAAAAGACAGAATCTACAACAGTAGAAATTATATATAGTCTATAGACAGGTAGAATTGAGGGCTTAGCCATTGTGATCTACAACAGTAGAAATTATATATAGTCTATAGACTTCTTGCTATTCTTTTAAGAGCGGCATATCTACAACAGTAGAAATTATATATAGTCTATAGACGCCGGTAGCGATTTGGTATCAGCCTTGTATCTACAACAGTAGAAATTATATATAGTCTATAGACAACACAAAAAAACAATGAACACAGAAAAATCTACAACAGTAGAAATTATATATAGTCTATAGACAAAACCAGAGTGCTCTCTGAGTGCTCTTATCTACAACAGTAGAAATTATATATAGTCTATAGACACCTGCCATGTTGTTGCTGAGGGATTAATCTACAACAGTAGAAATTATATATAGTCTATAGACAACTACTTTCTGCTTTTGCTCAGTTCTAATCTACAACAGTAGAAATTATATATAGTCTATAGACATCTGCACAGCTGTTAAGCCCTTTTATATCTACAACAGTAGAAATTATATATAGTCTATAGACATCAGAAAGGAATTGCATACATTTGCTAATCTACAACAGTAGAAATTATATATAGTCTATAGACTCGAAAGCGCTGGCTCTTACTATTTCAATCTACAACAGTAGAAATTATATATAGTCTATAGACCCAAATTGGTTGTCAAGACGATCCCTCAATCTACAACAGTAGAAATTATATATAGTCTATAGACTCGCTCTGCGAGAGGGCGAGTTATCGAATCTACAACAGTAGAAATTATATATAGTCTATAGACTATCGAGGACAATATCATTTGTGTTAT
>JAUMWS010000015.1:0-9167 GCA_030529525.1 Porphyromonas sp. | reverse complement strand
CAGTAGAAATTATATATAGTCTATAGACTATCGAGGACAATATCATTTGTGTTATTATCTACAACAGTAGAAATTATATATAGTCTATAGACTAGGGGGACCTAAAATGGAGACTATTTAATCTACAACAGTAGAAATTATATATAGTCTATGGACTAAGGAATCAAAGCCTAAGGGGTTGTATATCTACAACAGTAGAAATTATATATAGTCTATAGACCGTCTGTTCGACATTATCAGTTGTTTTTATCTACAACAGTAGAAATTATATATAGTCTATAGACGAGGGATTCTGTTGAGCTTTCGCTGAGTATCTACAACAGTAGAAATTATATATAGTCTATAGACGGTAACGGAGAATCTGGAAAAAGCCGGTAATCTACAACAGTAGAAATTATATATAGTCTATAGACTCTCCTCAACAAAGATACTATATAGTTATTTATCTACCAATAATTTACAAAATGATGTCTAAGATCTCTTTATTCCCCCCCTACTAAAAATTTCAATTTTCAATAGGATTTATAGAACTCATATACAACAAGTTATAGAAGTACTACAATGAACAGATAGATATAGGTTTGCAAATCAAAAGTAGATAACATCTACATCTCGATGAATTGCTCTCCCATATTTTTTCAATTTTACAGACGACACATCAAAGATAATTACACTATCACCTCCTCCAAATTTTTTCGCAAACTGGTTTTCCACTTTTATGATCAAGTTTTCAAGAATTCTATTAGTATTGTTTATCTCATATACCGAATACTGTAAGCGAATTGCTCCATTTTTTGTCAGCATTTTTGAGAAGCTATTTCTCAGCTTATCATCGCTGATATCATAACTGATAATAAGCATGTCATATAAGAAATTTTGGAAATTGTGTAACAGACTTCTTTTTCATAAAACAGCGATAGTAAGCTTGAACATACTCAAAAAAATCCTTTTTATAAGGAATCAGTGCATCAAAAAATAATCTCTGATAATCTTTATTTTTTTCTCGTTTAAGACAATATTCTCCTTTTCTAATATCAAAGTCCTGTTCAGTAAACTGCTTCCTATTGAATCCGGATCTGACGGTCTTGTCTATTATGCATCTGAAAGGTTCCATTATATCACAAACTAATGATTTACGTCTGAACCAAAACCTATGAAAAACACCGACATAAAGATCAAAGCCAAATAGCCTTAAAAAGCACTCTGTATAGTTAAAGAGTATCGTATAGCCAACATCCAATGTCGCATTAACGGCGTCACTCTTTACACGAGGACGCCGAGTTACCCAGTTTTGCATTTGGAAAAAAGCCATAAAAAACTCTTTAGATGCCATTCCTTCAATACCCATCAGTTCAGAATGTGTAGTAGAAGAATCAATCTGGGGTATAAGCACTCTACATTTATTTATAGCACGCTTAGTCAGGTCATCTTTTCTGCGAGTATCCGCAAGAGCTTTAATCTGATTGAGAATCTTGTTAGAAACTATCACTTTGGCTATTGTCAAGTCTTCCTTATTCATGCTATATTGACGTTGACGAAGTAAATAGTTTGCTTCAGCAGGGCTACTCCAAAAGAAAACAGGACGTAGATTGGGCTTCATAACGACTAAAGCAACTCCATACCTTTCACACTTCTCGATAAGCGGAGTGGTTACCGTAATATGTCCCACGACAAAAAGAGCCAAAATCTTTTGAAAAGGTAGCTTGGTCAACGTCTTAGTCTTGCCCCATTCATCTACTTTTTCTTCTAAAAGTAACTCACCATTACTTACACAAAGATTACGCTCCTGAAGACAATTGATGACAAAAATGGTTCTAAATTCAATATCCTTACGAGTAAACATTTTCTACATCTGTTTTATCACATAGGCTACAATAAATACAATGCTTACACTTATTGAGATTAATCGTAATGGGCTGAGATGGATCGTAGTTTATAAACTCCGAGATAAATGTCTCAAACTTTTTTTCGTCCTCCAAAGTGGGTAATGGAACCGGATACATTTTGTTGGTTGAGGTCTCGTAAAAAGCTATTGAATCAACTTCGTATCCCATTTCTCTCATACAAAAAAGCTGTCCCCATAGTTGATAAATCTGTCCCTGAAAGATTTTATTAAGTTGAAACTTACGTTCTATCAACTTTTTCTCCTTTTGTTTATAGACATCTATCTTTCCGACCAAACGAAACCGCTCCGAAAATACAGGCAGAGCCAAAATCACATCTTTTCGTGTTGACGAAGATTTATTTTCGGTCGCCTCGTGAGCAAAAGAACCTCTTAGTTGAGGGGCCGCATGGTACAAGTCCTTGTCCGTACCCATATACACATTATGAAGGTATATGGAGTACGGACAAAAAACAAAATCGTTCAGAGTAGATATTAAAATGTAATCATCCATTTATCGTCTTGATAAGGTTTCTCTTGCACAAACTTTATCCACTCTTTATTGGAGATTCCCAGCTTTGGCTTTACTCCTTCAGTTGCTTTCTTTATTTGCCCTAAAGCCCATAACGCCTTCCGTGCTATGTTATAAGCACCGTTGGCATCAGCATTTTCTGGTAATGGTGATTTCTTATGGTGGTTTCTGCTGTCGTAAAACACTCCGGAATCATCCGCCACCGGAGAGATCAAGTAGTCATCTCCCGTATCCTTTCTGCTATTACGAATCTGCACAAGAAGTTGGAAAAGACTCAGTAGTTCGACAAAAAAGTCTTTTTGAGTTTGTCCATCAATATCTTTCTTTAGGTCACCATTACTATAATTTATGCCATACTTATCAAAGAGATTCTCTAAAGCTTTTGTGAGATCAATATCTTCATAATCCCACTGGTTATTCTTTTGAGAGTTTCGGAAAGTCCTTATACGAGTCCCATGAGAAGACAACGTCCACTCAGTGCGAGTTCCTTCTGCTTTTTTAGTAAAGTCGTCATAATCAAATTCAAACTCAAACCAATCCTTTCCCTTATTATACTTGATTGATTTAAACTTCTTAAAGAATGCCTTTGTTTTATCGACACTTTCATAGCGAGTATCAAAGAAGTTAACAAATCCCGTTACCGGATCTATCTTGCTAGTATTCCAAGCCGGAACATAGAAAAGAAAACCGTTTTGTTTTCCCATCTCTCTGAAACTCTTAAATGGTGCTGTAAACTGATAAGCCCTTAACAATCCTCCATCTTTTTGGGGAGCCATTTTTTTATCGACCAGATAGCTTAACTTCTCTATTAGCTGACGTTCAAATTGTTGATAAACAGAGCTCTCTACTTTTTGTCTTCCACGCTTGAAGCCCATATTCAGATCCTCCAATGCTATAAATGCATTATACTCAACCATTAGCTGAGCTATCCTGTGCACAACCTGGCTCAAATAGCCTTGCTTAAGATCTTTTATGCCCTCTATGGTCTGCCAATTTTGTCTCTCTGCTTGGCGTTCCTTATCACGTTTTTCCAAAAGAGCATGATAGTCGGTCCTATCAATTTTATTGAGAGACTCTTGATGCAAAATATTTCCGCGCCCATCTATCACAGAGATATAGAGAAGATTTCTTTCTCCTCTATCGACACCTATAATACGAAAGTCCTTAAAATCAGGTTCTTTTCTTATCAGATCATGTACCATTAAATTGACTTTATTACCCTTATCACCTTTAAAGTTTGCGGTAATGGATACATGCAAGTGGAACTTATCCATAGTATATCGCTTGTCTTTTATAAGATCATAAGCAAACAGACTCTGTTCTCCTTTGTTCTCTTTTCTCTTCTTTTCGATGGGTTGATTTGCCGGATGTGTCGGATGAGCGTACTCTATACTCTTCTTACGATAGAAAACTTCTGCCTTACCATTTAGCTTGTACACAATATCTTGTAAGTTATCCTTCTCAAAAAGCATCCTCCAATAAAGCGTATGAAGATTTGGAGTCCCCTTACTGTTTAGGGAGAAGTCTTTATTGTATATCTGAAATAGATATAACGTCCCTTCATCTACCAATGAGCGAACATACTCTTCCGAGACATCCTGAAAAGAGATCTTATAACTTTGATGATCCATCTCTTTATAAAATTCGGATATATCTTCATAAGCAGAAGTCTCAGAAAACTGAAAGCCAAACTGAATCCAATCTGGATGAATCTTAATTGAGCTCTTAAAGTAATTTATCAGATCATATAAATCATCTAAGTTGAAATTATTTCCTTTTTTATGGGTTCCATCTTTATGCTTTTTTTGTAACTCTTTACTCGGCTCATAAGTAGCTATCCCCTTATTAGAGAAAAAGACTTTAGGTAGCATTCTACGAGCTTCAGATATAAACTTATAGTCTATTTTTTCATAACAATCTCCTTGTTTCGGAAGCTTACCTTCAAAACTCTTATTATGCTTTTTATCCATAATAGCAAGGAAATAATCTTCTCCTTTTCTAAGTATAATAGCAGTGTTATCCTTCTCCTTATTTCTATCCCAACCATTAAGTAGCTGTGAATTCCCAAAATTGAGTTTAATTTTCTCCGTAGAGTAAGGCTTCTGGGTAAGATAGTTTCTTACTTTATTATACAGAGGAATAACCTGGTTTAGTGGCTCCCAAATATAGTTTAGCTCCCCATAAAACTTCTCATCTTTATTTGGTTCATCTCCTGACCCAAGCAGAGGTTTAAGGAATCTCTGTAAATTGGAAATACTATCTAAGAAACTCTTGATCAAAGCCACATTCTCTTTATCTTGTATCAGACTTTTATTCTTAGGATATGAAGTTTCCAGAAGTTGTCTTATCTTGCTGTACGACTCATAGACTTCGTCTATAAGGTTATGCTCTCTGCTACCCTGCCCTAAATCCCTGAAGTATTCATCTATTCCCTTCTTTTTGACATCCTTCTCCAAAGATTTAATACAGTTATTAAGTTCCGCAATACTCAAACTTTTCTTACTGTTGAGGAGCTTCTCTCTATTTTCTTCGTATTTAGAACTTCTTTTCTTTGAGGCATTATCCCTATCATACGCCTGTTGTCTGGCAATATTAATAATGTTCCAATCTTCAAACAGCTGTTTCGATATATCTGTCAGCTGAGCATCATTTCTTAGATATATTAGAGACAGATCATAACTAGAAATTAAGTTCATGAACGATTTTATCCGATTGAAGACTCCAACTTCTTTGTTGATATAATCATAAAACTCATTTAGAGAGTCAAGAACGTCTTGATCAGATGTAAAAGCTTCAGGAAGCCAAGACAATTGTTCTCTATCACTTAGTATCTGTTTATAAAGAGGTCTAAATAGAGGGAGTCTCTCTTCTTTGCTTTTTGTCTGATTGTACAAATTGATGCGCTCATTAAGACCCTTCAATTCTTTCCCGTCTTCCTCTACAATTTTCCCAATAATTCCATTATAAAGCTCTATTCCTCCCTGAGACAACAGAGAAACATAGGAGTCTAATGAGAAAATATCATCAAGTTTTTCGACATTCAGGTATCCTGCACGCTTAAATTCATCACATACATTGGCAACCTCTTTGGATAAAACAGTTTTAACTTTCTCAAAAACAGAAATATTATCAATAAATCTTGGAAGATTTTCATGGATAAGACGATAGGCAACGGCTGTCGACTTTGGCTCTGCGGAGTACATGTTCTTCCGATTCTCATGGAAGCCGACAAAATAAGTTGTAAACCTATCGAACTCGGATAACAAGGTTCTTTCTTCTTCAGAGCTTACAAATAATGGTAAAGTTTCTTCTATTAACTCTTTACCGAACAATTTCTCGTATTTTTCTTGCTGAATTGTATCTTTCTGCTTGCCGGCCCGTCCTGTCAAAATATAAACAATCTGTTCACGAAGTTCCGTTCTAATATCTTCCAATTTACGATCTTCCTCTTCTGTCCGATTGTGTTTCGTATAAAGCTCGAAAAAGAGTTGAAGACTATTTTTCATACGAGACCTTTCTGTCTGGTTCATCCCTCTCAAGCTTGAGTCAATAAAGTGCTTGTGATAGCGATCAATTATCTTCTTTACTTTCTTATAGCTTTCAGCTCGCTTCTCATCCAGCTCTAAGATCTCAGCATTCTGAATATTTTCCAGAGTTTTTCCAATTGGTTTTAATTCAAATCTTAATGTCCTGCTGATAGGATAAAGGTTGGTAAATTCGTTAAAGTACTTCATAAAAAGACTCTTTTTTAATGTGGCTCGTGAGAAAACAAATATACGATAAAACAAAAATAAATCAAAAAGTCAAAGTAAATACAGGACAAAAATAAAGTATATACAGATAAGAACGATCTCTATATTTCAGACCAAGAAAGCATAATCACCTATTAATTAGAGCCATATAGAATGACTTAACCATTTCTTATGAATAAAAGAGCAGTACTTAGCGCATAAATCTTTTTTCACAAAATTCAAAACAAAAATCGACAACCAATAAAATATAACCTCAACTGCTTTTCCCCGAAAAGAGCAAGTAAATTTAGACTTTAGCCATGTTCAAAATCCGTACTTGCTCCTTTCACATTTTATTTACCTAACCTATTCTATACAACAAAACAAGACTATACTAGTAGAAACTCTCAGATATTGTTAAGCATTTAATTTCAAACCTCTGTGGAGTCTTCACACTTTAGTGATGCCCATAGCTTACCTTACTCTTCTTTTCCGGTTTTAGCTTTGGAAGCTGGAGATAGGGGCGATTTAGTTTTGTTTTTATGTTTTCTGAGGAGTTCTTGAAATTGGGTATCAGCACAAATCTTATCAATAATAGTCTTTACCACCGTATCAATCTCTTTTCCTTCTGAATAATCAGCAGAACATACAAAATTTACTCTCCCTTCACTTATTAATTTTAATGTTTTCTCCTTTTTTCTAGTATTCGGTTTATAAACTGCTATAGAATGTCCTCCTTGTTCCTTTACCAACTTCATACACGGAATATCAGTGTCGCCATCACCAAAATATATCATATTGGAAAAGGGAATTGGTCTCTCTTTTTCAGGAATATACTCATTGATCTTCTTGGATTCATATATACTATTTATACCCTTATTTATCTTGAATAAGAATTGGGTTTTATTGGTAAAATTTACCGATACTGCCGGCCATATTGCTTTCCCATCCACTTCGTAAAGATAGGAGCATGCAAAAATCTGCTTAAACTCTTTAGCAATTGAAGTCCCTTCAATCATTTCCTTCAATCCGGAAGAATTAATGTAGTGTTCAATAGTAATACCTTTATCACTACCGTACTTATTTATTCGCTCAAACCAATCTGCCACACCCTTAAATAATTCCACAGACTTTCCAAAATCTCTAAAACTCTCTTGTCGCAGAGAAATATTTTTATTCTGTGCTTTTTTTATCATTAGGTGCATATAGGTTAATATTTGGTCAGCATCATTTGTTTTAGCTAATTCGGTATTTTCTTTCCAAAATTGTTCCTTGTTTTCTCCAATAGCTTTTATAAATGCAAACTCTTGCATATTACCCGGAGACAAGGTTCCATCAAAATCGTATATTAATGCCACAACAATTTTCTTTTTCTTTGCCATATCTAATTTTTTTCTTTATTATCAACAGACTCTCTGACGTCCATTCCCAATATCTCTACAATCCAGAAAAGGGTCTCAAAGCGTGGTTGCGACAATCACAAACATGAAAATTGGTAATACTAAAACTCTTGCCGGACTTTTCAGAAAACCATATTTGTTTTATGTCTCTGCCCTCGAGTATTTCTTTTATTCGATTCATAGATCTGTTCATCGTTATGTACTTTATATGATAACGTAAAGATATAAAATCGAACAGTATACAGAAAGGGAAAGAAGTTCATTCACTCTTCCGTTTAAGCCTTTCCAAAGGACAAAAAATCAGGAACTTATTCCCGTCATTTTATAAACAGATTTCCCTAACTTCGCCCCCAAAGTGATAAGACCTCCCAAGTCCAATAAACGAACAAGCAGCAATATGGCAAAGAAACTAAAGGAGTACTATAACATGGAGTACTGTCTCTCGCTTGGAGAGAAAATAATATCGGCATATCCTCCGTTTGATACCGACAAGTTTATCAGCTTGGTCTCGCAACGATTGGATTTTCTGGAGTTTAACGACAGGCAAATCCTCATCGCCACGTCGCTCAAAGAGTGCTTACCTGAAAGCTACGAACAGACGCTGAACGTCTTCACCTGGATTCTCGGCCCCGAAATCGAAGGAAGTTTAGGAATGTTCAGTGAGGGTTGGTGGCTTTGGCCCATAGGTAAATTTGTAGAACTGTATGGTGATACGCACTTTGAATTGAGTACGGCATTCAGTAAAGAACTCACCAAAAGATTTACCGGCGAATATTGCATGCGCCCCATTTTGATTCGTTTTCCTGAAAAAACCATGCGCCTAATGTTGGAGTGGAGCAAAGACGAGCACCAAAGAGTGCGCCGATTGGCAAGCGAATGTCTCCGCATATACCTCCCTTGGTCGAAGAAAACAGATGTCGTATTGCAACACTTTGATCTCTACCAAAAGATTCTTTCCAATCTGAGGAACGATCCCGACAAAACCATCCAAAAGAGCGTTGCCAACAACCTGAACGATCTTTACAAAGCCGATCCTCAGAAGTTTGAGCAAATCATCAGCGAATGGGAAAGTTCGGACATGACAAAGGCATGTGAATGGATTATCAGGCATGCCTCTCGCACCAAGAACAAATCCGCCACATCCTCCTTACGCAAAGAGAGATGAGCAGATAATAACCGAGAGGGCGTAACCAAGACTAAGAAGACTTTTGATAGATGCTTTCCACAGCCGCCTCACAAAGATCAGCATCATAGGAAATAAGCAAAACACACGACACATCCATAAAAGACAAAATACGTTGTACATAAATTGTTTTTTACAACGTCCTATTCACAAAAGGATTACAATTTACAGATCCACAAAATACCCTACTCTCCATCCGGGACATCATAAAGAATTTATAGTCTGACCATATTTCAATATTTCACATAACCTGTTTATTTCCTCCGGTCAATACGTTTAATAAGAGAAATCAAAGCTTGATTGGTAAAAATCATACCGTGGTTTTCTCAATCCGAACTTTGACTTTCATCAACCAAGACTTACTTTATACCCCTAAATAGCTTTATCTCATCTTTCCAACTCATTCAAATGTTTTTCTAAACAGTAACAATCAAACTAT
>JAUMWS010000118.1 GCA_030529525.1 Porphyromonas sp. | reverse complement strand
AACCAAAAAGAAAAGAGAACCTAAAACGAAAGGCATAAAGATCTCTCTCTGCACTTTTATGGTATCTACTTTAATCTTCACTTTCTCCAGCTTATCTATCTCGTCATATATGCCCTTAAGCTCTTCGTTATCTGTTGCTCGGAAATACTTTCCACCTGTGTTTTCTGCAATATATCGAAGGGCCGGCTCATCTATGTCAACCTCTATATTTTGATATTGAAGACCGAACATCGTCTGTACCGGATAGGGTGCGGTGCCTTTACTGCCTACGCCTATGGTGTATACTCTTATACCAAGAGCTTCCGCCATTTCAGTGGCTGTTCTTGGAGATAGCGCACCTCTATTGTTTGCACCGTCGGTTAGCATGATTACCACTTTGGATTCAACATCCAGATCTTTAAGTCTTCCTATTGCCGTTGCCAGTCCGTCTCCTATTGCTGTACCATCTTCTATGATTCCCATTTCAAGGACATTCAGAAGATTTTGCAGTGTTGCGTGATCTGTCGTCATAGGACACTGTACATAACTTTCCGCTGCAAAAGCGACCAGACCGATATTATCATTCGGTCTGTTACTGATAAAATGGGCTGCTACCTCTTTTGCCGCTTCAAATCTGTTGGGTTGGAGATCCTCCGCCAACATACTGGTAGAGATGTCCATTGTCAGCATAATGTGTATCCCTTCGGTGCTACTTGTCGTGCTGGAGTTGAGCAGTCGGGGTCTTGCCAGTGCTGTTACTCCCAATGTATAGGCCAGCATGAGGCAGATCATAGGGAAGTGACGTAGAGAGACCCTTATTCCGGGTTTGACCTCTTTCAGATTACGAAGAGAAGAGAGCGTAAATGTCGCAGGACGCACACGCTCTCTATAGATATAAAGTGCTATGAGAGCCGGTACTGCCAATAGCAGTATAAAGTATAGAGGGTGCGCAAAAGTCATGACTTCGGACTGTTTTCTGTATTAGATGCTTCCTCTTTTTCCGTACGAGCCAACTCTTCCCGATAAGCTCGTTGTTCGTCATGAAGATCATCTATAAACTTGTTTGATGCGTTTACGGAGCCTATGTTTTCCGCTTCACTTGGCTTATACTTGGCAAACTTAACCAAATCGGATTCCGACAGCAATGCTCTCAGCTCACCCACATGCTCGTGCTTAATTTCTTTGCAATGAGTCATCTGCTCTATGATTTCCGAAGATGTTTTATCCATGGTAGAGAGTCCCAACGTCCGTTCAAGGTAGCGCCGGATAGTATCGGATAGTATCGTATAGTGCTCTTTCACGCTTCCTTGTCTCCACAGTTCGGCTTTTCTCAACTCCTCCAATGTAGACTTTGCTTCGGTATAAGGGTCTGTAACAGGAATATCGGGAGGAAGAGCTATTTGTTTCTTCTTTCTCTTTGCAAAGTATTGCGCCAAGAAGACGACCAATGCAATGAACAGAATTGTGCCTGCAAGTAAATAGAGAATCCAGAGATAATCCTTCCATACAAACGGAACTTTCCAATTCTCTTTTACTCCAAAGAATTTGTCGGGCTGACTTACGTCTACCGGAATATTTGTCGCTTGGAGCAGGGGAGCTTCTTCTTGGGAGTAGAGCAGATTGTCTACTAAAACATCTATGGGCTTAACCTCATAAGTTGCCGAGTCAAAAGCTGTAACAGGTACGGTGTAGATACGTTCGATGATGTCATCACTGATCATTGAAGAGTCTTTCAGAACAGGATTGGCAAGCACCTCCACGCCATTCAAGACGGCATCTTTAGGCAGATTGATATTTATCTTGGCTCCCTTGGGAGTGTATACTTTCACTGTCAGCGTACTCTGTTCTCCCACCAGAATGGAGCCGGGCTCTATACTTGTAACCACTCTTACACGAGAATCCGTTCCACGATTAGGCTCTTGTGCTATTCCCTTCAAAGAGAAAGAAGATAGCACAACAAAGGCGAACAGAAGCTGTATATGGTATCTAAAAGTGGGGTTCGTTTTGCAAACTCTCATAGTATCACTATCTGTTATCTTTTCGCAAACAGCTTCAATAGTCCCGGAACATAGTCCGCATCCGTCAGCATAGATACATGTCCTATGTCGTACTTGTTGAGCATCGTTTCTATCCCGGCTGTCTGTTCTCTCCAGTTGCGAGCAAAGATTTCTCGGGTCTTTTTGCTGGAGGTGTCTATTGTTCTCATTCTGCCTGTTTCGGCATCTTCCACTCGTACCAGTCCTACATTGGGCAGGTTTGCTTCATGCTTATCAAACACTCTTATCACTCTCAGGTCATGCTTTCTTGCCACAAGGGAGAGAGCTGTCTCGTAGGGATGTTTATCTATGAGGTCGGAAAGTAGAAATATGGAACACTGTTTCTTCATCATATTTCGGATGTAGGAAAGAGCATGCTCTATGTTTGTCCCTTTTCCCGTGGGTTTCAAAGTGAGAATCTCGCTCAGAATATGGAGGACATGTTTGCGTCCTTTCCCGGGAGGAACAAACTTCTCTATCCTGTCCGAAAAGAACAGCACTCCGACCTTATCGTTGTTCTGAATGGAAGAGAACGCTATCGTAGCCGCTACTTCGGCTATCAGCTCCCGCTTTGTGCGCCCGTGAGTTCCGAAAAAACCACTGTTGGAGACGTCTACCATCAGCATCAGCGTAAGCTCTCTCTCTTCTTCAAAGACCTTTACAAACGGTTTGGAGTATCTGGCCGTAACGTTCCAGTCTATATCCCTTATCTCGTCTCCCTCTCGATATTCACGCACTTCGCTAAAGACCATACCACGTCCTTTGAATGCGGTATGATACTCTCCTGCAAAGATGTTGCTGGAGAGTCTTTTGGTCTTTATCTCTATGCGACGGATACGGCGTAGGAGATCTTCCAGTTGAATATGTTCGGACATGTCGTTGGCCTGTTATTGACGATGTGATCGAAAGAGAAGGTTTATCAAGGCACTTGTACCTTGTCCAATATTTCGTTGATTACCTCTTCTGTCTTTAGGTTGTTCGCTTCTGCTTCGTATGAGAGAGCTATACGATGACGCATAACGTCATGACATACGGCACGGACATCTTCCGGAATAACGAATCCTCTTCTTTTTATGAAAGCGTAAGCACGCGCTCCGAGAGCCATATTGATGCTGGCACGTGGAGATGCTCCGTTTGCAATCATGTTGGAGAGTCCCGGAATACCTGCCTGAGCGGGGAAGCGGGTTGCGAATACGATGTCTACGATGTACTGACGAATCTTTTCGTCCATATAGACTTGGTGCACGATGTCTCTTGCGTGGGCAATATCCGAAACAGAAACCACCGGAGAGACCGTTATCGGTTCGGACAACAT
>JAUMWS010000014.1 GCA_030529525.1 Porphyromonas sp. | reverse complement strand
CTATTTGCCAATTTCCCTTAGAGTTGATAAAAGGAGTGTCTCCCTTATCCCCCTTGGCACCTGTAAGGAATAGATAAAAATCTCTTTTTGTATTCTTTTCTGGATTCCACTTTTCACCCGGCTTATGAGGATTGTCTACAGAACCATCCCTAATCCAATCTTGCCAAATGGAAAAAGCATCTTTACCGGAGTCTCCCTTTACTCCCTTGATATACTTAAAATAGTTTGCAAGGTCTGTTCCATTTTCCCATTGGATTGTTTTGTTATTCACAGCTTCTACCCAAACTTCGTAGGCACTCAATCCTCTCGGTCCCGGAGGAGACAAAATTTCAATGCGATCGCATGCAATTGTGCTGATAAACACGAGTATCAGCAAAATGTGTTTGTAAATACTTTTCATAACTAAATAAATTATAAACGCTGAAAGTAAGAAAGAACCTCAACGCGCAATTTGTTTAATAAATATAATTTTCACAGATACGCCTCGCAAGGCGGCGCGAAATTAACAAAAAAAACAATTAGGCCAAAGAATAATTAAGCAAAAAGGCATAAAATATACAAATCAAGATTCTAAAATATCATGTATAGCACCTATAGTTAGAAAGTTAGCCCTATATTATCTATCTAGAGTTTTTAAGGTCTACAACACACAAAAGGCTCGAAAATCCGAGCCTTTTGTGTATTTCTATGTTAGAATTTCAATCAAAAGTTATAGGCTAACTTTCCGAAGAATACACGACCCGGAGAAAATGACGCATTTTGGAAGCTAACACTTCGAGGTTTGTATCCAATAAGATTGTCTACTCCGACAGTTATGCTGTAACGTTGGAAAAGTGTCTCGGTAACAACCAAGCGAGTTGTAGGGAACCCTTCATATTTTACAGGTAGCATAATCGTCTTCTTTGTCGCCGGATCCTGGCGCTCCATATTCGTATCTAGTCCTGAATAATATTGTCCTATTAGGTTCACGCTAAGGCTATGATGATGCCAAGACTTATACCATTTAATGCTACCAAGGATATTGTGTGGACGAGAAAGAGATGTTCTATACTTTTTCCCTTCGACCATGACATACTGAGGATCGTGTGTGTAGAGGTAGCTCAAAGAAAGAGAGAGACCATTTATTGGACGCCACGTAACCTGAGCATCTGCAACAGTCATAAAATTGGTATCCTCAATGTTCGTAAAGTACCTGTTGTTGTCACTTTTCACTCTTAAAACAATTCTGTCCTTAAATCGTGTATGTGTAACACCACTATTTATATTAAGAATGTTTTTATGATTCCATTCCAAATTCAATAGCATTTGTCTTGCTGTTTCAGGCTTAAGATCAGGATTCCCTAAGATATAAAACTGCCCCAAGTGACTCCAATTAAAATAGAGCTCCATTGCAGTAGGAGACTTGAATGCTTCATAATATCCGAGACGCATCTTGGTATTATTATAAGAGAAAGAAGCAGAAACTTTCGGACTTATATGTGTACCGTAAGCTGAGTGGATATCCGAACGCAAACCATACAAAAGTTGAAAATGCTTAGAAGGGTTCCAAAGATGTTGGGCAAAAAGAACAAAGTACCCTAAGTTTTTAGTTTCCTTATTCTCCTCAATCTGATAAGAGTTTATAAGTTCTTTGTAGCCTTCAGCTCCGATGTTCAAGTCTCCAATTTTGCTATCGGAAAAAGCATACATTGTTCTCGCTGCATGCTTAATATTCTTGTACAAGAAGACTTTATTATCAGTCTCTTTCTTTGGGAAAAGGCGATCTCTTGATGCAAAGTCTACATTATAAGAACCTTGGATAGAGTGCTTGTCTGATATCCCCCAATTGAGACTGATCATATTATTCAAATAATTATACTTATCATTCTGATACTCATTCAACTCTTGCTTTCTTGTATTCCCCGAAAGATTCCACTTTAAAGCTATATTTTCTACAGGCTTCCATTGTAGTCTGTTGCCTGCACGGTATAGTGTGTTTTTAGATATATCCAAGTAAACATCTTCTTTTTGCGTAGAAAGTCTATAACCACCTTCAATCCCGGTAGAAAGAGAAGTAAGATTTGAAAAATTCTTTCGACGAAAACCGACTCCAATGTCACCATTGTGTTGTTTATGAGTAGAAGAACCGACAGAAGCATTGAAAGAAAACGGTTTTCTGTTCTCTTTTGTGATAAGATTGATAACTCCTGCTATGGCATTGGACCCATATAAAGCACTACCAGCACCTTTTACCACTTCTACACGCTCTATCATATCCGGAGAAATTCTAGATAAATCAACAGATCCACTTCTCATTCCGGCCATTTCTTCTCCATCTATCAAGATGGCGGTATATTGAGAGTCCAGCCCCTGAATCTTAATTCTGGTAACACCTCCATGATCGCTAAGTTCTATACCGGGGATAGTATACAACAATAGCTCTTGCATTGTTGTTGGAGCGATCTTCTCTATTTGAGTACGACCGATGATGTGAGTAGGAACCGGAAGTTGTTCCAAATGACGTTGAGTACGAGTAGCTGTTACAACCACATGATCGTCTAATTGATATGTGTGGGATTTCATATAAATCCTAATATCTTTCAGATTTGGTAGTAAAGCTAAAGAAAGCCTCTCCGGCTCATATCCCTTGTAAGTGAAAATAAGGCCTCTAAGATCTGATTTTTTCAGGTTTTGAAGATTAAAATCAAATTCTCCTTTGTCATTGGTCAGTACTTCTCCTGCTATCTTACCTCCCTTTTTCTTAAGAATAACTCGTACGTTGCTCAAAGGCTTTTCAATCTCTTGATCCAATACAATCCCTTTTATCCCAATTTGAGCTTGTATAGTAATAGAGCAGAAAGTAATTAGAATAAAGAATACTGCTATTTTTAGTCTATTCATGATTGTTACTTATTTTATTTTTCCTCTTTCTCAAGAGGACATAAATAAAGAGCCATCCTTAGCTTATAAGATGCTGAGAGTGGCTCTTTTCTATTTAGAAAATGCAATTTATAGGTTTAAATCGATGTCTTTAAAATTACAGCTTAACAAACTTGAAGCTAAGGTGACCTCCCTTACCTTCCTCTGAAAGAGCACTTGTAAACTGTAATTTATAGTATGTTTTGCCATCTGCAGTAAGAAAAACAAATACTTTCTTGTTTACAGGATACATCTTACTAGGATCTTTTCCCATCTCTGACATGTTAATAGAATAAGATCCGATAGTATTCTTCAAGAAGTTATCGTTATCCGTCAAACAAAATCCCTTTTCTAAGATGTACGGATTATCGGTATTACTCATATTAACACCAACGGGAATCATAATCTCTCTATTTTCTATCATCTTAGAAGGATCCGGAGATATTTTTGCGTCAAAATTGGTTTCTTCAAGCATCTGAGCTTTTCCAACTCCGGCAAAATTCTTGTCATTTACCCGTATTTGTTGTCTATGGAAACCTAAATCCCAATCTTTACTCTTAGTAGGATCCTCTACCTTTACGACCTTTCCAGACTCAAGAGAGAAATAAACCCATTTTGTATAAGAGTTAGCACTGATGTAAGAAGCAGTTTTAACGTCATTCGGGGTATCCGGTTTATTCTTGTCTTTACAACTTGTAAAGAATACCCCAAGAGATACTGCAAAAAGCAGCATGAATGTTTTAGTCAAAGTAATTTTTTTCATCTTTAAATATGATTTGATTATGATGTTTTACCATTGAACTTATATTGTTTTCGGTTGCAAAGGTAGAGATGGTTCTAAACAGCAACAATCACAATTTATAGGTAAAATAATATTCAAATCAGATAAATTTGGCAATAATTAGGGAGCAGTATATATCCTAAGAATTGAGTTTATATGCTCTATTAAACTACTTTGAGGAAGCCGGGCGACACGGAGCATCAACCTGCTATTACAAGTGCAAAAAAAGTAGAAAGCTGTAAGTTTACTCCATAAGTTGCATACACAAGAAGTTCTATAAGAGGATTTTTTGCTTCTGCATCATTATTAAACAAGATATCATACTCAAAATTTGCTTTCTTCCATTTGACCTTTGGCTTCATAAGAAATAAAGGATTATTTCTACTATCTCTTACTTCAAAATCACTCCTGAATAGACCCTTACTCTTAATTACATAGGTTTCGTAAGATTCTTCAGTTGCTAAACGAAGAATAATATAACCTTTCCAATTGAATCGTATCTCCCCTTTATTTACCCCATCTTTTAGTATATCAATCTTTTTACACCAGACATTACGAGGACGAATTTCAATGTTTTCTCCATTGAGGTTTAGATTGGCAATGTTGGAAAAAATGCTTTTGTAAAACACATGAAGCACTTCTTTATTGCCTATTTCCAGCACAAAATCCCCTTTTGCTGCCACTGATTTTATGGTTGCATTCATAGCTCTGTTGATATCTTTATTTGACTAAAATTGGAGAGCAAATATAATTGTTTAATCTAAAACTATTTTATCAAGCAATATTGAAGCAGAACAAACATAAAATATTATGCGAATCGTGTAGGCATCAAGAACAAAAAAAGAAGTATCTTGCAAACAAAATCAATTCCCCTTAAATGGGTATATTCTGTAAGAAGCAGAAATAAAACACGATAAATTAAGCTTTTTATATACATACATATAGTGATTAAAGAAAAAAGCAAATAATTTCATGCTAAAGTATCGGAAAGACCGAATAAATAGTTTAACTTTGCCGGCAAACAGAATAAAACAAACGAGTAAACAGTTTTAAACCCACTTAACACTTATCATTTCTATGTGGTTATTTAATTCATCTATTGGGAAGAAGGTCTTAATGAGTTTGACCGGATTCTTTCTTATTGTATTTCTATTACTCCATGCGACCATAAATGTTGTCGCAATCTTTTCTGAGAGTGGCTACAATGCAGCTTGTGACTTCATGGGAACAAATCCTGTAGTACAGCTCATGGTACCAATTTTGGCGTTGGGATTCATTCTCCACATCGCTTATGCCTTTGTCCTTACTATTCAAAACCGCAGAGCAAGAGGTACCGACAGGTACGCATCGTCCAGCAAGACCGGAATAGATTGGTCTTCCAAGAATATGCTCGTACTTGGAGTTGTGGTATTAGGAGTATTAGGATGGCACCTTACCCACTTCTGGGCAAAAATGCAGCTTTTGGAGTGGACAGGAAAAGCTCCTGAGCAAGGATTTGCTCTCGTGGTTCAGACATTCTCCAACCCGATTGTAGTAGTGTGTTATCTTATTTGGCTATTAGCTATTTGGTTTCACCTTTCTCACGGAGCATGGAGTGCATTCCAAACTCTTGGTTGGAACAATAAGATCTGGTTCAAGAGACTGAGAGTAATTGGTATTATCTATGCGACAATTGTGTGCCTGATGTTTGCGGTAGTAGCTGTTGCATTTTACCTCCACTCTATTGGTCTATGTGATAATATCGGTCACATTTGGACCCTTGGTTCACACGCGGCGGAGCATACAATGGTTCCGGCTCTTTAATGTTTAACCCCGATTAGAAAGAGATATCATAACTATGTCACATATATTAGAATCTAAAGTTCCACAAGGTCCATTGGCCGAAAAGTGGACTAACTATAAGAGCCACCAAAAGCTGGTAAACCCTGCAAATAAGCGTAGATTGGATGTTATTGTTGTTGGAACAGGTCTTGCAGGAGCCTCCGCCGCAGCATCCTTAGCAGAAATGGGCTTCAATGTCTACAATTTCTGTATTCAAGATTCTCCTCGTAGAGCACACTCTATCGCTGCACAAGGAGGTATCAATGCTGCAAAGAACTACCAAAATGATGGGGACTCTGTCTACCGTCTATTCTACGATACCATCAAGGGAGGAGACTACCGTGCACGTGAAGCTAATGTTTACCGTTTGGCGGAAGTATCCAACTCTATCATAGACCAATGCGTTGCCCAAGGAGTTCCTTTTGCTCGTGAGTATGGTGGTCTTCTTGACAACCGCTCATTCGGTGGAGCACAAGTATCTCGTACATTCTATGCTCGTGGTCAGACCGGACAACAGTTGCTACTAGGTGCTTATTCCGCACTATCACGAATGGTGGGTCTGGGCAAGGTGAAACTGTATACTCGCTATGAAATGCTTGACGTTGTTATTGTAGACGGCAGAGCACGTGGTATCATCGCCCGCAACCTCGTAACAGGTAAGCTTGAAAGATTTGCAGCTCACGCAGTGGTTGTCGGAACCGGAGGTTATGGCAATGCATTCTTCCTTTCCACAAATGCTATGGCGAGTAATGGTTCTGCTGCTTGGCAATGTTACAAGAAAGGAGCTTTCTTTGGAAATCCATGTATGGCTCAGATTCACCCTACTTGTATCCCTGTTCATGGCGACTTCCAAAGTAAACTGACTTTGATGTCTGAATCTCTCCGTAATGACGGACGTATCTGGGTACCCAAGAAGATTGAGGATGCACAAGCAATACGCGAAGGCAGGCTTAAACCAACACAGATCAAAGAAGAAGATAGAGACTACTACTTGGAGCGCAGATATCCTGCTTTCGGTAACCTTGTTCCTCGTGACGTAGCCTCTCGTGCTGCTAAGGAACGTTGCGATGCCGGATTTGGAGTTGGATCTACAGGTCTTGCTGTCTATCTTGATTTTGCCGATGCCATCAATAGAATGGGTAAGAACGTTGTGGAACAGAAGTATGGTAACCTCTTCCAGATGTACGAAAAGATCGTAGACGATAATCCTTACGAAACTCCTATGATGATCTTCCCGGCTATCCACTATACAATGGGTGGTCTTTGGGTAGACTATGAGTTGATGACTACTGTTCCGGGATTGTTTGCAATTGGAGAAGCCAACTTCTCAGATCACGGAGCCAATCGCCTTGGAGCATCTGCTCTTATGCAAGGATTGGCAGACGGATACTTCGTTCTTCCTTACACTATACAGAACTATCTGTCTGACCAGATACAAGTACCACGCTTCTCTACAGACCTTCCTGAGTTTGTAGAAGCTGAACGCCATATCAAAGAACGTATTGATAGGCTAATGGGTATAAAGGGTAAACGTTCTGTAGACAATTTGCACAAAGAGCTTGGTCATATAATGTGGGAGTACGTTGGTATGGGACGCGAGGCTGAAGGCTTGAAAACAGCTATAGTCAAGCTTAAAGAACTTAAGAAAGAGTTCTGGTCTAATGTTCGTATACCGGGAGAAGCAGAAGACTTTAACGTAGAGCTTGAAAAAGCTTTAAGACTTGCCGACTTCATAGAGATAGGCGAACTTATGGCGCACGATGCTCTGGATCGTGAAGAGTCCTGTGGTGGTCACTTCCGCTTGGAACACCAAACAGAAGAGGGAGAAGCCCTTCGCCATGACGATCTGTTCTCTTATGTTTCATGTTGGGAATATAAAGGAGAAAATGCAGATCCTGTAATGCACAAAGAAGTTTTGGACTATGAGTTTATCGTACGTCAACAACGTAACTATAAAAACTAAACCAAGGCATTATTCTAACCCTTTTAACTATTTATGAACAATGGATAAGAACATCAATATAAAAGTAAAAGTTTGGAGACAGAAGAATGCCAAAACTAAGGGGTATTTTGAAACTGTCGAACTCCAAAATATCTCTCAAGGAAGTTCTTTCTTGGAGATGTTGGATATCCTAAATGAGAAATTAATCAGTGAAGGACAGCTTCCTGTTGCTTTCGACCATGACTGTCGAGAAGGTATCTGCGGAATGTGTTCTCTCTATATCAATGGTCACCCACATGGTCCGGATTCTGAAATCACTACTTGCCAGCTACACATGCGTAAGTTTGATGACGGAGATACCATTACCATAGAGCCTTGGCGTTCTGCCGGTTTCCCTGTGATTAGAGACCTTACCGTAGACCGTACTGCTTTCGATAAGATCATGCAAGCCGGTGGTTTCGTTTCCGTAAATACCGGAGGTATACCTGATGCCAACTGCATTCCTATCCCTAAGAAAGATGCAGATTTGGCTATGGATGCTGCATCATGCATCGGCTGTGGAGCTTGTGTTGCTGCTTGTAAAAATGGTTCTGCCATGCTTTTTGTTTCTGCAAAGGTAAGCCAGTTTGCTCTTCTTCCACAAGGAAAGGTTGAGGCGAACAGACGAGCAAAAGCAATGGTGGCTAAAATGGATGAGCTTGGATTTGGTAACTGTACCAATACCCGTGCTTGCGAAATGGAGTGTCCGAAATGCGTCTCCATAAGCAACATTGCTCGTCTCAATAGAGAGTTTATCAAGGCCAAATTCAAAGACTGATTTAGCATATACATATACAAAGAAGCACGATCCTCACAGGTCGTGCTTTTTTGTATATCGTAGAATTATTCATATCTTTGCCCATGTTGAGAGTGATAAGGTTTATTGTATCACAAAAAAACAATCGAATTATGAATAAAAATCTTTTCTATTTAATTATAGCAGTCTTTACTCTTTTTGTAGGATTCCAAACTGTCTCTGCTCAAGAAGCAAAAAGAGCGGTAATAGAAGCTCCGGCGCCCACTCATGACTTTGGTAAGATCAAAGAAAAAGACGGCAGTGTCAAGCACGATTTCGTAATCGTCAATAAGGGTAATGCTCCACTAGTTATTACAAAGGTTATGTCTTCTTGCGGATGCACGACACCAAAGTACAGCCAAGAGCCTATACCTCCGGGAAAGAGTAGCATCATTACTGTGATCTATGACCCTACCAATCGTGTATATCCTTTTGTAAAAACGGTCTCTGTGTACAGCAACGGTAAAGATGGAGCACCGCTTATACTTACCATAAAAGGAGTGGTAGAATAGTATTTGAAAGATATAGAGCATTTGTCTCTACCCATAGTATAACAACAAATAGCATACACTCTAATATACGCAGTTATCTTAGGTGTATGCTTTTTTATTTCCATGCAACAGACTTCACCTGCACCTATTTCTCCTCGTCCCATTCAGTTGGCTCTAAGACAAGGATTAGCGCTTGGGCTTTATATGATTTTAAACCTTTCATGGGTTCTTTTAAATCAGAGCATTATCTCCCTGATCCTCATGGTTTTGATGTTCTTCTTTTATCCTGTACTCATCTATCTTCTTGTATGCAGATATAGAGATGGAGAGCTCCAAGGAGAGATTAGTTTTTCTCGAGCAGCACGCTACACCATTCTACTTGTATTCTTTGCAACCATTGTATATGCGGGAGGACAGATGGTTATCTACCACTTCTTATTCCAGAACGACACCTTTATTCGTTCATTAGAAGCAGCATACGACTCTTTCGGACAACTGGCAGAAGAGGCAAAATCCGGAGCAGATAGAGAGAGAATAGAGGCTCTATTGGAAAGCATTCGTACCATAACACCGTTTAGACTAATGTTAGCAATGTGCAACTGGTCTCTTTTCTTCGGTCTTGTATACAGTGTTGTTGTTGGCTTATTAGTCAAGAAAAGCAAATAACATGAACCCAGAATACAATATAGATATATCTGTTGTTATCCCTCTTTACAATGAGGAGGAATCCCTTCCCGAACTTCATGCTTGGATAGCGGAAGTGATGCAGAAAGAGGGATTCTCGTACGAAATCATTTTTGTAGACGATGGCAGCAAAGATGGTTCATGGGAGTGCATTAAGAACTTAAGCCGGGAGTCAGAGAATATTAGAGGTATAAGATTCACCTCCAACTATGGTAAATCCCCAGCCCTTCACCACGGATTTGAGATAGCACAAGGTAGAGTTGTAATTACAATGGATGCAGATCTTCAAGACTCTCCCGATGAGATACCGGAACTCTACAGAATGATTACTCAAGAGGACTATGATTTGGTCTCCGGATGGAAAAAGAAACGCTACGATCCTATCTCTAAAACAATGCCGACGAAGCTGTTCAATGCTACGGTCCGTCTCATATCCGGAATAAAATTGCATGACTTCAACTGCGGACTCAAGGCCTACAAAAACGAAGTAGTAAAAAGCTTGGAAGTTTACAATGACATGCACCGCTTCCTCCCTTATATGGCAAAGCAGGCAGGTTATAGCAATATCGGAGAAAAAGTCGTCGTGCATCGCGCAAGAAAGTATGGTACAACAAAGTTTGGTCTCAGCCGTTTTGTCAATGGCTATTTGGATCTCATGGTGCTTTGGTTCACTGGTCGGTTCGGAAAGAAACCCATGCACTTCTTCGGTCTGCTTGGTAGCCTGATGTTTTTTATAAGTTTCATTGCTCTCTGTATTGTAGGAGCGGACAAGCTCATAGCCATATTGCAAAACACCCCCGCACCATTAGTTACCTCACGCCCCTATTTTTATCTTGCACTCACTGGAATCATTTTGGGAGTGCAACTCTTTCTTGCCGGTTTCTTGGGCGAACTTATTTGCCGGACATCATCAAGTCGGAATCAACACAACATAAGGGAAACAATCTAACACATCATCCCCATGAGACGCCATTCTCTTCTTTTCATCCTTGCCGCAGCACTTATCTCTCTTTTCTCATCCTGCAACAACAAAGAGCTGCCATACACAACACTCAATGGCACGGCCTTTCACACGACATATCACATCATCTATCAGAGCGAAGAGAATCTCACCGATGAGATACAAGAAACAATGAGAAGATTTGGGGCAAGCCTGAATAACTTTGATTCGTTAAGCCTTATATCCAGAATCAATAGGAACGAGACCTTCACGGCAGATACCCTTCTCTCTCGTGTTATCCTCACGGCTCATAGAGTATCTGAAGCTACAGGAGGAGTGTACGATATTACGGGATCTCCCTACTTCGAAGCTTGGGGATTTGGCACAAAAGGAGAAGTGGCACACTCTCCCACTCCGGAAACTCTCGACAGTCTGAGACAGTATGTCGGGTATAACAAGATTTCCATAAAAGAAGACACCATCGTCCAAAAGGAAGATCCTCGCATTACCATTCACACAGTCTCCCTATCAAAAGGCTATCTTTCTGATCTTATCGGCTACACACTCGAGCAACATGGGGTAACCAATTATATGGTTGAGTTTGGAGGGGAGGTTGTATGCCGAGGCATAAATGCACACAAAAACTGTTGGCGTGTGGGAATAAACCGCCCGGTAGAAGACGCCACAAGCACCATACAAGAAATACAGTATGTCCTATCGTTATGTGATAGAGGGGCATTGGCGACATCGGGAGATTATCGCAACTTCAAGTTCGTGGACGGCAAAAAAGTAGCTCATACAATAGATGCGAGCACCGGAATGCCTGCCAATCAAAATATCCTCAGTGCTACAGTTAAAGCCCCCACCTGTATGGAGGCAGACGCTTGGGCGACAGCGTTTATGGGGCTAGGACTTGATAGAGCCGTAGAAGTATTGAAGCAACAACCCCACTTAGAAGTTCTCTTCATATACGTGGACAAAGACAACAAAATTGCCACTTATACCCATGGACTGAAACCCGAAGAAGTGCAGTAGATAACTGAGAAATTAAAACTTGACGGTTGAAACAAAATAAAAGAGAGTCGGAAACAGTTATCTCTGTTCCCGACTCTCTTCTTAGTTATACAGCCAATAAATTATTGTTCGAATAAGAGTTTCTCTATCTGTTCGGACTTAAACAAGCCTTCCAATCTCGTATCTCCAATATAAATGGTGGGGATGAAACGAGGACACTTTGTCTCGGATTCCTTTTGATCTCTTTCTAATGCTCGAAGATAAGTACCATTATTCAGAATTTGTTCCGCTTCAGTACGGTTAAGTCCCACTTCCTCTACAGCCGATAAAAGTACCCTCCTATCAGAAAGGACCTTCCCTTCGGAGAAGAATGCTCTACCAAGTGCTTCCTTCAGAGCAAAAAGGTATTTACTATCCTGATTGAAGCAGTCTGATACCCACAGTAAAAGAGAAAGAGCCTCGGAGGTATTAGAGACAACGGCGTTGTCCATCCCATACTTTAAGTCATATTTATCTGCCAAGTGCTTCATGACTCCAATCTTTTTGTCGATCTGTTCTTTGGCGTTCTCATCGGATTCATCAAGCTGAGAACGAAAGTGATGCTGCTCTTCCGGAGCAAAATCGGGGTACAAACGACAAGCACGATAGGATACTTGAGTCTTATCCATATATCCTGTAGTTTCGAGCGTTCGTTTAAGTACTATATCGCCAATATAACAAAACGGGCAGTTAAGATCTCCCCAAAATTCTATCTTAATCTTCTCACTTCTCATGGTCTGTATAAGTCTCTAAAAACTGTTTCATCATCTGAAATGCCTTTCCTCTATGGCTGATACTATTCTTTAGAGCCAGTGGCATTTCCGAAAAACTCTCACTAAAACCATTCGGGATAAAAATCGGATCATATCCGAATCCTTTCACACCACTCGGAGACAAAGCAATAACACCTTCTACAACTCCACTAAAAAGATGCTCTTCTCCGCCTTCCAATACAAGTGCAATTACTGTGCGGAACCTGGCTTTTCTCTGTTCCAAATCTTGTACGTCTTGAAGTTCTCGAAGAAGTTTGTCTACATTGTCCTTGAACGAACAGTGCTCCCCCGCATATCTTGCGCTGTATATACCGGGAGCTCCTCCTAATGCGTCTACCTCTAATCCGGTATCATCAGCAAAAGCCATTCCAATAGAAGTTTTTTTTGAGAAGACATAGCGAGCCTTAATGAGAGCATTTTCTTCCAGGCTGCTGCCATCTTCTACAATTTCTTCGGTAAGCCCTATATCATTCAAGCTCTTCAGATGTAGCCAAGATGGTAACATTTGAGCTACTTCGTGAAGTTTATGGTTATTGTGTGTTGCAAATATTGCCTCCATAAGGTTTTATCCCCAGAAAATAAGGTTTTCTACGAGTTTATGCCATTTTTTTTTTCTTGGAAGAGATTTTAATCGGTTCAAATCCCTCACCATAAACACCTTTAACAAGGCTTTGAGTAATGAATGCTTTATGGTCAAGCTCTTTTACTATCCGAAAGATTGTGGAACTGTCGCTACGCCTTGCCACAACCATGAGAACTCTTGCCTCATTACCGGAGTAAGCTCCTTCCCCATAGAGGTATGTTCCTCCACGTCCGGTCTCTTCCATTATAGCCTGACTTATCTCTTTTGTCTTCTCTGAGAAGATAAAGAACTGCATGCTTTGTCTGTACCCATTCAGAACAAAGTCAAGAGTAAAGTTCACAAGCATCACTTCTACTACGGAAAACACCAACAGGTCAGGATTCCTAAAGACAAAGTAAGAAGCTCCGATGATGAACACGTCTATAATCATAAGTCCGGTTCCTATAGACATCGGTTTGTACTTGTTGATGATAGCGGCTATAATATCCGTTCCTCCGGTAGAACCATTTACTGTAAATACTATCCCCAAACCTATACCGCAAAGAATAGATCCGATTACCACCGCCATAAATGGCTGATCTGCTAATAATGGTGTTTTAAAAAAGCTTTCAAAAGGTGGAATTATGAAGAACAATGCAACCACACTAAAGAGGGTCTTTAGCGAGAATTGCCATCCTAATACGATAAGAGCAATTACTATCAGAATACCGTTAATGATGTTGTACGGCCAAGCAACAGCAATGTCCAATGTACGTCCAATAAGAGTTGAAATACCTGCAAGTCCACCCGATGTTATATCGTGAGAAAGGATGAAAGCAGTCCAACCAAAAGAGTAAACTAAAAGTCCCAGAAGAATAACAATATAATCTGAGATTGCATACAGTTTTTTTGAGATCTTTCCCATAATTTCTAAACTATTAGAGAATGGTTATGTTTCTGTTTGTTTAATGTACTATATTGATGATTTTTCCGGGAACAACAATCACCTTTTTGGGAGTAGCACCGGAAAGCCATTTTGCAGTATCGGAATGAGATAATGCAGCCTTTTCTATATCTGCCTTACTCATATCCGCCGGTAGAGGTAGTTGGAAACGGACTTTCCCGTTAAACGATACCGGATAATTCGTTTCGGACTCCACCAGATATTTCTCCTCTAATACAGGATAAGGCTCTTGAGTAATGCTCTTTTCATGACCAAGATAATGCCATAACTCTTCCGCCAAGTGAGGTGCAAAAGGAGAAAGCAAAATAGCAAGAGGCTCTAATATCAGACGCTTACTGCAATTACAAGACTGCAACTCGTTCACACAAATCATAAAGGCACTCACGCAGGTATTAAAAGAGAATGATTCTATTCCCTGCTCCAACTTTTTAATAAGGCTGTGAAGGGCTTTGTACTCCACTGCAGAAGGTTGCTCTTCTGTTATTTCTCCATATAAAGAGACAAGCTTTCTCAAGAAACGAAATACTCCATCTATACCTTTCGTATCCCAAGGTTTTGATTGCTCCAATGGACCCAAGAACATCTCATAGAGTCTAAGCGTATCAGCTCCGTACTGGTGCACAATATCGTCCGGATTAACCACATTGAAGAAGCTTTTACTCATCTTCTCCACTGCATATCCACAGATATATTCCCCATTTTCAAGGACAAACTCTGCAGTGGCAAATTCAGGTCTCCAACTCTTAAATGCTTCCAAGTCCAAACGGTCGTTGTGAACAATATTTACATCCACATGTATAGGAGTAGTGTCATACTGATCTTTCAGCCCAAAAGAGACAAATGTATTGGTATCCTTAATCCTATAAACGAAATTGGATCTACCTTGAATCATCCCTTGATTAATGAGCTTTTGGAAAGGTTCATCTTCACAGATAACTCCCAAATCGAAAAGAAATTTATTCCAAAAACGGCTATATATAAGGTGTCCGGTAGCATGTTCTGTGCCTCCGATATACAGGTCTACATTTTTCCAATACTCATTCTTGAACTTATCCACCAAGGAGTCCGGATTGTGAGGATCCATATATCTGAGAAAATATGCGGAAGAACCTGCAAATCCCGGCATTGTTGAAAGCTCTAACGGATAACCCTCTGCTGATGTCCAGTTTTTTGCACGCCCCAAAGGGGGTTCTCCGGACTCTGTTGGAAGAAACTTATCTACCTCCGGAAGCTCCAAAGGCAGCTGCTCTTCAGGTAAAGGATAAGGCATTCCATCTTTATAATAAATTGGGAAAGGCTCCCCCCAATAACGCTGACGGCTAAAAATAGCATCTCGAAGACGGAAATTTGTCTTTACTCTTCCCAATCCATTTTCACAGATGTACTCTTTCGTTTTGGCTATGGCTTCTTTGACGGACAGATCATTAAGGAAACCGGAATTTATCATTATCCCCTCCTTACTATCCATACTATCGCTCCATTCCTCTACAGGCAAAAGCGTTTTATCTCCTTCCGGTTTAACAACCGGGAGTATGGGTAAATCAAAATGACGAGCAAAAGCAAAATCTCTACTATCATGCGCAGGAACAGCCATAATAGCACCTGTACCATAACCGGAAAGAACATAGTCGCTTACCCAGATAGGTATCCTCTGCTTTGTGATAGGATGTATTGCATATCCTCCTGTAAAAACTCCCGTTACTCTACGGTCAGAGATGCGCTCACGTTCCGTCTTCTTTTTGGTTGCTTCAAGATATGCTTCAACCTCTTTCGCTTGCTCGGAAGAAGTAACAACCGGCACGTACTCGCTTTCCGGAGCCAATACCATAAACGAGACACCAAATAAAGTGTCGGCTCTGGTAGTGAAAACTGTAATTATAGAGTCCGAATCTGCCACATGGAATTTAATTTCTGCACCTTCACTCTTTCCGATCCAGTTGCGCTGAGTCTCCTTAAGAGCTTCTGTCCAGTTCAGTTCTTCCAAGCTATTTAGCAATCTGTCGGCATAAGCAGACACACGCAAACACCACTGTTTCATCTTGCGCTGCTCTACCGGATGGCCTCCTCGAACGGAAAGTCCCTCACTTACCTCATCATTGGCAAGTACGGTTCCCAGAGCGGCACACCAGTTTACCATTGTTTCTCCAAGGTATGCCAACCTATAGTTCATTAGTATTTCCTGTTGCTCTTTTTCGCTCTTTGCCTTCCACTCTTCTGCAGTAAAGAATAGCTCCTCGGAGCAGGCAACTTGAATGTCCTCCGTTCCTTTTTTCTCAAAATGAGAAATAAGGGTTTCTATGGGTAACGCTTTATTTTGGACATTATCATAGTAAGAGCCAAACATTTTCAAGAACGCCCACTGCGTCCACTTGTAATACCCTGGGGCAGAAGTACGAATCTCTCTATCCCAGTCGTAGCCAAAGCCAATCTTTGCAAGCTGTTCCTTATATCTGTCTATGTTTTTATCGGTTGTGACCTCAGGATGTTGTCCTGTCTGTATAGCGTACTGTTCTGCCGGCAAACCATAAGCATCAAAACCCATAGGGTGCAGCACATTAAAACCTTTATGGGTTTTATATCTTGCGTAAATATCCGACGCAATATACCCTAATGGATGTCCAACGTGCAGCCCCGCTCCCGAAGGATAAGGGAACATATCCAATATGTAAAACTTTGGACGCAGTGCGTCTTCTACAATCTTATACGTTGAGTTCTTAGCCCAATAGTCTTGCCACTTTTTTTCTATGGCCGAAAAGTTGTATTCCATGCTCTATTTCTTGCTACTTAATATTGTGCAAAGATAGCAAAAACGATACAGACATAAATCGGTTTTTTAAGGCTTATAAGAGATATATTTCAGGCTTTTACAAGACACAAATAGATTCAAAAAGAAAGAAATGGGTATGGGCATCTCCTTCATACAATATTTATTCATCCGGAAAGTAGGAAAAATCAAGATCACACAATGTTTTCACGTACGATTTGGGAAGAAAATGCATTTTAAGAAAAGCTTTCTTCCGTCTGATACAGAGCATTTTGAATATATCCGGTCAGACAGATAGTCCATCTAGGCTTGGTTATTGAAAAAAAATGTTTTACTTTGCGCCAAATTTTAAGCCGGAAGACAAATGACTTTTTCTCCGGATAGAGAATAATTAAAAGAAACCTCTAACGACAATTGATTTATTATGTACTGGACACTCGAATTAGCATCAAAGTTGGAAGATGCACCATGGCCTGCAAGTAAAGATGAACTTATAGATTATGCTCAAAGATCCGGAGCTCCTATGGAAGTCATAGAAAACCTACAAGAAATAGAAGAAGAGGGTGAGATATATGACTCAATCGAAGATATTTGGGCGGATTATCCCAGCAAAGAGGACTTTTTCTTCAACGAAGAAGAGTATTAATCCCGCCAAAATCTGACACAGAGAGAAAAAGCAATATCGTACAGCTGTACGATATTGCTTTTTCTCTTTCATTGCCTCTTCCACAGATACCCAAGATTGTACTCATTATAGTAGAAATTGCTAAATTAGCAGTTGTATACACAACACACATCTGTGTAAACCGCATTTCTGTTTGGTGCATTGAATTTAACTCATAAAACATATTACCATAATGAAGAGTAAAAGTATTTTTTCCTTTGTTGTAGTCCTTTTGGCTACATTGTCGTCGTTTGGCCATGCTCAAATCTTTAGTAACAATAGACGTTACGAACTTCCTGAGGCTCCCCAATTTTTAGAGGCAGAAAGAACTGTAAAGGTTACGGTAAAGCACTCTAATGAGAACTACTTAGAACTGGTCTCTAAACCTTCGGATGCAAAAGGTGCAGAAATACGTGTAGACAATGGCAGAGTACGGATTTTAGGCCCTAAAAGGTTTTTAGCCAAAAAGATTCCCACGACCGAATTTATCCTCTACACCACAAAACCATCTCTGTTTCGTGGTTTTTCCGTGCATGCAGCTTCTGTCGTTCATATTGATCCAAGCACTCCGATAGACATAAACAACCTTGCAGTAGAGGTTTCCGGAGCTTCATCTTTTGGATGTGCAGGAAATATCAGAAGCTTGGATATTGATATCTCCGGGGCATCTGTTGCCAAAATATCCGGAGACTTTGAGAAAATAGAATGCGAAGTATCGGGTGCCTCCAGTGTCAATATCTCCGGTCAGACTCGCCTGTTAGAGCTTGAAGTGTCAGCCGCTTCAACGGCAAGCTTTAGAAATCTTATCGCTAAGATTGGTAAAGTGGAAGTATCAGGGGCAAGCTCAGCCACCACAAATGTAGTGGGCGAACTATATTACGGTGTATATGCGAGCTCTACACTCACCAATGTAAGCGAGAAAGCTCCTCAGATTCGACGTGGAGAATCGAGCGGATTTTCTAAGTTCTACCAAAAATAAATGCCCTCATGCAACAGAATAAAAGGAACACAACAATCCTGACACTACTTTGCTGTGCCGCGGCGTTGCTTATTGCAAAATGTGCATTCCAGCGCAACCACATCACCTACATAAATGAAGATAGTTCTTACTCCTCCAATCACAGAAATGTGAAGAAGATTCAAGACCAAGGGAAGTTAGCCGATTTTGAATCTGTGGAGGTGGAAGGGAATGTTGAGCTACACTTTATATATGACAAAGAGTCTAAGCTCCCTTCTTATACCATATCGGAAGAAGATTTGGAGGAGAATGAGTTGTTTTTCCAAGTAACAAGAAAAAATGGGAAGGATGTATTGAGGATAGAAGATCTGAGAGACGACCCTGACAGTGACCGGATTCGCATACGAGTACACTCCCGTAAGATAAATCTCAACGATCTATCACTAAGCAAAGGTGCGGCGGCAAAGATTACAATAGAGGAAAAGTGGCTTTCCATGCTGAATGCGGAAGTTAATAAAGGATCAAGTTGTACGCTGGAAGCGAATATAGACTCTTTGATTGTTGCTGCTCAAGATGCATCTTCCCTTAAGCTTTCGGGAGATATAAACGTTTTTCATCTTAAACTGACAGATGCTTCGGAGGCGACCCTTTCCGGAAGTTCAAAATATCTTAAAGCTTCTGTTCTAAGGGCATCCGAACTGTTTGCTGATACTTTCAGTACCGACAGTGTAGATCTCAAACTTCTTAACTCTTCGGAGGCACTTTTATGCTCCGATAAGGTGAATAAGAATGATATAGATAACTCTTCCAAGCTTGTGGTATCTTCACAGCCCAAGAAAGAAGACACCAATACTTCCACAACAACAGACTCCGTAAATGTTTCGAAACGAACTCATCGTCTCTAATATTCGCAAAATCTTCTGTGTTGCTCTACTACTGCTGACACTCTCCTGCTCCAATACGAGTAGAAGCGGTGGTCAGCACCCTGAAATAATGGTAAGTATTGCACCACAGAAGTTTTTTGCAAAAAAGCTTCTTGGTGATATTGCGGAAGTAAAGGTATTAGTACCTCCGGGAGCCAATCCTGAATCCTTCGATCCTACACCCAATACTCTTCTATCTCTTTCCTCATGTAAGGCGTTCTTTTACATGGGTAGCCTGACCATGGAAAACACTCTGATAGATGCTATTAGCGAGAGTGGCGTCAGACTCATAGACCTTTCAGGTTATGTTCCTAAAGAGGCAATGGATGCTTATGGTGTAGACCATGTTTGCTCTCATCCCGGACATCATGATTCTCATTTCGGAGATCCTCACTATTGGTCTTCTATATTGGGAGGTCGTGCCATAGCTAAAGGGATGTTCGAGACACTTCAAAGCCTTTTTCCTGAGTACAAAGAGCTGTTGCATGAAAACTATCTGCAGCTATCCGCCGATATTGATCGGATAGAAAAGGAGATCCAGGAACTCAAATCTCAATCCTCGATCCGCTCTTTTGTCATCTACCACCCTTCACTCTCTTTTTTCTCAGGAGAGTGGGAGCTAAACCAAATAGCCGTAGAACGCGAAGGGAAAGAGCCCACACCGCAACACATAGAGCAACTGATAGAGGAAGCTAAAACTCAAAATGCCGGAGTGGTACTGCTTCAGCAGGAATTCAATAGTAGTTCCGTAGAATCTATCGCTAAGGCTCTTTCGCTAAAGACTTTCACCATAAATCCTCTATCCGAGGAGTGGGATAGAGAGCTATTGGACACAGCAAAAGCAATATTCCGCTAATGTCTCTACTGGTTAAAGCAATAGATATAGTAGCCGGCTACGATGGGGAGATTATCTTGCCGGGAGTTTCGTTTGAAATAGCTTCGAACGACTTTATCGGTATTATAGGCCCCAACGGAGGCGGAAAAACCACCCTGATAAAGGTGTTGCTGGGGATGATAAAACCCTTTTCGGGGAAAGTGCTCTATGGAGAAAAAGAAAGTCCCTTTCCCCCCTTTGAGATAGGATATCTCCCACAACAAAATAGCATAGACAAGCAGTTTCCCATTTCCGTATACGATGTCGTAAGCAGCGGACTGGTAAAAAACTGGAACAAAGGAACTAAAGGCATAAGCGACGTACGGAACAAGGTTGAGAACATGCTCGAACGGGTACACATGTCAGCCTATAGAGATACGCACATAGGCAAGCTGTCCGGAGGACAGCTCCAGCGTATTCTCCTCGCTCGTGCTTTGGTTTCATCCCCTTCTCTACTCATTTTGGATGAACCCAATACCTATGTGGACAAAAGATTTGAGGGGCATCTCTACTCTCTTCTGCCTGAAATAAATAAAGAAACAGCCATAATGGTTATTTCTCACGATGTAGGCAGTGTACAAAAACTGGTCAGAACTATTTTCTGTGTAGATAGAGACTTGCACATTCACCATGACGTGCAGTCTCTTGCCGGTAATCCGACCGATCACACAATAGTCTGAATCCGATTTTGCATTACTATCTTCTGAAGAAAAAAGAAGCATAAAGAGGGTAAACTTCTCTGTCCACAATTTCAAAAACCAAATTAGAAACTCTTTTTTAGTCATTTATAAAGTGATTGGAATAGCCTAAAAAACTACTCCGATCACTTTTTTTATTTCCCATCAAGGCTTGATGTCTACAACCCAAAGTTTGACCGACTAAAACCAAAGTCTGATTTCTACTTTTCAAACCTTGATTTGAATTTCCGACTATATTCAGATAAAAATATATACTCCCTTAGAAGATTTTCTGTACTCGTTAATGAAAACTATTCTTTCTCGAATAATTCTCCGGTAAGATGTATCCCTATTGAAGAGTAAATACAAAAAAAAGGAGCTACACAAATGGTTGTGTAGCTCCTTTCATCCATATCAGAGGTAAGCTCTGTATGCTCAAAGATTAAAATTCTGCATTGTTAGGTGTTCGAGGAAAAGGTATCACATCACGAATATTACTCATACCCGTAACGAAAAGAAGCAGACGCTCAAAACCCAATCCAAATCCGGCGTGAGGAGCAGTACCATAACGGCGAGTGTCCCAATACCACCACATCTCTTCGTGAGGCACGCCCATATCTATGGCTCTTTGAGTCAGCTTTTCAAAGTCTGCTTCTCTCTCAGACCCTCCGATTATCTCTCCAATTTTTGGGAAAAGAACATCCATCGCACGGACAGTCTTACCGTCATCGTTCTGCTTCATGTAGAACGACTTAATCTCCTTAGGATAATCTGTAAGGATAACCGGAGCTTTAAAGTATTGTTCCACCAAATATCTCTCATGTTCAGAGGCAAGATCTGCTCCCCAGAAGATAGGAAACTCGAACTTAACTCCATCTTTCACTGCTTTTTCCAAGATTTCGATGCCCTCTGTATACTTCAAACGAACAAAAGGCTTATCCAAAACAAATCTTATGCGGTCGATCAGTTCTTTGTCTATCATATCATTAAGGAACTTCAAATCATCTTCGCAATGATCCAATGCCCATTGAAGACAATACTTGATGAACTCTTCCGCAAGATTTTGATTATCCTCATTATCGAAGAAAGCAACCTCCGGCTCTATCATCCAAAACTCTGCCAAGTGTCGCGGCGTATTTGAGTTTTCGGCACGGAACGTAGGCCCGAATGTGTAGATACCTCCAAGAGCCATGGCTGCCAACTCTCCTTCCAGCTGTCCGGATACAGTCAGGTTCGCATGTCTTCCGAAGAAGTCTTCCGAGTAATCTATCTCTCCACTTTCGGTAAGAGGAAGATTGTTAAGATCCAAAGTGGTTACTTTGAACATCTGACCGGCTCCTTCGGCATCACTCGCCGTAATAAGCGGTGTGTGGAAGTAGAAAAAGCCTTTGTTGTGGAAGAATGTGTGGATTGCCATAGCCATATGGTGGCGAATTCTGAAAACAGCACCAAAGGTATTGGTACGAGGTCTCAAATGCGCAATCTCACGCAAAAACTCCATGCTGTGTCCCTTCTTCTGAAGAGGATAAGTATTAGGATCGGCTGTACCCAATACCGTAATAGAGTTAGCCTGAATCTCGACACTCTGTCCCTTTCCTTGCGATTCGACAACAATGCCAACAACGCTCACACTTGCTCCTGTAGTAACAAGTTTGAGAGTTTCTTCGTTTTCTTCATTTGGCACGATTACCACTTGAAGATTGTGAATAGTGGAACCATCATTGAGAGCAATAAAGGTTACACTCTTTCCTCCTCTCTTAGTTCTCACCCACCCCATAACGGTAACTTCGGAACCTACCGGAGCTTCTTTGAATATATCTACTATTTTAGTTCTTTTGATAGCCATAGTTACTATCCCCTTTAATTGTCAACTTAATTCTTACTCAAACGCTCCCATTCGAAGCATATTTACCTCCTCTTGGCTGAGATATCTCCATTTGCCTCGTCCGAGATTCTTTTTAGTCAATCCTGCAAAATATACTCTGTCAAGCTTGTAAACTTTATAGCCAAGATGCTCGAATATACGTCTTACAATTCTGTTTCTTCCCGAGTGAATCTCGATACCCACCTGAGACATATCATCTTGTGAGACATAAGAGATTGCATCTGCATGTATTTCGCCATCTTCAAGCTCGATACCATCAGCTATCTTCTGCATATCTTCTACAGCTACAGGCTTATCGAGCCAGACGTGATAGATTTTCTTTTTATCATAAGAAGGGTGCATCAACTTGGTAGCCAAGTCTCCATCATTGGTCAGAAGCAGCACTCCCGTTGTATTTCTATCCAAACGGCCTACGGGATAAATACGCTCTTTACATGCGTTCTTCACCAAATCCAAAACGGTTAGTCTCTCTTGAGGATCGTCCGAAGTGGTAACACAGTTTTTAGGTTTATTGAGCAACACATAGACTTTATTCTCCAAAGAGAGAAGTTGGTCATTTAGCTTTATTTCATCGGTGATATATACCTTTGCTCCAAGCTCGGATACTACAACACCATTAACCATTACCTTTCCGGCTTGGATCAGTTCATCTGCCTCCCTTCTTGAGCAAACACCCGAATTAGCCATATATTTGTTCAGACGTATAGGTTCTGTAACATCTACATGATCCTGTGTGTAAACTATAGGTTTAGGTCTTGGATGAAAGACTCTCTGTTGAGATTGGTTAGGTCTTTGCTTTTTGCCCTTATTACCTTTTGAATAGTTCGGATTATTCGGTCTGTTATTGCCATAATAATTAGGAGCAGCATACCCTTCTCCATACTCATTTCTGGAAGGGCGTTGCTGTCTGTAACCACTATTGTTATTATTATTGTAGCGACCGCGAGATTGAGGATTATTGTTTCCGTAGCGCTGTTCACGTGCCTGTCTGTAAGGAGTGAAATTTCTCTCTCCATGAGCATGATAGTTGTTCTCCCCGTACTGATTCTGTCTGGAGTACCTTCTTTGTTCATACTTTTCATCATACTCATTGGACTGCATGGAAGGATATTGGTTGTTTTCGTAACCAAATCTTTCCCTTTGATAGTTACCCGGAGAATAGTCACGATAGCTGTTGCTATCATGAGCATATCTGTCGTGTCCGCCTTGGTATTTATTATAAGCACCCTCCGGTCTTCTGTTGTCTTGATACTGAGGTCTCGGGTGTCTGTTCATATTACCATACTCATTAGGACGATGCATATCTGCATCCATAGGTCTTCTATAGTTCTGCTGGTAATCGGAAGCCGGACGTTCTCTATCCATTTCGGATATACGTACTCGTCTTCTTCCTCCTGCAGATCCTACCGGTGCATTAGGAGCGACATAATCTCCCGGTCTGCCATCGGATTGTGGTTCGTTAACATTGTCTGTTCTTCTTGCGAATCTCTGTTTCTGGGGAGATTGAGTGTACTCTTCAAATCCCTTCGAAGCCGAAGGTCCTACTTCTTCCACTTTTTCTTCATTCTCAAAAAACTTATTCTCCATCTTTTTCTGATTTAATGATGTATAACTCTACATTATTCTACAACCTCTCGGTTTTTTATCTCTTAAAACGATAAAAGGTAAGGTTTGTTGGATACTTAGTGTAATAATCTTGATTAAAAAATATTTGGTATTTACTCTGATTTTTATTTGTTACTCTGTATAGTCTAAATTCAAGCCGGTATAAGAACTTGGCGTTATGCTTTTCAGCTCTGCTTTTACGGCATCTGAGACCTCAAGCGTATCAACAAAAGCGGATATGCTCTCTTCGGTTATGCTCTCCTGCCCACGAGTTAACTCTTTCAGTGCTTCGTAAGGAGCAGGATAACCCTCTCTTCTAAGAATTGTCTGAATACCTTCTGCTACTACAGCCCATGCAAGATCCAAATCCTCGGCAATCTTTTCAGGAGAAAGCATCAACTTACCAAGCCCTTTCTTCAAACTCTGCAATGCAATAAGAAGATGAGCCACAGGCAATCCCATATTACGCATAACAGTGGAATCTGTAAGGTCTCTCTGCAAGCGGGATATAGGCAGCTTATGAGAAAGGTGTTCAAATATTGCGATAGCGATACCACAATTACCCTCTGCATTTTCAAAGTCTATCGGATTTACCTTATGCGGCATCGCAGAAGAGCCAACTTCTCCTTTCACCACTTTTTGCTTGAAATAGCCATCGGATATATACTGCCAGATATCTCTACAAAGATCTATAAGAATAACACATATACGCTTATAAGCATCCATAATAGACGCCAAATTGTCATAGTTTGATATCTGAGTGGTTACGGCCTCAAGTTCCAAACCTAAATGTTTTTGGGTAAACTCAGCAGCAAACTTTCTCCACTCTTTTTCGGGATAAGCCACTTTGTGAGCATTCATATTACCCGTAGCTCCTCCAAACTTTGCAGAATGTGGTATCTTGAGCAATTGCTCCATCTGCTCCTTCAGCCTGTATACAAACACATATATCTCCTTACCCAACACTGTCGGAGAAGCCGGTTGTCCGTGTGTTCGTGCAAGCATCGGCACACTCTTCCACTCAACGGAAAGCGTTTTCAAATTTGCTATAATCGCCTCTATTTCCGGATTGATAACTCTTTCCAATGCCTCTTTCAGCATCAGGGGCTGAGAGGTATTGTTGATGTCTTGGGAAGTAAGACCGAAGTGTACAAACTCTTTATATTTCTCAAGGCCGAGCAGATCGAATTTCTCTTTAATGAAATACTCTACTGCCTTAACGTCATGATTGGTTACCGACTCTATAGACTTAACTTTCTCGGCATCTTCTTCCGTGAAATTTCGATATATACTCCTCAGTTCCTCTTCGCTGCATGGCATTTTCCCTTCAGCAGTCCATAGACCTATCTCTTGGGACAAAGCGATAAAATACTCTATCTCCACTAATACTCTATAACGGATAAGAGCATACTCTGAAAAGAATGGAGCCAAACACTCTACTTTACTTCTATACCTGCCATCTACCGGCGATATTGCTAAAAGGGGAGACAAACTCATAATATATTTGGAGTAAAATTGCTATAGTTTCTAAGTCGCAAAGATAGCACTATACTTATAATGATGCAAGAACTCAAAGATTAAGCTTATATTTGCTTTCGGTAAATCATGATTTTTTATGCAGATACAGCCAGAACAGATCATTACACTCACAAATCTTGAGTTCTACAGCTTTCATGGCGTATTGGAACAAGAAAAAGTTGTAGGAGGATACTACTCTGTCTCCTTGTCCGTATCGGGCTCTTTCGACAAAGCCATGGAGAACGACAGTATCGGGGACACCATAAACTATGCCACCCTTTACGACATCATACGTGAAGAGATGGGGACTCCCTCCAATCTTTTAGAGCATGTGGCTTACAGGATACTCTCCAAAATAGATGAGTTCAATACGGAAGGATTAGTCAAGAAAGCCACCATATCCATCACAAAGAAAGCTCCTCCCATAGCCTCTTTCCAAGGATTCGGATCTACTTTCACGGCAACAGCTCTCTTTGAATAAAAATCAGAATCCAAGATTTACGTCTCACCTTATCAAAATCAATAGTAAAATGAAAGGTATCATTCTTGCCGGAGGAAGTGGTTCCCGTCTATACCCCGTTACCACTGCCGTATCGAAACAACTCCTTCCCATATACGACAAGCCGATGATATACTATCCTCTGTCCGTGCTTATTCTGGCAAAGATCAGGGAAATACTCATCATCACAACACCCGAAGACAAAAAAACATACAAGAGGCTGCTTGGGGATGGTTCGCAATGGGGTATCTCTCTGACCTATGAAGTACAACCAAAACCGGAAGGACTTGCTCAGGCATTTATTATAGGAGAAAAATTTGTCGGCTCGGATTCTGTAGCTCTCATTCTCGGAGACAATATCTTTTACGGACAAGGATTTACACAACTTTTGGCTGAGACCATAGAACAAACTTGTCGAAGCAAAAAAGCTCACATCTTTGCGTACTATGTCAACGATCCGGAGCGGTATGGAGTTGTAGAGTTGGCGGAAGACGGAAAGCGAGCTTTGTCAATAGTGGAGAAGCCTAAAGAACCCAAAAGCAATTATGCAGTGGTTGGGCTCTACTTTTATCCGCCCGGAGTGGCTGAAATGGCTAAGGAAGTAAAGCCTTCAGACAGGGGTGAACTTGAGATCACAACCTTGAATGAAATGTATCTGAACCAAGATAGGCTTCAAGTAACCACCTTTGGAAGGGGTTTCGCATGGTTGGACACCGGAACGTTCGACTCCATGTACGATGCCTGTACATTCGTCAAAGCGATTGAAAACAGGCAAGGGTTGAAGATTGCATGCTTGGAAGAGATCTCTTTAAGAAATGGTTGGATAGACATCTCGTCCTTAGAAAGCCTGCTCGGCAGGTACTCTAACAGCAGCTACGGACTCTATCTAAAAAAAATGATAGAGAACCATCGAAAGTAACCCTCTCCCCCTTTGTCGAAAAAAGAATACTTTTTCGCGTTTTATTCAAAATCATAAGATGCTTTTTGTAGCCCCCAATAAGGTGTTCTGCAAAAAGCATTTTTATATATTCCATCCCCTGCCATCCCCTCCAAAAAGCTCTTCTCTATTTTACTCTTGCACCTCTGTTTCAGAGCACGGACAAAGTGTTAAATCCGCCCCTAAATATTCACACTTATTCAACAACAAGAAGAGCAAAAACGATAAACGAGCATATTCTTTCGGCTTAACGGGTTTAATTTTTCAAT
>JAUMWS010000117.1:1996-3633 GCA_030529525.1 Porphyromonas sp. | reverse complement strand
ATTGAAAAATTAAACCCGTTAAGCCGAAAGAATATGCTCGTTTATCGTTTTTGCTAAACAGCCATCAAAATTAGTGTTAATAAAACTACCTTGATTTAACAATTTGATCGCCCTCTGAAAACAGAAGGAACAATCAAAACAGAGAGCAGAAAAAAAGGACTTTCTCTCGGTACGAAATATATAAAAATGGAGTGTCCGGAGATTGCAGATTAAAGCCCACTCTGATAGAAATAAAAGGTATGATTTATATCGGGAACGAATTTTGTGGAAAGACTCGGCACGAAGAGAGGAAGAATCTGTTGCGGTAAAGGCGTTGTTTTGCAAACACAATTTTTTTATTTACTTTCGCATAGCCGAGAATAAATCTCTTTTTGAAAAGAGAGTAGTATGGGAAAAAAGAGAACTTTTCCGGCAGATGAAAAAACGACAATTCCAAGAAGAAGAAAAGTAGAATAAAAACAATAAGAAGTAGAAGCTCTACCCGATGAAGTGGGCTTTACGACAAAAAAACTATTATACCACATGGCTAAGAAGTTGATCTCAGCAGCCGAAGCCGCGGCAAAAGTAAAAGATGGAATGACCCTAATGATCGGAGGGTTTCTTGGGAACGGCTCCCCCGAAAACATTATAGACCTCCTTGTCGAAAAGGGAGTGAAAGACCTGACCCTTATAGTGAACGACTCCGGATTTCCGGACAAGGGATGCGGTAAATTGGTTGCAAATCACCAAGTCAAAAAACTTATCGTATCACACATAGGTACCAACCCGCACTCCGGTGAAAAGATGCACAAAGGAGAGATGGAGGTGGAATTTTCTCCGCAAGGAACACTGGCAGAGCGTATACGTTGCGGTGGTTCCGGTCTGGGCGGAGTACTTACCCCTGTCGGTATAGGTACAATCCTCGAAGAAGGCAAAGAGAAAGTAGAGGTAGATGGCAAGACATTCCTGCTCGAAAGACCTCTGCGTGCAGATATCGCTCTAATAGGTGCATCTCTCGGAGATGAAATGGGTAACCTTATATATAGAGGTACGACCCAAAACTTTAATCCTATCATGGCGATGGCAGCAGACCTTGTCATTGCGGAAATCAAAGAGATAGTTCCTTCCGGTTCTATCGATCCCGAAAGAATACACACACCACACATCTTTGTAGACTATATAGTACAACACTAATAAATAGAACAGTAGAAAAGTATGAAAAAATCGTTGATCCGAGTGCGTATGAGTTCTCATGACGCTCACTATGGTGGCAACCTTGTAGATGGAGCCAAGATGCTCCAGCTGTTTGGGGATGTAGCTACCGAACTTCTTATCGCTCAAGACGGGGACGAAGGCCTTTTCGTGGCATACGACAGCGTGGAATTCCTTAATCCTGTATTTGCCGGCGATTATATCGAAGCTACAGGTGAAATAACCAAAGTGGGTAACACTTCCAGAAAAATGGTATTCGAAGCAAAAAAAGTGATTCGCCCAAGAACAGATATTTCGGCATCTGCCGCAGATGTATTGGAAGAGCCTATCGTGGTATGCCGTGCCAGTGGTACATGCGTCGTGCCTAAGGAGTGCCAGCGCAAGTAAGCAATACCGTAAAAAGCGTTCTAACACTAAATTTCTCACATAGAAAAGAGAAAATCCGG
>JAUMWS010000117.1:0-1986 GCA_030529525.1 Porphyromonas sp. | reverse complement strand
TTCGACAAAGAAGATCTTCGACAAAGAATTACTAACACAGAGCAAGACAGGTTCGAAAGGCAAAACCATTCAGGGGTTGTCCTATCACCGGTATTCTTGCCCCTTATCAGAAGTAGATACAATGGAAAAACTTATTATCACAGCAGCTATCTCCGGAGCGGAGGTTACAAAAGAACATAACCCCGCAGTGCCCTACACTGTAGAGGAGTGTGTGAGAGAAGCAAAGTCGGCATTCGATGCCGGAGCAAGCATCATCCACCTGCATGTACGCTGGGACGATGGCACACCGACACAAGACAAACAGAGATTCAAAGAGGTTATGGATGCCATCTATGCCGCTTGTCCGGGCGTTATCATTCAACCTTCTACCGGTGGTGCGGTAGGGATGACAAATGACGAACGCCTGCAACCGACCGAACTGAAACCGGAAATGGCAACTTTAGACTGCGGCACTCTGAACTTTGGAGGAGACGAAGTATTTATGAATACAGAAAACACTATCAAATACTTCGGAGAACGCATGATAGAGTTGGGCATTAAGCCTGAGCTTGAAGTGTTTGACAAAAGTATGATAGACATGGCTCTTCGTCTGGCGAAAAAAGGATACATAAAATCCCCAATGCACTTCGACTTTGTAATGGGTGTAAACGGAGGGATAGCCGGTGAGATGAGAGACTTTGTATTCTTGCGCGGAAGCATTCCAAGCGATGCCACTTATACCGTAGCAGGAGTAGGCAGATACGAATTCCCTTTAGCAATGCTTGCAATCATCGATGGCGGACACGTTCGTGTCGGATTCGAGGATAATGTTTTCATCTCTAAGGGTGTATTGGCTAAGTCCAACGGGGAACTCGTAGAGAAAGTAGTAGCCATGGCGAAGATGTTCGGCAGAGAAATAGCAACTCCTGACGAAGCAAGAAGAATCTTAAGTATCAAGTAGACTGACAAAGAATATCTAATAGAAATAATTGAAATAAACCGTTATGAAAAAAGGAAACAAGTACGGAACACACCGTGTAATAGAACCGGTAGGCGTTCTACCACAACCGGCAAACAAGATAGACAACAACATGGATGAGATCTATGATAACGAGATCCTCATCGATGTGCAGACACTAAACATAGACTCTGCTTCTTTTACAGATATCTCTGCACGTGCAAATGGCGACGAAAAAAGAATAGCCGAAATCATGATGGAGATTGTGGAGAAGCAAGGAAAACACCGCAACCCTTGGACAGGTTCGGGTGGTATGCTTCTTGGAACGGTAGAAAAGATAGGAGACGCGCTTGTAGGGAAAACAGACCTTAAGGTTGGCGACAAAATTGCGACCCTTGTCTCTCTCTCTCTTACCCCTCTTCGTATAGATAAGATCAAAGAGATCCGCAAAGATGTAGACCAAGTGGATATAGATGGTAAAGCCATCCTCTTCGAGAGCGGTATCTACGCAAAAATCCCTGCAGACCTTCCTGAAAAATTGGCTCTCTCTGCTCTTGACGTGGCAGGAGCTCCCGCACAAACAGCCAAACTCGTACGCCCCGGTGACACAGTTGTAATCATCGGAGCAGGTGGCAAGTCCGGTATGCTTTGTTGCTATGAAGCAAAGAAGCGTGCAGGTGTTACAGGAAAGGTTATCGGTATCACTCACTCTCAAAAGAGTACGGATCGACTTATCTCTTTGGGCTTCTGCGACCATGTATTCTCAGCAGATGCCACTCAGCCCGTTCCTGTCCTTGAAAAGATTGAAGCTCTTACAGACGGACAGCTTGCGGATGTAACTATCAATAACGTAAACATTCCGGACACGGAGATGACCAGCATTCTTATCACTAAGGATACAGGTATCGTCTATTTCTTCTCTATGGCAACAAGCTTTACGAAAGCTGCACTTGGAGCAGAAGGCGTAGGCAGCGATGTAACAATGCTGATCGGTAACGGCTATACCAAAGGACATGCCGAAATCACTCTTCAGGAACTCAGAGAGTCCG
>JAUMWS010000013.1:26957-28757 GCA_030529525.1 Porphyromonas sp. | reverse complement strand
TACCGATTTCATTAAACAGGTTAACCGAAAACGGTAAAAGTGTTTAGAATATTTTTTAGAAGATTGAAAATGAATATTTTAGCTTTTTTTTCTTCTTTTTTGGTGCTTTGGGATGCCATTTTTGATTTATATTTCATTCACACAAAAGAGGACTAAATTTCATCTTTATTAACTCAAAAAGAGGGCATAAAACCGACCGGAAGGAGAAAATTTCTGAATTCAGAGATTTTCATAATAACCTAATATCAAATAGGTTACAACTATTCAATCAAAATTTCTCCAATGAAAAGAACATTGAGTACCTCCTTATCGCAAAGATTTTCGACTCTCATTTTTATATAAAAGCTCCCATTAAAAAAGAGCACCTAACACTCTTCGCAGACATGTTAGATGCTCTGAAAACGCAATATAGATTTGGTCATGCCGATTTCGTAGAACACTCTACGAAAAAAAGGCTTTGTTGGTTTATGAGTTTGTCAATATATTGGTATATAGGAAGCGCTTAATGCTTCTCTTCGGAGTCTTTTCAAACTCTTCATCACGAAGGACAAAACTTGCAATCTGCTCGTATGAGGCAAGCTGTTCATTAAGATGCGCTATGTTTTGCTTCATGATATCTTCCAGCTGTTGAGGAGTGATTTTCTCTTTCTGAACCCTCTCGACATCCGGATAGATGAGAGCAACCAACTTTTGTGCGCTGTTCATCACGATAACCGTCTCGCCCACGTACTCCATCATAGTAAGCTTGGCTTCGATAGACTCTGTGTATATGTTCTGCCCGCTTGGCCCCAAAAGCATAGTTTTGCTACGCCCCTTGATGAAGATATTCTTTTGTCTGTCCATATATCCAAGGTCTCCGGTACGAAGCCAACCGTCCGCAGTAAAGAGCTTTTCCGTCTCTTCCGCATTCTTGTAATACCCTTTGCAGACATTCTCACCACGAACCTGTATCTCTCCGATGCCGGTAGCAGGATCGGGTTCAAATATGCGAACCTCCATAATCTCCTTTAAGGGTTTACCGCAAGAGTTAGGCACATATTTCTGATGACTCTCATAAGAGATGAGAGGAGCACACTCCGTCATGCCGTATCCTACCGTAAATGGGAACTTTGCCTTCCTTAGAAAGTCCACAACTTCCTCATTAAGAGCTGCACCACCTACGATAAACTCACGGAAGTTTCCTCCCATGTTTTCAAATAGAGCATCCTTGATCTTTTTGTAGACAACGGATGAAAGAACCGGTGTCTTGATGAGATACTTGGCTGTACCCTTACTAATCTTCGGGGTGATGACGTTCTTGTATATCTTTTCAAGAATAAGAGGCACACTGATGATAAGGTGAGGCTTTACCTCTTTCAGGGCCTTAACAAGAGTGGTAGGCGTTGGCGTAGTACCAAGAACATAAATATGAGTACCGCACTGCATTGGTGTAAGGAAGTTGAAAGCACAGCTATAAGCATGCGCCATAGGCAAGAAGCAGAGGATTCTCTCCTGTTCGTACATCAGCTTAAGATAGTTGGCATACGTCACATTACCTGCAAGGTTATTGGCTGTAAGGATTACTCCCTTACTGTAACCTGTCGTTCCGGATGTGTAGTTGATCAGCATCACTTCGTCATTGCTGATCTCCGGATACACAACATCCTCCGGAGAGAAGTCGTTAGGATACTTCTCCTTGAAAAGAGCCTCTACATCGAGAGAGACCAAACTCTTATTGATAGAAAACTGCTCAAGAGGCTTCAATGTGTCTATATCTATAACGACACTTACAGCACCCATTCGGGCAGGATCCATAACCTT
>JAUMWS010000013.1:0-26947 GCA_030529525.1 Porphyromonas sp. | reverse complement strand
GAGATTGGGAGACAAAGACTACTCGAGAGTCGGAGTGCTCTATGATATGAAGAATATCGTTAGCGTGAAAGTCTTGAAGAATAGGCACGATAACAGCACCATAGGTGATGATCCCCATATAAACCATACACCACTCTGCCGAATCTTTCCCGATGAGAGAAATCTTATCTCCCTTCTTTACGCCGGCCTCTTTCAGTAAAAGATGCACCTTTGCTACATTCTTTGCAACATTCGCATATGTGTATGTCGTGGCATTGTTGTAGTTGGTTATCGCAGGGAGACTCCAATATTTTTTGAAGCTATTCTCGTATAGCTGTACAAAGTTCTGTTGAATCATTTTTCAATATTGCACATTTAGCGTTATTTGGTGCAAAGATAGATGTTTTTTTATACTTTTGCAAAGAGGAACAGACTCACACTTTATTGTGATTGCAAAAACGATGGAGTTATTGTACCTTTACGTTCCGAGGAAATCTTACTATTAAATACACTAAGCAATGGAAGCCTACAATATAGATGCGGATATCTGCCGTAAAAATAGCGGATGTACAAAGTACGATGCCATAGCACCATTCATTCCGGAAGGGCATGAAGTCATTCCTCTTTGGATTGCAGATATGGACTTTGCCACTCCTCCGTTCGTCTTAGATGCCATAAGGAAGAGATTGGAACACCCTATCCTTGGCTACTCTATTCCTACAGATGAGTATAAAAATGCTATCGTAAACTGGATGAAAAGCCAATACGGCATGGAAATATCCGCCGAACAGTTTTGCTACACTCCGGGTATCGTTTCGGGCATATATAAAATCCTGCAATTCCTTACGGAGAAAAAAGATGGAGTACTTATCTGTCCGCCTGTTTATCCTCCGTTTGCAGCTGTTATAAGAAACTCCGAACGGACGCTCTTGGAAGCACCTCTGAAACTCAAAGACAACAGGTTCGAAATAGATTACGAACTGTTGGAAGAGAAGTTGCAATCTGCTAAGGTATTGATCTGGTGCCATCCACACAATCCGGGAGGGCGTGTTTGGACACAAGAAGAGTGTGCTAAGGTGGTTAAACTTTGCCATAAGCACAATGTCATGATCATCTGTGATGAAATTCATGCCGACCTTACTTTCGCCCCGAAAAAGCATCAACCAATGGTGATGTCCTGCCCCGAAGCAGCAGAATGCGTTATTACGCTTCAAGCTCCATCGAAAGCATTCAATATGCCGGGTGTGGTGGGTTCACAACTCATAGTGCTTGAGCCGACACTTAGACAGCGTCTATTTGCTTATCTGGAAAATAATGGGCTTCAAATAGGAAACTCTTGTGCTTTTCCTGCAATCGCTTCTGCATATAATAATGGTAAGGAGTGGTTGGATGACACTCTGCGTTATGTACAAGAGAATATCACCTATGTTCGTGAGTTTTTATCCTCTCAACTTCCGATGCTTGAGATGATAGAGCCGGAAGCTTCATTCCTTATCTTTATCAACTTCAAAGCACTAAATCTTTCAGACGAAGAGCTTAACCGCTTCTTGCTTGAGGAAGCAGGCGTAATGCTCAATCCGGGTATCACTTTCGGTCCGGGTGGTGAGGGCTGGATGCGACTCAATATAGGTACTACAAGAAAGATACTGACACAAGCAATGGAACAGATAAAGAGAGCGATAGATAAACGATTCTCAAAGTAATCTATCCCTTTTCCCCTCAGTATTTAACAAAACGGAAATCCGAAGCAATGAGAATATTGCTTCGGATTTCCGTTTTACTTGTGCAGCTTTTCTGATCCTTTTATTGCTCAAAAAGCCTAATGTAATCGTACATAATGTATAAACGCCCTCTCTTTGCTCCTGTCGCCTCCTTTATAATCCCCAATTGAACCAAATCTTGTACTAGGGAATTAGCTGTTGTTACAGTTACTTCTGTTATCTCGGAAACAGTTTTAACGTCGATAATTGGTTTCTTATATAAGAAATCCAAAACTTTTTTTGCATTACCAGCCCTACTTTTAAGAGATCCTATCCTTGCCAATTGATTCTCTTTAAGCTGGAGTATCTGCTCAAATGTCCTGACTCCTTTCTCTGATGTTTCTATCACTCCGGACAAAAAGAAATTGAACCAAGACTCCAAATCATTGTTTTGACGAACCGCTGTTAACTTAGAATAATACGAGTTTCTATTCCTTTCGAGATAGTCGGATAGATAGAGAATGGGTCTTTTTAGTATTCCCTTGCTGACAAGGTACAGAGTAATCATCAACCGACCAACACGTCCATTTCCATCTAAAAATGGGTGTACCGTCTCAAACTGATAATGAATGAGAGCTATTTTCAATAAGTCTGGAAGATTGTTTTCTTCACTATGGGCAAATTTTTCAATATCAGCCATAAGCTCGTGTATAGATGTATGAACAGGCGGCACAAAGACTGCATCTTTTATCGTACTTCCTCCTATCCAATTTTGACTTCGTCTAAATTCTCCCGGTTGTTTATCTCTACCTCTAACCCCAGCGAGTAGTGTTTTGTGAGTATTACGGATGAGTCTGGACGAAAAAGGAAGTTTTTCCAAAGAGCTAACGGCTTCATTCATTGCAGTGATATAGTTTTGTACCTCTTCCCACTCATTCCTCTTATCAAGCGGAACGACTTCTTCCGGCATAAGAGCTTCTTCCATATTTGTCTGGGTCCCTTCTATTTTTGAAGATTGTGTAGCTTCTTTGGTGATGTGCATACCGATAAACAAATTAATGTCCGGGATATGCTCCGAATACATATCCAATCGACCAAGCATTCTATCCGCCTTGCTTAGAAGTTTTATCGTTTCCATACTTGTAATCCGCCATGCTCTATTGATTAGAGATGGTTGAAAACTTTTATACTGATCTTGGGTAACCCAATACCCTGCCTTGAACTGATCCATCTTGTATAAGATATAAAAAGAGACATCGTAAAGGTATAACAACTCTCCTCTTAATCCAAATTTTACATCAAATTTAGATTAAGAAAGGGCCTTATTCTTATTTTGTCATTAAAATTGAAATAAGAAATCTGTTGATCCAATTGATTTCCAATTTTTGGAATACCTGCTTAGGTTATGATACAAACAAAGCATCGAAGAGTAGCAGATACTATCTTCGATGCTTTTTTATGTCGGGGTGACTGGATTCGAACCAGCGACCACACGCCCCCCAGACGTGTACTCTAACCGGGCTGAGCTACACCCCGTACTCGGTTACTGGGCAAAGGTAACAACTTTTCCTTAATTCGGCAATAGATTGTAGCCACCAAAGGAAAGAGACAAAAGGAAACACATCCATCAACAAATCTGATTTTAAGAATCAAAGAATTGGAGAAAGAGCTATTTCTATCTCTTAATATACATCCTCTTGTGGTATGATGTATAAAAGCTAACTTTGTGTGGAAGCAACTTAAAGTCAAAGGAGAGAGATATATAACCTGCTATTTTTCATATTTCAATGAAACGATAAAACAATGCTTACACAACTTGAACTACTTATGGTTCTTCTACCGATCGTCTTTATGATTCACGATTTTGAGGAAATAATCATGTTCAGATTATGGATAGAAAAAAACAGAGAGTACTTAAAGCAACGGTTCAGCAAGCCTTATCACTATCTTTCGTCCCATGGCTATACGGAATTTTCCACCGCTACCTTTTCTGTTGGAGTGCTTCACGAGTTTATTCTTCTCTCTTGCTTTACTTTCTGTGGATTATATTTCAATCTTCCGGGACTTTGGATTATTGGATTTATGGCTTATTCTATTCACATCCTCATCCATATAGCACAGTGGATTGTTTATCGTAGATATATTCCCGTGATTATTACTTCTTTACTCTCTCTACCCTACTGCATCTACACATTAATCTTATTCTTGGAAGCCGGTTTACTCTCTACTTTTGAAATCTTTGCTTACTCTCTTATCGGCTTTATTGCGATGATATTAAGCATTCGTTCTGCCTATTTTCTAATGTCTAAGTTTGCACAAATAGAAAAGAGGTATCTAAAAAATCGGAAGAACGAACAGGAATAAAAATGGGAGCAAAGGACAAATAAATATCCCAAAAGGCGAGAATAAAAACCTCTCTTTTGGGATACTTTATGCCTTTCAATCAAAAAAATGGATTCTGCAATAGGAAATGTCTCTCTTCACTCCTCCTTTTCCGTGGCAGGAATATCCAGCAACATTTTATACCAAGCCTGAAAACGAACGACGTCGGCTTCTCCAAAACGAGAAAGTCCACTAAGAATTTGCTCGTAAGACTTCTCTTCCGTCGGCTCTGTTTTTGAAAAAAACTTATCTGCCACACAGACAATAATCTCCTCCAGACTTTGAGGAACGTAAATACGATCCATGGGAAAATCCCAACCTCTCTCTATTATGGTATGATGGTATAAGCCTGTCCCTGTGTGTCGTTCCGCAACCAAAGCGTGAGCTTCCAAGCCTGCTGCTCTGAGTCTTTCCGCTCCCACAAGTCCGTGATAGATATATGGCTTCTCTCCGTGACAGTCTATTTTAGGAGCACGACAAGCATCCACTCCGATATCGTGTAGCCATGCCGCCTCCTCTATAAACTCCAAGTTGAGATTCCAATGCGGATGAAGATTAGCTATTTCCAGAGCTTTTTGAGCAACTCTATAGGAGTGCTCCACAAGAATCTGACGGCAGAGTGTCTCTTCCGGGTAGTATTGTTCAAATATGGAAGCCACGACAAGTGGCATCTGAATAGGAATCATGTCCAAAAATAGAGAGGGTTATAGATGAGGGTGTTTCTGCAATATACAATGAGCTGCACCTATCTTAAGTTTGGCTTTGACCATAAGCGGTATCCGGTACTTATCTTCCGAAATCCAAAGCTCAACGTTATCATTTTTACCGGTGAACGCCTCATCGTTGATGCTGAGAACCATCTTTATGGCAGGCACTTTGGGCGACCATGGCATGGAAATAACCTCTCTGCTTACTACCGATACTCGACATGGGACGAGGTCTTTCCCGATAGGGACATAGAAGTTGTACCCCATAGGTCTTCCCTTACTTTCGTCCGGGATAGCGATATCTTCGGATCGTATGAACCCGAAAGCCGCAACCATATCAAGGGCAATGCGTTCTTTCGGCACACTGAAGAGTGTATCCACTTTCATCTCCGTGAGTGTATATCTCTTACTACGAATGGATGTCGAACGGGAGGAATAGTCGTACTGAATCTCATCTACCAGATAATATCCGTTCTCCCTCACTCTCTTCTCCCAGCGTAAAGGTTGATAGTTGGAGTTGTAGAGTGTGGATAGAGTATCTTTCATGGGGAAAACGGAATAGACCATTCCGGTAGTTTGAAAATGAAGCTCTCTGAACCACTGCTTTCCTCCTCCCAATTCTCTTGTGAAAATGGATGCAATGCCTGCTCGTCCGTTGATAATTCCCCACTTGAATCTCACTTCATACTCCAATCGCTCCCCTTTGTAAAATCCATGATGCGAAGCATCTTTCGCCTGCGACACTGCCGCAAACGAAATCAGAAAGAGAGCAAACGTCAGTATAAAGCGTTTTAATAGTCTTGTCGTCATTCAAAATCCGTTTAGTTAAAATAGAGACGGCTCTGTCGGCAACGGAATCATATCAAACCCGGTGTATGGTACCAAAGCTTTCGGTATGCGAATACCTTCCGGTGTCTGATTGTTCTCGAGCAGTGCAGCCACGATACGTGGAAGAGCCAGAGCGCTACCATTGAGCGTATGTGCCACTTGCACTTTCCCGTCGGTATCTCTGTACCTGCACTTGAGCCTGTTTGCCTGATAGCTCTCAAAGTTTGAGACCGAACTCACCTCCAGCCAACGCTCTTGCGCTGCGGAGAACACCTCGAAGTCGTAGGTAAGAGCAGAAGTGAAGCTCATGTCTCCTCCGCACAAACGCAAGATGCGCCATGGGAGTTCGAGCTTATCGACCAAAGACTGAACGTAGTCTACCATCTCTTGAAGAGAGGTGTAAGAGTGTTCCGGCTTATCTACCCGAACGATCTCCACCTTGTCGAACTGATGCAGTCTGTTGAGTCCGCGCACATCTTTTCCGTAGCTGCCCGCTTCTCTGCGGAAGCATGCCGAATAGGCTGTAAGGCAAACGGGCAGACTCTTTTCGCCCAAAATAACATCCCTGAAGATGTTTGTTACCGGAACTTCCGCCGTAGGGATAAGATAGAGATTGTCTGTCTGAGCATGATACATCTGTCCCTCCTTGTCGGGCAACTGCCCTGTTCCATAAGCAGAATCTTCATTCACGACATAAGGAGGCATCACTTCCAAATATCCGGCTTCTCTTGCGCTGTCAAGGAAGAACGATATGAGAGCTCTCTGCAGCCTTGCGCCATACCCTTTGTAAAGAGGAAATCCTGCACCGGTAATCTTCACTCCGACCTCAAAGTCTATCAAGTCGTAGTTCTTCACAAGTTCCCAGTGAGGCAGCTTGCACTCATCCGTAAGGTTTGGCATAGATCCGCCCTCTTTCACACAGAGGTTGTCTTCCGCTTTTGTTCCCTCCGGTACAATATCCGCAGGCAGGTTAGGGATTTGGATGATCAGGTTCTGAATCTGCTCTTCCAGCTCTTTTTTCCTATTTTCCAGCTGCTTGCTCCCCTCTTTCAGGGAAGCTATCTGTGCTTTGGCAGCTTCGGCTTCGTCCCGCTTACCCTCTTTCATCAATAGACCGATGGACTTGGATATCTTGTTCTGCTCGGCAAGATTTTCGTCCAACTGGCGTTGAGAGTTGCGTCGCTCGTTGTCCAGCGCCAAGAGTTCGTCTATAATCTGTTCCCCCTTAAAGCCTTTAACGGCAAGTCTTCGGATAGCTTCGTCTCTGTTTTCGTGAAGATATTTTATGGATAACATCTCTATATTTTTATTTTATTGTGCCTGTCTAATATATGCGCAAGGGCAATTGTAGCAAGGCAAAGGTAATAATTTTTAATGGAGCTATGGCGAAATCCCTATAAATAAGGTACAATATCGTATCATTAAGCCTTCTAAAAGATGCTCTGAATACTTTCGCTTCTCTTATGAAACGGGTTCAAAAATGGATTTTAAGGCTTGAATGCAGAAAAGCAAAGTTTGAATCCGAAAAATCAAGCTTTGAATGGTGCAAGTCGGGGCTTGATTTGTAAAACCGAACAGGGATAAAATAGCTTCTCTATCCGTTCAAACATTTTTGTGAACGGGTATATTTTGATTTCCCAATCCCAATCTCCCCTTTATTTGCTCTTTTCCAAGTCGGTAGGCAAGCTGTACACCTCACGAGACATCAAAGATTAAAGTCTTGTATTAAAGAGATTTGAAAATCTCCGAATAAAAAAAACGAAGAGAAACAACAGAGAAAAAGCGAAGAATTTAGAGTAAAAACATTGCCCGACAAAGGGCTCTTTAAGGTTTTTCAAAATAGCGAATAAAATATTTTTACTTTCAAGAAGAAAAAGCTAAATTTGCGCCTTAGGGAAAACCAAATATTACGAACTATTACATATCAGTTTATGACTTCTATAGACAATAAAGTTCAATCTTTGGCTGATAAGATTTATGCCGATGGTGTAGAGAAGGCGAAGAAAGAAGCAGAGGAGATACTAAGCAACGTTCAGGCTCAAAAAGAAAAAATCCTTAAACAAGCAAAAGAGGAGGCAGATGCCATGCTGAAACAAGCAAAGCAGGATGCCGAAAAGGAGAAAGAGACAGCCACTGCCGAAATAGAGATGGCAGCAAGACGCGCTATAGACTCTCTTAAGAGCGAAATGGCAGGCATACTCAACGACTCTGCCGTATCTGCCGGAGTGGCTGCAGCAGCAGGGACACCGGACAAGATCTACAACCTTGTGGTGGAAATGGTGAAAGCGTGGTCTGCAAACGGCAACATGGAGATTGCGACAGCCGACGCCGAAGCTCTTAGTTCCTACTTCACCGCTCATGCACAAGAGACACTGAACAAGGGTGTAAGCATCAAGAGCATCAACGGCAAGCCTCATTCGTTCGAACTAAAACCGGAAGGAAAGGGTTACAAAATGGTTATCGGACAGGAGGAACTCGAAGCATACTTCCGCGAATTCTTCAGACCGAAACTTCGTGCCATCCTCTTCCCGGAAAAAGCATAAGATCCAGAGATGGCGCATTACTATACATTAGGTGCCGAGCTGCCGGGACTCAAACAGGAACAAACCTCTCTCTCCTACTCTTCTCTGGAGTTGTGGGAAGGGATGATGCGTCCGCAGTTTTCCAAAAAAGATATCAGGCAGATGGAGTTGCTCTTTCTGCAGGAAGACAACAAGACTCTTATCCGCCTCCTGAAAGGTCTTCCCGTAGAAGCTCCTACCGTTCCGGTAGCATTGGGAGAGGAGACTCTTGCCACCCTTATCCGTGCCGTAGATGAGCGCAGAGATGAGGAGAACGATGAGCCGACACCGATACCGGACAATGTCCCGGAGTATATGGTTCGGTTTGTTCGGGACTATCTGGACGGAAAATTCGACCAAGATGCCTCCAAAGGCTTTGCAGAAGATTTCCTTGCCGTAGCGTACTACGACCACATCCGAAAGAAAGCGATCGGATTTGTCAAGAAATGGGTAGACCTTAATGCCCGTATAGCCAACATCACAGCGGCAACCACAGCCAAGAAGTTCGGACTGGATATTTCTTCTTATCTCGTTGGGGATTCTTCCCTTACGGAGATTTTACGCCTCTCTTCATGGGCAGACTTACAGTTTCTTCCCGAAAGCGATCTGCTTCAAGAGATTGTAAGAGTATCGGAAGAGAGCAATCTCTACCTCAAAGAACGCCATTTGGACACGATCCGATGGAAGTTTCTTGAAGAGGTTGTATTCTCCGACACATTCTCCATAGAGGCTATGATGGTCTATTTCCTCAAGACCAGAATAATAGAACGGTGGACAACTTTGGATAAAGAACAGGGAGAGGCGGCTTTCCGTTCTCTGATAAGCCATCTGAACAGCGATGGCAAACAGAAGCTTGCAAACTTTATCGAGAGTACGAAAAGCAAGTCTAAAAACTCCGCCAACAATCAACAAACAGAAACAGTATAAATACCTACACGACAGAATATATTCGCATGAAAACAACCGGGATAGTAAGAGGCATTGTGTCTAACCTCGTAACGATAGAGGTGGATGGACCTGTGGCTCAAAATGAGATCTGCTATATCTCAGTGAAGGGAACCGAACTGATGAGCGAGGTCATCAAGATCATTGGAAAGAACGCCTATGTTCAAGTCTTTGACAGTACCCGCGGAATGAGAGTCGGAGATAAGGCTCGCTTCGAACAGCATATGCTTGAAGTGCAACTCGGACCCGGGCTTCTCTCTAAAAACTTTGACGGTTTGCAGAACGACTTGGACAAGATGGAGGGAGTCTTTCTTAAGAGAGGAGACTATACCGCTCCACTGGAAATGGATTCCAAGTGGGAGTTTACTCCTATCGCTAAGGTCGGCGATAAGGTGGAGGCAGCATCTTGGCTCGGAGAAGTGGACGAGAGCTACAAGAGCCATAAGATAATGGTGCCTTTCGTGTTTAAGGGTATCTACACCGTAAAAGGCATCGTTCCCGCCGGAACCTATACACTTACGGATACTATTGCCGTGCTTGAAGATGAGAGCGGCAATGAGCATAAAGTGACAATGGTACAACGCTGGCCCGTGAAACTTCCCGTACCGGGCTACAAGAATAAGCCAAGACCATACAAGCTCTTGGAAACGGGAGTGCGCATCATAGATACCTTCAACCCAATGGTGGAAGGCGGTACAGGATTTATTCCGGGACCTTTCGGAACGGGTAAGACCGTACTTCAGCACGCCATATCCAAGCAGGCAGAAGCGGATATTGTGGTGATTGCGGCGTGCGGTGAGCGTGCAAATGAGGTGGTGGAAATCTTCAAAGAGTTTCCCGAACTCGTGGACCCGCATACCGGCAGAAAGCTTATGGAGCGGACGATCATCATCGCCAATACGTCCAATATGCCTGTGGCAGCTCGTGAAGCTTCCGTATATACGGCTATGACTATCTCGGAGTATTACCGCGCAATGGGACTTAAAGTGCTTCTGATGGCAGACTCTACTTCTCGTTGGGCTCAGGCTCTTCGTGAGATGTCTAACCGTCTGGAAGAACTTCCCGGACCGGATGCTTTCCCTATGGACCTCTCTGCAATTATCGCAAACTTCTACTCTCGTGCAGGATACGTAGAGCTTAAGAATGGTGAGAGTGGTTCTGTTACGTTTATCGGAACGGTTTCTCCTGCCGGAGGTAACCTCAAAGAGCCTGTAACCGAAAATACCAAGAAAGTGGCTCGCTCCTTCTACGCTTTGGAGCAAGACCGTGCAGATAAGAAAAGATATCCGGCTGTAAACCCGATAGACTCCTACTCGAAGTATTTGGAATACCCCGAATTTGAAGAGTATATCTCTGCCATCACCGGCAAAGAGTGGCTCAAGATGGTACACGAATGCCGCACCAGAATGCAACGTGGTAAGGAGATAGCAGAACAGATAAACATTCTCGGAGACGACGGTGTACCGGTAGAGTATCACGATATATTCTGGAAGTCTGAACTTATAGACTTTGTTCTGCTTCAACAGGATGCTTTCGACTCGATAGACTGTCTCACCCCTCTGCAAAGACAGAGATATATGCTGGAGATAGTGGTAAATATCTGTAGAGGCGAATATGACTTTGAGGACTTCAACGATGTATCGGCATTCTTCAAAAAGCTTATCAATATGCTTAAGCAGATGAACTATGCTAAGTTCCAAGACGATGCCTTTAAGAAGTATGAGGCAGAACTGAAGAATGTTGTGAATGATAAGACTCTTAAATAAGACTCAAGACAATGGCGAATAAAGCATTCCAGAAAATATATACAGAGGTTACGAAGATAACCAAGGCGACTTGCTCTATTAAGGCGCAAGATGTAGGTTATGATGAGTTGGCTACAATAGATGGAAAGTTGGCTCAGGTAGTGAAGATACAAGACGATGAGGTTACTCTTCAGGTCTTCCGTGGCACAGAAGATATCCGAACAAATGCGGAAGTTGTCTTCCTCGGAGGCTCTCCATCTCTAAAGGTAGGCCCATCTCTTGCAGGAAGATTCCTTAATGCCTACGGAGAACCAATAGATGATGGTCCTCAACTTGAAGGTAAGCTGGTAGAGATCGGAGGCCCTTCGGTAAATCCTGTTCGTAGACAACAGCCATCCGAACTCATTGCCACAGGGATTGCCGGTATCGACCTTAACAATACACTGGTTACAGGACAAAAGATTCCGTTCTTTGCAGACCCGGACCAGCCTTTCAACCAAGTGATGGCAACAGTGGCCCTCCGTGCAGAAAGTGATCTTATCATTCTCGGAGGTATGGGTATGACTAACGACGACTACCTCTACTTTAAGAATACATTTACCAATGCCGGTGCATTGGATCGTATTATCTCCTTCATCAATACGACAGAAGACCCATCGGTTGAGCGTGTACTTATTCCGGATATGGCTCTTACGGCTGCGGAATATTTTGCTGTGGAAGAACAGAAAAAAGTGCTGGTGCTTCTGACAGACATGACAAACTACGCAGATGCTCTTGCCATCGTATCCAACAAGATGGACCAAATCCCATCGAAAGATGCGATGCCCGGCTCTCTCTATTCGGACTTGGCTAAGATTTATGAGAAGGCAGTACAGTTCCCCGACGGAGGTTCTATTACAATCATCGCCGTAACCACTCTATCCGGAGGGGATATTACTCATGCCGTTCCGGACAATACAGGTTATATCACGGAAGGACAGCTCTATCTTCGTAGAGATACTCAAGTCGGAAAGGTTATCGTAGACCCATTCCGTAGTCTTTCTCGTCTGAAACAGTTGGTAATAGGAAAGAAGACACGTGAAGATCACCCACAGGTTATGAATGCTGCAGTACGTCTTTATTCCGATGCATCTAACGCCCAAACCAAACTTGAAAACGGGTTTGATCTCACCGAATACGACTCTCGAACTCTTGATTTTGCCAAGGATTACTCTCGCCACCTGTTGGCTATAGATGTGAACTTGAACAATACAGAGATGCTCGACACTACGTGGGGACTCTTCTCTCAATACTTCAAACCCGAGGAGGTAAACATTCGTCAAGATTTAGTAGACAAGTATTGGCCTTCAAAGTAAGAGACAATGGCTGTTAAATTCCAATATAATAAAACCTCACTACAGCAGCAGGAGAAGCAACTCAAAGTACGTGTACGAGCTCTGCCGACAATAAAAAGCAAAGAGAGCGCACTGCGTATGGAGGTAAAGCGAACCAAGAGCGAAGTGGAAAGACTCGAGGATGAGCTGGAGGCTCGTCTCAGTATGTACGACAATATGAAAGCTCTATGGAACGAACTGGACTCTTCTCTCTTGGAAGTAAAGGATGTAAAGATGACTACAAGAAAGATTGCAGGCGTCGTCATTCCTCTTCTTTCGGATGTTGAGTTCAATGTAAAACCTTTCAGTCTGGCTGCTCATCCTACATGGTTTATGGAGGGGCTATCTCTTGTTAAAGAGCTTGCAACAGTGGGAATACAAGCAGAATTTGAACGCATGAAGATGAATCTGCTTGAACATGCCAGAAAAAAGACAACTCAAAAAGTGAATCTGTTTGAAAAGGTTCAGATTCCGGGATATCAGGATGCTATAAGAAAGATTAAAAGATATCTGGAAGATGAAGAGTCTTTGGCCAAAGCAGCACAGAAGATCATGCGGGCAAACTTGGAACGTAAAGCGGAAGAGGAGGTGAAAGCGGTATGATAGTAACTATGAGCAAATACTCTTTCCTCATCTATGGGAAAGAGCACGAAGCATTTTTGGAGCGCCTGAAATCGCTCGGTGTAGTGCATGTCCGCCAAAACAGAAATACGAATGAGATAGACGAGATAAAGGCTCTTCTAAATAAAAAGAAAGAGGTTTCGGATATTCTTACTCTGTCGGGCATGCTCCTTAAAGCCCATGCTAAGAGCGAGGGAGAGCTTCAAGTTGGCGAGTTTGAAGTGCCGGAGTCGGGAGAGGATTACGTTGTGGCTTTCAGGTATACGCAAAACCAGATAAGGCAGCTATCGAATAAAATCTCGGCTAATAAGGAGATACTTTCTTCTCTATCTGTTTGGGGAGACTTCGATCCAAGTATTGTAGAAAAGTTCAGAAAGGATGGGTTACATCTTCAGTTCTGGATAGTTCCTGCTGCATCCTATAATGAACTGTGGGAAGAATTGTACGGAGCGGTATTTATCGGAGAGTCTCAACGGCTGTTCTACTTTGTTACGCTACATCCGGAAAAACTTTCTTCAAAAGACCTACCCGAAAGCGATGCAGTAGAAGTACCCAAACGGAGCATTTCGGATATTGAAGCGGAAAATCAAGCCCTTCTGTCAGACTTAAAAACAGAGCAGGACAAACTTGTACTGCTGGCACAACATACAGAAATAGCAAAAGAGTATCAGCTTACTCTTGAAGAGACATACAGAATGGACGATGCTCGTCTGCAGGGTGTTTCTCTCTTCGATGATCAGTTGATTGTACTTGAAGGATGGTTGCCTAAACAGAAAGCTCAGGCAATGGAAACCGCTTTGGATAAAGAGGGATACGCCTTTGCCGAACTTGAGATAAAGGAGGGAGAAAAAGTTCCCATTAAGCTTAAGAACAATTTCTTTGCAAGAGCATTTGAACCGATCATCAAGATGCACTCTTTTCCCAACTACTTTGAGTTGGATCCCACACCGTTTGTTGCACCATTCTTTATGCTCTTCTTTGCGATGTGTTTTGGCGATGGAGGTTATGGCATAATCCTGCTTATCGCTGCAACTCTAATGAAGAAAAAGTCTGCTCCTGACAAGAAAGCCATGATGACGATGCTGCAATACCTCGGAGGTGCAACCATCATAATATCCTTCTTTATGGGGACATTCTTTGGGGTGCAATACGTGAATATCCCATTCTTGGCACCATTCAAAGCCTTCTTCCTCTCGCAAGATAATATCATGACCATTGCTATTGCATTAGGATTGGTACAGATCATCTTTGCGAAAATCATTAAAGCAACGAAGACGACCAAGCAAAAAGGATTCAAGTACTCGGTATCGCAGTTCGCTTGGGCGTTTCTGATACTGACCGGAGTACTCTTCTTCTCCCTTCCATTACTGAAAATAGAACTTCCTCAATGGGTAGATTATGCAGTGTATGGGCTACTTGGGCTGTTTGGTGTATTCATTGTATTCTTCAACTCTCCGGGTAAAAATCCTCTTATCAATGTAGGTAGTGCTATCTGGACAGCTTACAATACGGCATCCGGACTACTTGGAGACACTCTCTCGTATATCCGTCTGTTTGCAATCGGACTTGCCGGAGGGATCCTCGGAGGGGTATTCAACGATTTAGCTTTACAGGTAAGTGGCGGGCTGCCTATATATATAAAGTGGTTGCCTTTGATTATTATCCTCACTATCGGACACGGAATCAACTTCGGTCTCTGCCTTATCGGAGCCTTTGTTCACCCGATACGTCTAATCTTCGTAGAGTATTTCAATAACTCCGACTACGAAGGCGGAGGGGTCGAATACAAGCCTCTTCAAAAGCTAAAAACAGAAGAAGCACAATAAGAATCTCTTTGACGAACAGATATCACAAATAAAAAACAAAACAATAAACACTTAAATAAAACGATTATCTCATGGAAATGAATTTGATGTTAGGATGGCTCGGTATAGCCTTCATGGTGATCCTTTCTGGTATTGGAAGTAGTGTCGGTATCACGATTGCAGGTAACGCAGTGGTGGGAGCGATGAAAAAGGATCCTACAAAGATGGCTTCGTATATTACGCTTTCGGCTCTTCCATCTTCCCAAGGTATCTATGGCTTCTTGGCATTCTTCTTTGCAAAAGGATTCCTTACAGAAGCTATCACTTCTGTTCAGGCATGGGCTATCCTTGCCACAGGTCTTGCGCTTGGAGTAGTAGCCCTCTTCTCGGCTATCAGACAGTCTCAAGTGTGTGCCAATGGTATTGCCGGATTGGCTTCCGGACACGATGTCATGGTATCTTCACTTGTTATGGCGGTATTCCCTGAGCTTTATGCGATCTTGGCTCTGCTTGTTGCCATCTTGACCTACTTTGCTCTATAATTGTAGAAGCAGAAGAACAAGTCAGACCGGTTCAATACCGGACAAAAAGCAAAAACACTCCCGAAAAGTATTTGAAACTTTTCGGGAGTGTTTTTTTGTTGCTTCACTCTTTTCATTTAAATAATACTTTACCTTGTCTAATGCAGGTTAAAATAGATAGAATCAAGGGTTTCTCAGAAATAATCACTATATTTCGTGCGGGAAAGAGAGGTTAAAAACTCCTCTCCAAATTGTTAATACGAAAAAGATGATCAGTAAACAACACATAAAAACAGTAACAACCATGAAGACAAGACAATTGCTTGTAGCCTTGCTGGCAGCCTTTTTGGGTAGCACGGTTGCTGTTGCCCAGTATCAAGACGACGCTTATCTTACTCCGTCTCAAGTAAAAAAACTAAGAGAGAAGGAGGAGAAAGAGCATCTTGAATACCTCAAAAAACAAGCAGAAAGAAAGAAACAGCTGGAAGCTCAACGGGCAGCCAAGTTGTTAGAACTAAAGAAACAAGAGTCTTACGAGAGCGATCTGATAGACTATTATAACAGACGTGGATCCGGGTGGGAAGGCCTCTCCTCCGAAGAGATGGAGGCAAACCTTGATCGTTTGGAAAGAGACAGACGACCAAAGGCACAAGGAAAGTATTCTAAGAGAATAAAGAGATTCCACTCCGACAATGCACTCATTCTGGATGATAGAGACATCTATATCGTAGATGATGTACGCTACAATCCATGGACAGACAGCTACTACGGATATGATGACTATAACAATGTATCCATAAACATCTATTACGGCTACAGAAGTCCTTGGAGAGATTGGGGATACTATCCGTACTCTTATTACGGTTATGGTTACCATAGTCCAAGGTATTACTATCCTTGGTACGACTCCTATTGGGATTATTGGGGATACTATCCAAGACATTACTATTGGGGATGGAGAAGTCCGTACTATGGTTACTATTGGAATGGTTACTACTTCCCATCTTATTGGTACGATTATGACTACGGCTACGGAGGCTATTACGGATATGGAGGTTACTACGCCAAGCCTAAGACACACTCCTATACAGGACGCTCCGGTTACGCAGGCAGTAACAGCGTGAGAGGAAGATACCAGTCCGACGGCTCCTCTTTGGGTTCCCGTTATGGACAAGACTACGGCAGAAGCCTCGATAACTACCGCAGCCATAATGATCCAAACTACAATAGGAACCGGTCCGGAGGGACATACCGCAACAGTGGACGTTCGGGAGCGACAGACTACAACCGCTACAACAACTATGACAGAAGCAACAGCAACAGTTCCAGATCTTCATACGACTATAACCGTAGCAGTTCCACTTCTTCACCGGGAGGTTCTACCGTACGCAGTAGCAGTTCCGGTTCGTCCAACTCTTCATCCGGAGGAGGAAATCACAACTCCGGTAGCGGATCAGGTGGAGGTCGCAGCAGGAGATAATATCTCTTAATCCTACAATCCTTTACTACATAAAGACAAATCTGATGAAAAGAATACTATCATATACCTTCAAAGGAATTTTGGGAGTGGGTCTTCTCTTAGGCTCTGCCTCCGCTTTGTACGCACAAAATGAAAGAGATGCTCAGAATCTTACAGAACGTACCCTCAACGGTACAGCACGTTCTATGAGTATGGGTGGAGCGGTAGGAGCATTGGGGGCAGATCCTTCCGCCATACGGATCAACCCGGCGGGAGTCAATTTTTACACCTCACACGCCATGCACGGGACCTTTGGTCTTGGTTGGCTGAACACCTCAACAGAATGGGGTATGAATACCAAGACCGGTATTTCAGCCTCTCATCGTCTCGGAGCTTTAAACAACTTTACTATTGTTCTTCCCTCAAGAAGGATAGGCAGTGGCGTTAATCTCTCATTCTCTTACAACAGAGACAAAGAGTTCGGACGAGCATACCGGATGGAAGCAGACGGGATGCCCGTATCAATAGCAGACTATGCAGCCAGAATGGCGTATAGAATACCTCCGGCAGCTATCCAGCACACAAAAACGAACAATCCTTACAACTCCGGATACGAATGGCTTCCGGTCTTTGCCGAGAATGCCGGTCTTATAGAGCACTTGGAGGGTACAGAGCGTTATCGTAGCACCTTTGTCTACAACAATTACAGCTCAGCTCCGGACCACTCCACTCTGAAAGTAGAAGAGAGAGGAGCAAACAGATCGTTCGACTTTTCGCTTGGAATATCTCCGGGAGACTATCTTCATCTTGGTGCAATGGTTACTCTGCATAGCGTGAACTATACCAAGCGGACTTACTATGGCGAAGCTTTCGATAGCGATGGGTTCTATAAAGCAAACTATCCCGACTATAATGGAGCTTCTTCCAACGACTATTTGGAGATAGTCAATAACCTCAACACCTCGGGTCAAGGAGTTAGTGCAACATTCGGAGCACTTATCAGTTTGGGAGAGTTCGGACGTATCGGTGTCTCTTATCTCACTCCTCAATTTTTGACACTTAAGGATGAGTACATCGCAGAAGCCAGAAGTTTCAACTGGAGATACGATAAAGACAAAGGACCTTTCAGCTACAACACGCCGAAAGACTACTACACCCAATACTATTTGGTAAAGCCGGGAGTACTCACAGCCAGTGCTTTGGTTTACTTGGGCGGCTATGGTATCTTGACGTATGACTTTGACTATTCCAATGCAGGAGGAACAAGACTAAAGTTTGACAATGGCACGGAAAACAGCAACAACGTCTACATCAGAGAGTACTACGGCAACGTGATGAGCCATAGATTTGGTTTGGAGCTGAAACCGACACAACAATTCTCTATCCGTGCAGGTGTGGCACAATACTCCAATCCGATAAAGGATATTGATGTATTGGGCGAAGATGAATCCGGACTGAAAGAAGACGTAGGAACATCCGGAACAATGTCCGACTTTATTCTGACCAAAGGCAAAAACAGCTACTACACATTGGGTATCGGATATACCTTTAAGGGCGGTATCTCTTTGGATTTGGCTTATGTGAACAATACTCGTTCTGCAAAAGCTTATCCGTTTTCCTCCTCTTCCTACAAGGTCGGAAACGATATCTATACATTCCCATCGAAAGGTGGAGATCTCAAACAAGCATCGCACCAAATACTTATAGGCTTCACGTACAGATACTAAGCCTTTAGAAGGAGATTGGTAGAAATACAAAAGGTTCATCTTAGAGAGAAGATTTTCTAAGATGAACCTTTTCTTTTGTCCCCTTCCCCAAAAAAGAGAAAACGGTACGAAAATCTTCCGAAGCCAATCCTCTTTTCATAGGAGACAGATTAAAATGTTTTGATATAGCCGTTCATAAGTATCTTCGAACAGGTTAAAAGTTCAAAATCAAGGTTTAATTCTCAAGAGTCAAGCCTTGATGTTTACAAGTAGGCTCTTGATTTGTCCGAATCGGGCTTTGATTCGGAAATCTTAACGGGTTCGGAGAGAATTACAAACAGGTTCAAAAACAACAAGAGATAGGTTTGGATCTACTTTGTACTCTCTTTCTCTCTTTCAAAAACAGAAAGAGCCGCACCCGATGGGTGCAGCTCTTTTTTCTGTTGCAGACCTTAAAATGCGTGATGAATGGTCTGTAATATGCTGTTTTCGACGTTATGGTGCTATGCGTTCGAGAGTCCAACCACCGGCTTCATCCTGTGTGTACAAAAAACGGTCGTGCAGACGGCTCTCCCGACCCTGCCAAAACTCTATCCTATGAGGCACAACCTGATAGCCTCCCCACGAATCGGGTCTCGGCACTTCCCTTCCCGTATATTTGAGAGACTCTTTCATGAACTCCGTCATGATGAATGTCCGAGACGGTATGGGTCTGCTCTGCGGAGAGATACGAGCTCCCACTCTGCTTTTATAGGGACGAGTACGGAAATAAGCATCCGAAATCTCCGGGGCAACCTTGGTACAAATCCCCTCGATGTGTATCTGACGCTCAAACTGATGCCACAAGAAAGTGAGTGAAACATACGGATTGGCAGCTATCTGCATACCTTTCCGACTCTCGTAGTTGGTATAAAAGATAAATCTACCATCCAAAATCTCTTTCAAAAGCACTGTCCTCGAAGAGGGGCGTCCGTCCGGTGTGGCAGTGGTTACCACCACGGCAGTAGGCTCTATCGCTTTCTTTTCGACTGCCTCCCTAATCCATTCGTCCACTTTTACAAGCGGATCTTTCGGCATATCCTTCTTGTCGAGACTTCCGGCTTTGAAGTCCCGACGAATGTCTTGTAGTTCTAAGCTCATAATGTATTATAGTTAAACATAGAAAGGTATCAACAAGTGATGCTCTGTATACTCTGTTCGTGAAGAGCAAGCCCTCCTTCCGAAGTCTCACGGTAGATACTGGGAAGGTCTTTTCCGGTCTGCTTCATCACCGAAACCACTTGGTCAAACGAGACACGGTGAGTACCGTCCGAGAAGTTGGCATACGTATTGGCATCCAAAGCACGAGCCGCAGCAAAGGCATTACGTTCGATGCAAGGGATCTGTACGAGTCCGCAAACGGGATCGCAGGTAAGTCCCAAGTGGTGTTCGAGTCCCATCTCCGCTGCATACTCTATCTGTTTGAGCGTACCTCCGAAAAGCTGATTTGCCGCTGCGGCTGCCATACTGCAAGCTACTCCTACCTCTCCCTGGCATCCCACTTCTGCACCCGAAATGGAAGCGTTTGTACGTGCGACATTACCGAAAAGTCCGGCCGTGGCAAGTGCTCTATGTATACGCTTCGGAGTGAAAGAACGAGAAGTAGAAAGGTGGTAAAGCACTGCCGGTAATACGCCACAAGAACCACATGTGGGAGCAGTAACGATACGTCCTCCGGCTGCATTCTCTTCCGAAACGGCAAGAGCATACGAGTAAACCAATCCCCTACTCTGAACATTGCTTCCATACCCTTTGGCACGAATGAGGTAATCACCCGCTTTTCTGCGCAAATTCAATCCTCCCGGAAGGATTCCCACTTCGTCGAGACCTCTCTCTACCGCAGCTTTCATCACCTCCCACACTTCGTCCAAATGTTCCCATATTTCGGGACCTTCGTACTTCTCCACATACTCCCAATAGTGAAGACTGTTGACCTTGCAGTAGTCCATAATCTCCGTAATGGTATTGTGGGGATAGACTTCTTGGGAAGTACGCTCGTCAAACTCTTCATTAGCGAGAGATCCGCCACCTACACTGAATACCAACCACTCTTTAATAAGATTGTTATCGGCATCGAACGCTTCAAAACGAAGACCGTTAGGGTGAAAGTCCAACACCGTCTTAGGCTCCCAAACAATGGAAGTGGGAGCTATCGAACGCAATACGTCCAGCACGGCAACGTCGGTCATGTGCCCAACACCTGTGGCAGCAAGACTTCCATATAGCGTTGTGCGAAAAGATGCTACAGCCTCGGGCAGATCCTGAACAAAGATCTCCGCTGCTCTTTTGGGGCCCATGGTATGACTGGAAGATGGCCCATTACCTATCTTATATATCTGTTTGATAGATTCCATAAATATTTTTTCTACTTCGGAAAAAGAAGTTTCCCTACATACGACATTTTAGCGAACAAAGATACCAATAAAGTGTTATCCAAGTGCTCCATTCCGAATACTATTTAAGGTCGTCTCCGGAAAAGGTAAAGGGAAGAAGCATTCTGTTATCTTCTAACACGATACTGCTATCTTTACCTGCCAAAATGACTTTGTAAGGTTTGCCATAACGGTAAGATACTTCGGACATCACCTGCCTGCACGCTCCGCATGGAGAGATAGAGGGAACAACCTCTCCTTTATGAATGGCAACAATAGCCAATGCTTCTACCGACGATTCGGGATATTTGGCATTGGCGTAAAAAAGAGTAGTACGCTCTGCACATATACCGGAGGGATAAGCTGCGTTCTCTTGATTGGAACCGGAAACCATTTCACCATTGGAAAGCAGTACCGCTGCTCCTACATGAAAACCGGAATAAGGAGCATAAGCTCTTTGTGCCGCCTCTTTTGCTTTGGCTACAAGAGCCCGTTCTACATCCGTAAGTTCATCGTTGGAGCACAGATGATATGGAATAGTAATTTGTCTCTGATTCATAACCTTGGCTTTTTTGTTAGCTCTAAGATACGAAAAAGCTGCTTTTCAACGGGATAAATCACGTTGTAAAGCAGCTTTTGGGATTGCTTTAATATATATACTATAAGCTGATATGACGTAGTAGGGTCCCGAAATTGCCCATACTCGTACTGCAAAAATGCACGAAGAAGAGAATTCGGATTACTCTTCTACGCTTCTAAGCTTCTGAACATATCTGGCCTTTTCCATCTGCTTTCTCTTTGTCACAGAAGGTTTAGTAAAAGCCTGACGTGCTCTAAGCTCGCGAACGGCACCAGTACGTTCAAATTTTCTCTTGAACTTTTTTAGGGCTTTCTCAATGTTTTCGCCCTCTTTCAATTGTACTACAATCATGATTCGTGTATATAGCTATTATTTTATTATTATATCCAAGTTTCCGATTTTATAGGCATGAAGACAAAGCTCCACTTTGGTGTGCAAAGATACTAAGAACTTTGCACATAAGCAAAAGAGAGAATAAAGAGCTGTTTTTGTTATTATCCTATTTTACTCTCAATCCACTCCTGAATAGCTCCGACCAACAGATTATTCTCTTCTTGAGAACGTGTACTGACTCCTATAAACCGGCTATCCAAACTGCAAATATCCTCTGCTGTACGAATGTTGATGTTATACTTCTCCAAAAGGAAACGAGCCAACTCCCCTCCTTCACCGACATTCAGCTTTATGAGGAAATAAGGAGTACTTGATGGCAAAACCTCTATCTGCGGTATTGCAGCAAGGGTTGTACGAAACTCTTCTGCGTTACGAAGCCACTTTCTCAAAGGGATCACAAACTGCGCAGGATGCACAAAGATATATTTTCCTGCCTCTTGCGCCACAGTGCTTATACTGTAAGATGCCACTTGTTTCTGTAATAGCTTTCCAATACTATCGGGTGCGACAATGTATGCAAGGCGTAGGCCCGGAAGATTATAGCTCTTAGAGACGGAGGAGAACATAATCATATTCTTGCGCGAACCGATATCCGACGGCTTTAGCAAGTCATCCAGGACGTAGTTACTGTATGTGATATTGAAAATAAAAGTAACCTCCGGATGTTTGTCTACCATATCCAGAATCTCTTTTCTCCGATACTGCTTTCCGGAAACAGTGTTGGGGTTCGCCATCCAACAGAGATCTATCCCTGTGAAGTCCAGTTCCAAAAGAGAGTTAACATCTTCGGACAGAACAATCTCATGGTTACTTGCTTCGCAGCCCTCTACAAGCTTACGTCCGCATGGCGTAACAAAAAGAGACTTTTTCCGGTCAAATATGCGAGCTATCACATTGACCGCAGCAAAAGTACCGGATGTAACAATCAAGTTTCCATCTTTCAGTTCGTAACGACGAGCCAGCAAACGACGCAAAGATTTGGCATCCTTTTCCGGATAAGAAGATATTATATCTATCTGCTCTATCAGATGGCTTTTAAGTTTATCCAGAGTAGCTCCGTACCATACATTTGTACCAAAATCTATCGGTTGTTCTACCTCGCATTTTACAGCTGTTGTTCTCATATCTTTACTGGTATATAGCTGGGAATATTTATAGTGTCTCCGTACACAAAGTTATCAAAGAAATTACAGAAAGAAAGCCTTGAGATACTTTTTAGAGCTTGCAAAGATTATGTCCCATGCGCTCTTTCTTCGTCATCATGTACTGGTAGTTGTACTTATTGGGCTTTACCTCTATGGGTACATTTTCTACCACTTCAAGGCCGTAAGCTTCAAGTCCGATACGTTTTATGGGATTATTGGACATGAGTCTCATCTTCTGCACACCCAACAGACGTAGCATGCTTGCACCTACACCATAGTCTCTCTCATCTGCATTAAAGCCAAGATGCAGGTTTGCATCCACTGTATCCAAGCCCTCTTCCTGAAGTTTGTATGCTTCTATCTTAGCCATGAGTCCTATTCCACGTCCTTCCTGATTGAGATAGATTACCACACCACGTCCTTCATCCTCTATCTTTTTCAGAGCCGAATGCAGCTGTTCTCCGCATTCACAACGCATAGAACCAAAGATATCTCCCGTTGCACAAGAGGAGTGAACACGCACAAGCACCGGTTCACTACCAGAAATATCGCCTTTAACAATGGCTATATGTTCGAGTCCGTTCGATTTCTGTTTGAACGGAACTATTGTAAAGTCTCCATAAAGAGTAGGCAGATGTGCTGATGCCCCCATATCCACGATGGAGTCATAGCGTAGACGATACTGGATGAGGTCTTTGATAGTAATGATATTCAGGTTAAAACGTTTGGCTATCTCTACCAACTCCGGCAGACGAGCCATGGTACCATCGTCATTGATCACCTCTATAAGACATGCCACAGGCTCTAAGCCTGCAAGTTTACAGAGATCCACAGATGCCTCTGTGTGTCCGGCACGACGAAGGACACCTTTCTCTCTTGCTCTGAGCGGACTTATATGTCCCGGTCTTGCAAGCATGTCGGGTGTAGTAGCCGGATCGGCAAGAGCAAGTATAGTCATGGCTCTGTCGTACATAGAGACTCCCGTCGTACAGCCTTTACCTATAAGGTCTACCGTTACCGTAAACGGAGTTTCATGCAAAGAGGTGTTATCCTGCACTTGCATGGGAAGCTGGAGTTGTGCTGCCCTACTTTCGGATATCGGAGCACACAGTACGCCACGACCGTATCTCATCATAAAGTTGATGATTTCGGGGGTTACCTTTTCCGCCGCTATTATAAAGTCTCCTTCATTTTCACGGTCTTCATCATCCACAACAATAACGATTTTACCCTCTTTTATGTCTTCAATCGCCTGTTCTACACTGGCAAGTTGGAATTCCATAGTTTTTTCTTTCCGAGTTATTTATATGTTTAATATGTTATATGTGTTATCCTATACCTCCTTCACGGCATATACCCGAAGGGCAGTCAGAGTCTCCTGCATCTGTGCAAGAGATTTTCGGAGTTGTCTCGTACGTAAATAATAGTATCCGTAAACCACCATTCCCAGCGGGAAGAGTATCATCAATATTTTGTTAAACCACCCGAATCCCGACTGTGGCAGCAATGCAATGGTAGAAAGAATGGGGACTTCTGCCAGCTTGGAAACCAATAGCAAATTACGGCTATTGCCTAAATATTCCACCATTCGCTCTGTTTTAAACACAAGGTGCTGTCTGCGTTTCTGTGCGTTCTTATCCAAGAAAAGAGCCTTATAGCCAAGAAGAGAAGCCTCTTGCTCATTCTTAACCAAAAGAAGAAGGTCATCTATCTCTGCCACAGCCTTACTGCTCTCGACATCTACCATGGTAACCTCTTTGAACTCCACTTTACGAGCCGTAGCGGAACCAAACAACCTCTTAACAAAGAGGATATAAGCATCCACATTGAGCTTCGATGAGTCTTTCGTGGCAATATAGCTAAGCCAAACACCTATAGGTATCAGGACCATTGTCGGAAGCCATAGACCGAACCACACCATCCACTTACCGTCCCGAGTCATTCTGTACCCGATAGAGTCCATGATAAAGTAGAAGATAAAGAAAAGTACGGCTATGATGGAAGGCGTACCGAGTCCACCCTTACGAATGATAGCACCCAGCGGAGCTCCGATAAAGAAGAAAACAATACAAGCAATAGGAATGGTCAGTTTCTTATGCCACTCTATAAGATTGCGTCTGTAGACCCGACTCTGATCTTCTACGATTGTCTGATCAAAAGCAAGAGACTGCCTGTTGTTTTCGAGTGTTTCCCGAGTTTGGGAGATAATGGCAAGACGCTGTTCCAGTCCTGCATCTGCCATCTTCTTATAGTAGTTTACTCTCTCTTTTTCTATATCCGAGAGTTGTGCATATCTGTTTTCAGGGGTTGCCAAAACGATCTTAGGAGCGGCTTCCAATTCTTTCGTCAAGGTACTTTTCTTCTCGTCCGTACCGCTCAGATCGGGCATTTCCTGCCAGGTTGTCTCTTTCGTTCCATCAGCGACACTATCTTCCGAAATATAGACACCGTCTTCGGAAGAGATCTCAATATCATTAGGATCTATACCATTGTCTATAAGAGTTTGAAGATGAGAGGGCGAAAGTGTCTCTGCTGCCGATGGCTCTTCCGGCGCAGCCTTTAAAGAAGTATCAAAAACCTTGCTGGGCGTGTAGACGGTTCGTTCCGAAGAAAAGGACTTAAGGTAGGAACGATTCAGCATCTGGGTAGCCACATCCGCCTGAAGAGAGTCTACAACAATCTTCATAGAGTCTGTATAGTGTGCCAACTGCTGGATATTCTTTCCGACAAACTGAGACGAAATAATATCCTGATCCATAAGGCTGAAAGAGGCATCGTAGGCAGAGACAAGGTCTTTCTGCTCAAACGTCTCCCGACGATAAGGAACAAGTTCGCCGTGAGGATCGGATGCCTGCTCTCTCAAATTCTCAAAAGACTCTCCGCTATAGAGCCTCATCACCAACTTATTGGTTTCTGCATAAGAGAAAAGACGGGCAGAGTCCGCAAGGATAATACGTGCATCTCGGTGTCCCTGCGAGAAATCGTAGATGATCACATCCCGAAGCATCTTCTTCGCAACGTCCTTCTTCTTGACGTAGATACTCATTCGAGGGATACGGCTATAGAACGAACCCTCCGGAATCTCCAGCTCCGGAGCCTTGTTACTGGCAGAAAAGTAGAGGGTATAGAACTTGACCTGACTCTTTATCAACCAGTCGTTCTGAAAGACATAACTTCCTATCGAAAGAAGCACAACCACCACAAATACCGGCTGCATCACTCTGTAAAGAGGTATCCCGGCGGTCTTTATCGCAAGGAGTTCGAGTTTTTCGCCCAAACTACCGAAAGTCATGAGCGAAGCGAGCAGTACCGCCAAAAAGAGTGCTTGTGGCACCACGGAGACGGCAGCATAGAAGATCAACTCAAAAAGTAGAAATCCATCTATCCCTTTACCCACAACATCTTCTACGATACTCCAAAGAGCCCGCATCACAACTATGAACCAAGCGATGAGGAAGTTCATAGCCAAAAGCGGGAAAAACTTTTGAAGCGTATATAGGTAAAGTCTTTTTATTCCTAACATTTATGTTGCAATCCGTCTTTTATCAGGATACCGCTTTCTGCCCGACCCGAGCCGGACAGACGGAGAAGCAAAGCATCGCTTCCACGTTTAGCTAACTGCAAAGATAGGGATATTTACCGATAATAAAACCTATATTTCTCTTGCAAAAAAACCAAATAAATCTTGATGTTTCTGCCAAGAAAAAGAGCGATAAAAACAGAGGGCAAAAATCGCAACAGAAAAGGGAATTACTCCCCCTCTGCACCCACCAATATCCTCTCCTTTTCCCGAAAGAAAAAGCAAAATGGGGAGATCCTCCTCCGAACGGATAGTAACCTAAAAACAAACGACAGGTTTGAGACCTCTCGGAGAACTCTATTTTTATATATTTCATCCCAGTCCCTCTTTTCGGAAGATGCTTCCGTTTTTTCTCTGCTTCCTCTCATTTTTGAGAGGGTAAGAAGATTGTTAAATCAAGCCCTTTTCATTCACATTTATTATCGGTTTTGTCAAGAAAAAAGAGTAAACCAGCATATTCTTTCGGCTTAACGGGTTTAATTTTTCAATGAACCCGTTTACCCATT
>JAUMWS010000012.1 GCA_030529525.1 Porphyromonas sp. | reverse complement strand
TGCAAAGTTAGAAAGAGTTTTTCATTTAAGCAAACAACAAACAAAAAGTTTTTGAGCACCATTGATTATATCGCTTAGAACAAAGAGGTAAACCGTTCTAAATTCTCTCCATAGAAAAGTATAATTATTGCAAAGCCATTTAAAAGTGAGCTTAGACACTATTATATTTTGCACTGAACAGGATAATATTCCCGATTCAAGGTGTGAGTTGTAAAAATCTTGGTTTTGTTCTGAACATTCAAGACTTGATTTCTAAAAACAGAGCCTTGAAAAAGAAGAGTAAATAGAGATAAAGGTTATTTTGAACCCGATGAGAATATTTTGTAGAGAGATTTAAATCAGATTTCAACTTCTCAAAAGAGTTCAGCCCCGAACCATCAATATTCTTTGCAAAGCGTTCCAACAAACAGACAAGGCTATAAAATCTAAATCTTATAGCCTTGCCCTTTTATTTTTTTTGCATCAACGTATTATTTTTTCCTTCCGAAATAGGTATCCAATAGCTCTGCACTGGCAACGAATGAGCTTTTTCTATTTTCCAAAACATCGTTCTCGACAAGAGGCAGAAGCGTCTCTATCGTTTTGTTGTGGTAAAAATTTCTCAAAAGTTCCTCATGTATACTCTCGTACATCCAGTATTTGGACTGCATATTGCGCTTCTTCTCGAAATACCCATTTTCCTTTACAAAAACGATGTAGTTCTCAATCATTTGCCACACTTCATCTATACCCAATCCGTAATATCCGGAATAGGTCAGAACTCGAGGGAACCATCCGCTTTCGGCAGGAGGGAAAAGATGAAGTGCATTGCGATAATGAGACGCTGCAAGCTTGGCTTTATCTATATTGTCTCCGTCCGCTTTATTTATTACGATGCCATCCGCCATCTCCATAATCCCTCTCTTGATACCTTGCAACTCATCTCCTGTCCCGGCGAGTTGAATAAGCAAAAAGAAATCGACCATTGAGTGCACGGCTGTTTCGCTCTGCCCTACTCCGACGGTTTCGACAAAAATAGTGTCGAATCCGGCTGCTTCGCAGAGCACAATAGTCTCACGGGTTTTACGCGCAACGCCTCCGAGAGAGCCTGCAGAGGGAGAAGGACGTATAAAAGCATTGGGATCTTTTGAAAGATCTTCCATCCGAGTTTTATCTCCCAATATACTTCCCTTAGAACGTTCGCTACTCGGGTCTATTGCCAAAACGGCAAGCTTGTGCCCTTTCCGGATAACGTGCATACCAAAAGCGTCTATACTTGTACTCTTACCCGCTCCGGGGACACCCGTTATACCGAGACGTACACTATTTCCGGCATGTGGTAAGCACTTCTCTATTACCTCTTGGGCTATGACCTGATTGCTATCCAAAGAGCTTTCCACGAGTGTAACTGCTTGAGAAAGCATAGTAACATTTCCCTTCAAAATGCCTTCGACGTACTCAGCAGCTGTATAGGTGCGTATTTTTCTCTTCTTAAGGTATGGGCTTACTATCGGAGCATTTTCTACTCCCTTGTTTACCTTCAATCCCTTATACTTGTCATCGTTTTCCGGGTGAAACATTTCTGATTTTGGTATTAAGCGTTAAATGCATCAAGCAATATAGAGAACAAGTCCTTTGAGATACTCTCCTTCAGGATGATAGATACTCACGGGGTGGTCTGCCGGCTGAGTGAGCTGATGCAATATCCGAACCTGCTTTCCGGCTTGAAGCGCAGCAGTAAAGACAGCTTGCCTGAACTGCTCCGGAGAGACAGCCTGTGAACAGCTGAATGTAAACAAGATACTGCCGGACTTCATCTTGGACATCGCTGCGACATTGAGTTTACGATATCCCTGTAAGGCGTTGTGCAAGACCTTACGATGCTTGGCAAAAGCAGGAGGATCGAGCACTACGACATCAAACTCTCCCGGTTCGACCCGATCGAGATAGCGAAAAGCATCTTCCACAAATGCTTCATGAGTGGAATCCTCAGCCCAAAATTCTCTATTCTCTTCTATGTTTCGCTGCATCATCTCTATGGCTTTGGCACTACTGTCCACTGAGACTACTCTCTTGGCCCCACCTCGTAAAGCATAAATGGAAAAGCCTCCCGAGTAGCAAAACATATTCAATACACGTGCACCTTTAGAGTAGTTTTGAAGCAGCTCTCTATTCTCTCTTTGATCCACGAAAAAGCCTGTCTTCTGACCTCGGAGGATATCCGGATATATCTTTATCCCATTTTCCAAAGCATAAGTATCCGTAAACTTTTCGCCTCCGATGAGTCCGCTCGTGAAATCCACCTCAGCTTTGAAAGGCAATGTAGTATCCGACTTGTAGTAAACACTCTTTATAATCTCCGAAAAGGGTGCTTGCAGAAGAACGTCTTTGATGGTTTCTCGTAACAGATGCATACCGACAGTGTGCGCCTGAATGACTGCAACAGATCCGTAAATATCCACTACAAGTCCGGGAAGAAAGTCTCCCTCTCCGTGTACGAGACGGAATATTGTATTGTCATGACGTACGAGCCTTATCTTCTTTCTAAGATCCAAAGCGGACTCCAACCTGTTTTTCAAAAAAGAGGCATCTATATACTCCTCCTCTTTGAAGGTTAAAACTCGTACCGCAATAGAGCCTATTTCACAATATCCACGGGCAAGAAAACAGCCGTCACTATTGTAAACATCAACGATCTCTCCCTCTTCCAATGGTCGAGAACTCTGTTGTATCGCTCCTGAAAACACCCATGGATGGCATCTTTGAAGCGATTCGTTTTTCCCTTTTTTCAGGGTTATGATAGGGTATGTACCTTCCTCCATTATACTCTTTTCTTGCGTCTTTTTATCACTCTCTTCTTTGGTCTAACAATGGTAGAGGCCAAAAACTCCTCCTTCATATACTCTTTCAAGGCAACATATATCCTAAGCCCTGCAACGGCATCCAATGCAGCATAAGTTTGCTGAGGATCGGACAAAACAGGTGCCTCCCAATTGGTCAAACGCTGTGCCTTTGAAAGCCTCTTATTGAACAGCACGGCATATATTTTTGAAAGAGCCAGCACCTCTATACCTGCAGCAGAAGAGAGATGTCTAAGCTCACAAAAGTTGCATGTTTCCATCTTATAGTCGGAGAGAAGAGCCTTGGTATCGTCTCCTATCCCCACTCCCACTTTTACAGGCGCTTCCGACCAAAGGAACGAGAGATAGTCTCTTTTCTCTTCACTATCTAATATTCGAGGCAAGCGAAAAAGGTAAACCTTTCCCGGGACAGCTACTTGAAGAAGGCTGACTTTGTGGTGTACTCCACGCTTAAATGCAGGCTTTGTTTCTGTATCCAATCCTATCACTTCAGCATGTCGAATCTCTTCCACTATTTGCTGCAGCTGTGTCTCCGGTGTGGTTTCATCTATCACCACAACAGATTCAGACAGCTGCTCTATCTCTACTTCTTGTAGTTCTTCCTCTGTAATATTTGTCTTTTGTATGCTATTCATACTGCTCGTCTCCTTCCATCTCCATCTCTATGGCATCGTGAATAGCTCGAGCTATGATCAAGACCTTCTTCCCCCACGTGTGAGTAAATCCCTGCAGGTAGTCATAGGTCAGCATTCCCTTCACTTCATCGGTCTGGACATCTATACGATAGTTCCAAACGAAGTCCACTATCTCTTGAAAAATATCGGCTACCAGCTCCGAGACGGTGAAGGCTTTCGGTTCATATTCCAACTGTGCCACATCTATAGAGCTGTCTATTATGGTATCATTCTCCCCCATCAGTTCAGCAACACTATCCTGTACTGCATTGTACTGCTCTTCGGTAACGATATACTCTCTCTCCGCCTCCTCATACTCATACTCTTTGTAGTCCGAAATAGAGGAGGATAACGCAGCCGAATAGAGAGCCAACAAGTGCCCTTGCAATCCCCGAAGCTTAGCTTCGCGACCTCCGGGCAAAGACTCTTTACGGAGTACGGCGTATATAGCCCCGATACATCCTTGGCTACTTTCGAGAAGCAAGTTTGCCGGTATATCGGCATTAAGTTCACTGTCTGATAGTACTTTTCTACTCATCCTGCAATTGCTGATTTATACTTTTAACTACAAAGGTAACGATACTTGACGACAAACTTTGTTCTTCAGTCTTAGAAATATAAAGAGTACATGACAACAAGAGAAATATAAATCTATTCAGCCGTTCTACCCAAAGATAGAAAGTGCCGGATATAAAGGTTCTGTCCGACAAACATCCAAAGGTATTCCTTTTGTACTGATTTCTTAAGCCGTTCATAACTCTCTTTTAATCGGTTGAAAAACAATCTTAAACCTTTTTCCAAATCTAAATCAAGGCGTGATTGGGAAAAATGGAACCTTGAATGGTAACACTCAAAGCTTGATTTCCAAATGCCAAGACTTGATGACTCTTTTTTAATCGGTTCCACCTTTTTTCCAAACCTATTTACCAAATAAAATATACAGCTTAAGCAGTGTTGATAAAAGAGTGTACACACTACACACAGAGGTCTTTTTATACTCTCTGTGCTTTCAAACTTCAAAATAGAAGAGTACAATCTCAAGACTCTTTAAGGGAAATGTCCTTTGGAAGAAGCCAAATGTTTTTGGGTAAATGAAAATAAAAAAGAGATTGGAATGTTTCGATGATTTACATTCCAATCTCTTTTACTTTTTATAGTGCTGTAATATAAGATGTTAAAAGTCTTATCCTTTTAAGAAGAGAGCTTTAACCTCTTCTGCTATAGATTCTGCCTCTTTCATGGTAGAGGCCTCAGAATAGATCCGTACAATAGGTTCTGTATTGCTCTTTCGGATTTGCACCCAAGAGGTTTCAAAATCCAATTTAAGTCCGTCCGTAGTGGTAACCATCGCTTGTGGATAGTGATTCTTGATCTTGGATATCATTGCCGAAAAGTCTGTCTGCTCATCAATCTGAACCTTAGTCTTGAACATACTGTATTGTGGAAGCAGATTTCTCATTTGTGTAGGCTTCAGTGTGCGTGTGGCGATAGCCGTTAAGAATAAAGCAATACCGACCATGGCGTCTCGTCCATAGTGAAGTGCCGGGAAGATTACTCCCCCATTGCCTTCTCCTCCAATAAGAGCACCGACTTCTTTCATCTTAGCCACAACGTTCACTTCTCCTACATTTGCAGCGTAATACTGCCCTCCTCTTGCAAGGGTAACATCTCTGAGTCCACGTGAAGAAGAGAGATTAGAGACTGTTGTATGCTGTCCGGGAGTAATATCCAACAGATAGTCTGCCACAGCAATAAGCGTATTCTCCTCACCGAACATAGAACCATCTTCACATATAACTGCAAGACGGTCTGCATCCGGGTCTACTGCAAAACCGACATGAGCCTGTTCTGAAACAACGACAGAAGAGATATCTGTGAGATTGTGAGGTAAAGGTTCCGGATCGTGAGCAAACTCTCCATTAGGTGTTCCATGTACCAAAAGGATGTCTTTTACACCTAATGCGTCCAAAAGTGCCGGGACGATGACAGCCCCAACAGAGTTGACACAATCAACCGCAACTTTTAATCTTGCTCTGCGAATAGCATCCACATCCACTTGAGGAAGGGCAAGGACATCTTCTATATGCTTTTGGGTATAATCTTTCCGATAAATCTTTCCCAACTCATCTACCGCCGAGAATTTTAGACAATCGCTCTCCGCCAATGCGATAAGTGCCTTACCTTCCTGATCGTTAAGAAATTCACCTCTCTGATTCAGTAGCTTTAAGGCATTCCAATGCTTGGGATTATGGCTGGCAGTGATAATGATTCCTCCATCTGCTTGCTCGTAAACCACCGCCATCTCTGTAGTAGGAGTGGAAGCAAGATCTATGTCTATGACATCAAATCCCATAGCTACAAGAGTTCCGGTAACAATGCTCTTAACCATCGGTCCGGATATTCTCGCATCTCGCCCAACTACGATCTTATTGCTGTGGATGGTAGTAGACTCTCTTATAAACGTGGCATAAGCTGCCGTAAACTTCGCTATGTTTACAGGGTTTAACCCTTCTTCCACAGTACCTCCTATGGTACCTCGAATTCCTGAAATAGACTTTATTAAACTCATATCCTCTTACTGATGTATTCTTTTGTGGGTATCTGAATATGCAAAAGCCTGCACAATGCAGGCTTTTATTTCTTAAACTTAAACTCTACAAGTTCGTAAAATACGGGCTCTCCATTTTCTTGTACCTCTCTAAGCGAGGGTCCGTATTTGAATGAGACGATCATCTGTACTTTTCCTCCATCGCCAAGATAAGGCAATACAAAGTTCATCGCAGGGGATAGATAGGTATTGTACGATGAATTGGCAATGGTTGAAGATGAAAGAATTTCTCTTCCCTCTTTGATATAAATGAAGTTAGCAGGATAAGAGCCGGACTTATCCGGGCTTATATTGTCGTAAACCGTCTTTTCTTCATGTGCAAAACGCTCCATTTTAAATCGGGTAATCACAACTGTCTTACCTGATACTGCTTTCTTTTTAAGATCTCCACGATCTACGATACGCAGATATATACCTTCTTGTACTTCAAAAAACTCTTTTTCCGGAGAGACTTGCCCCTCTGCAGGAGCTGATGTAATCTTAAAGTTTCTCTCAGAAATAAGTTGTTCTATCTGTTTCTTCTCCCTCTTGATAATATCCACATAGGAAAGCCTGTTCTTGTCGCAAGAGATGAAAAGGGTTGCAAAAAGAATCGTTGCAAGAGAGAGTGTGAAGTATGTTTTCTTGTTTACCATGATATTTTATAAATGGTCTGCTTTAATGATCTATTTATTTGCTATCGCTATCAAAGGTACTAAAAATATTACGGATGCATCTTCTCTAATGCTTTGAGCACCGCTTGGTAAGCATCCTCTAAGCTTCCATAGAACTCAGCTCCCGAAGCATTTCTGTGCCCTCCTCCTGAAAAATAGGATGATGCAAATACGTTGCAAGCAAATGGATCTTTGGAGCGGAACGAAAGTTTGATAAAGTTTGCCTGCTCGTACAAGTAGATGGAGAACTGAATCTCTTTTGCTTCAAGAGGGACATTTACAAGACCATCCGTATCACCTATTTTATAATTGAACCGATTCTTTTCCGCCTTAGAAAGTGTGATGATAGCAGTCTTCTTTTCGGGCAAAACAGTGAGATTATTGGATACTGCATAGGCATTAAGCCGGACTTTATCAATAGAATACCCCCTGTTTACACGGGCAGAGACGTCATCTTTATCAAGTCCCAGCTCTATCATTTCGGATAAAACGGTATAGATATGCGGATCGTTGGAATTATAAGAGAACCCTCCGGTGTCTGTCATCATACCAACATAGAAGCAGGTTATTGCATCCAGAGTAAAAAGGTCTTTGTATCCACAAAGAGATAAAATGGTATAAGTTAGAAGCGAAGTAGAAGAAACAGCCGGATAAGAAAAGACTAAATCTGAAAAGTCGGTAGGATCCAAATGATGATCAATAAGGACCTTATACGCTTTCGAACGACAAAGGCTGTCGGACATTTCTGCTGTACGATAAGGATCATTGAAGTCCAAAGAAAATATGATATCCGCCTCCTCCAAGATGCGAGAAGCTTTCTCAGGAGTCTCCTTGGCAATGACATGCTTCTCCAAGCTATTCAAAAAGTTAAAGCTCTCCGGATACCGGGAAGGGAAAATGATATCGGACTCTATCCCTTTACTTTTTAAAACATGGTATAGCCCCAAAGAGGAGCCTACGGCATCACCATCCGGTGAAACATGAGTAATGATCGCAACCTTATCTGTTCTCTTTACCCCTTCTATCTTTCCTCTTAGCTGATCTATTTTTGCTTTGTCCAGTTCTTTTATCATCGTTTCTTTTGTGGCTATTACGCCCTTGTTGTGTTTTGTTTGTTTGCTTTCCGTACGATCTTCGTCTTGCCTTTGGACGTTCCGTGGAAGGATTATATGCAGGAGCTTCTCCCAATTCGGGTGCTAAAGGAATCTTTTTCACCTCATACTCAAGGAAGCGTTCTATTTTGTAAAATTCGTTCTGCTCATCCTGCCCGACAAGAGTAATGGCAATACCATAGTCGTTATCTCCTCTGGCTGTACGTCCGATTCTATGTACGTAATCCTCCGGATCTCTTGGGACATCAAGGTTAATGACCATCTCTATCTGGTCTACATCTATACCCCGAGCCACAATATCCGTAGCTACCAACAGATCTATATTACCATTCTTAAAGTCTCTCATCACCTCTTCTCTCTTCGACTGATCGAGGTCGGAGTGCATTTCGCACAACTTTATATGCTTTCTGGAGAGAGTTGTGGAGAGTTGGCGGACCTTTTCCTTGGATGACGCAAATATGATACTCCTTTTAGGAGCATGCTCCTTAAAGAGTTGGAGAATGATCGGAAGCTTTTGAGGCTCGTAGCAGATATATGCTCTCTGATCTATGGATGTCGGAGGTTTTGATATGGCGATATTTATCTGTTTCGGATTCTTCATAATATTTGCTGCAAGCTTACGTATATTCGCAGGCATTGTAGCCGAAAACATTATGATCTGACAGCTTTTGGGTAACTGCTCAAATATCTGCATGATATCATCGTAAAAGCCCATATCCAACATTCTATCCGCTTCATCCAAAATGAAGAAACTCAGTTGAGAGAGATCGACAGCCTCAAAATTGAGATGAGATAATAACCTTCCGGGAGTAGCGACAACAATATCAACACCCATGGCGAGCCCCCTTCGCTGTTGTTCCCACTCGCTTCCGCCCGTTCCTCCATACACTGCCGTTGCAGAGACATCAACAAAGTAAGCAAAGCCCTGTATCTGATTATCTATCTGCTGAGCCAGCTCTCGTGTCGGAGCCATAATCACTGCATTGACCTTATTGCTCGGAAAATCTCCTTCTGCAAGCATGCTCAAAAGCGGAAGAACATAGGCAGCTGTTTTTCCCGTTCCCGTTTGAGCACAAGCAATAAGGTCATCCCCATTCAGGATAACAGGAATTGCCAGTTTTTGTATCGGTGATGGTTCTTTGAAGTTCATAGCCTCCAAACCATCCATCACATTCGGATTAAGATCGAACTGATCAAATGTATTTTCTATATTATTTTCTATACCATTCTCCATTACCAAGTCCAGAGATTAAAGTGTAGGTAGCATGCCGTAACGCTGAACAACTTCCGTCCACGTTCCTTTGGCATAAGCCAAAGAGATAACAGAGTCGAGATTTGCCTTTAACTCCTCTTGCCCTGCATTCAAAACCCAAGTATGTTTAAGCAAAAAACTGACATCTGTATCAATAGCCAAGTTGGGTAATTTCTCTGCATAAGAACCGGCAATGCTTTTCTCACAAATAACATAAGCAAGAGTTCCCTCAGAGACCAATCGGATCAACTTTTCCTGACTCTCCTCTGTCTGACGAATCTGAAGATCAGGAATACTCTCTTGAGAGAGATGACTTATCAATACTTCCATTGCAGGAAAGCCATTTGAGACCGTGATCTCTTTTCCTCTTAGGCTGTCTAACGTAAAAGAAGAAATGTTATCGCCATCTTGAATGTGTCGTACAAGTACATAAGAAGTAGAGTAAACAGGACGAGTGTAGATAAAATCCTCGCTGCTATCGAGCATTGTCAGATAAGAAGTGGCAAGCACATCCAGACGATTATTCTTCAGATCCTCTAAAGACTCTGCATGAGAAGTGTATGGAACAATCTTGTAATCCCTATCCATTTTCGGTAGAATTTTGATAAGCTCAACCTGCAAACCGGAAAGAGAATCCCCCTTTATGGATATATCCTGTGGAGAGAGAATAACTCCGATACGAATATTTTCATCATCAGAGTCGGCTTTCTTCTCCGACAACAGAGAAAACAACCTATACCCGCCAAAACCAAAAAGCAGAATAAGCGCAACACCCAAGAGTATCGGCAAACGCAAATGAGCATTTCGTCCTCCCTTGTTTACCTGAATGTATCTATTAGACATAGCTTCTAAGATTTTTGTGTTAGTTTCTAAAGTCCACAATTACTCCCAGTCTAAACATAGGAGGATAGGTAGGATAGTGTGGGAGAGAGAAATATTTCGGATCAAGGAACAAAGCTCCCACATTATAATATGTCAAGAAAAAGCGTGCTCTTTTAAGGTGTGCACTTGCATAGGCATTCATGTGCACGGCATCTCCACCCCCTATCGTTATATCATTTTGAGGGACCAAAAGCTGAGTGGATGGCTCATAGTATGGGGCCTTGTAGGCTGTGTGCCAATAAGCATCTACTCCCAATTGCAGAGTCAATACCTTTGCCAAGACAGTCTGAACGTACAGATTGCTATATGCCATTAGAGACGGATATTGGTATATCTTATCATTGCTCAGATACTGATACTGTACCATATTATCCCAATGGAATGGTCCGAGTTTCAAGTTCTGTTCAAGTTCCAATCCTATTGCCCTAAAATTGTCATTCAACTGGGCAGGCACTCCTTCCGAACCGACATAGATAGGATTCTGGATTGTCCCAACATTTGCTTTGAGTCTGGTGGAGGTAAAAGGGATAGAAAGTTCTCCTCCCAATCGAAGCCTTTGTACCGGATTAAAGCTGTTTTCCCAGCGATTAAAGGTACTGCTGAATCTTCTTAATATAAGAGGTGTACGTTCGTTTCTTAGTTCACCAAAAAGTCGTATGACATGTCTTTTATTTGCAATGGATATGGCATATTGTGCCTCTGCATCCACAGATAAGTTTCCGGCATAGGCACCTACAGTACCTAAATCTCCGCTCAAATAATAAGTAAATCTTTTTCCTTTAGTAGAGGAGAGCCTTGCCCCAACATAAGTGGTAGACTCATCTGTTTTGTAAGGAGTTATCTGAGGATTTTCCTCTCCTTCCGGAATCATCGGAGGAAGAATATACCTGTCGTACTGATACCTGATATATCCGGCCAATCCCATCTTCGCCCACTTGTGAAAGCCCTCTTCCAAAGCGATGCCGACCGTTCCTCCATAAGATTCTGCTACGTGTTCTTCATCCGGATAGAAGGTAGCCTCTTCTACCTTAGGAAGATACTGTTTTTTATAGCTCTCGGTAATATTCGACATCTGAGACACAAAACGGCGTCTGTGTCTGTTGTAAGTGAAATCATTAAAGATAGTTGTTACAGGTACAAACTCCCTTTTAAGAGAGTCTGTTTCCGTAGGGGCTTTTCTTGTGATACCCAAACTATATCTATGATGAAAGCGTGCTTCTGAAAAGATATTTCTGTTCCAAGTGCGTTGAAGCTTTACCGGAATATCTTTTGGTAGGAATGAACGCCGACCCGATGTAAACTCCTTCGGATTGGTGATGTACTTATCCTCCGTTATACCTCCGCTTTCAAAGTGTACTACATTGGTGTTCCCAACGGAAGCATAGGCTTTATATCTGTCGCCCTCATAGTTGGCAAATATACGGTAGGTGATGTTTTTACTTTTGGACGATGCGTACTGTCCGTTTGCATAGTCGTAGTCGAACAATCCTCCAAGATTGAACTCTTTACCAATATTCGTACTAAAAAGAGTATGAAAGTTGCTCTCCTCCGTATTGCTACCACCGGACTTTGCATAGCTCGAAGATGTATAAGGAACTTTAGTATCGAACCACTTCTGCTCTACTCCGGAACGCAACAGATAAAAATAGGGATTATAGAATGGAAAGAGAAGCGTAGTAGAATTGGGAGAAAAGTAAGACTTTGAAAAGTAGGGCGATGCATACGTACCTCCGGCATATCCGGAAGATATGGTACGCCCTTCCACGATGGCTCTTCTATACCATCCGATCTTTAGGGTATCGAGAGGAGCCACTCTTTTGTCTCCTAAATGTGAAGAGAGGTAGTAGGCAAAGAGATTACCGTGGCGGTCTCTATCGCTATCCTCGTTCAGGTCTATCTCTTCATGAGCATGCTCTCTCTCGTCCATTTTCTCTTTGTGCTGAGCGTGGAGAGACAGAGACGATAAAAAGAACAAAACCGTATAAAGGAGAATATATCTCGTATGACTTATCGTCCGGAAAAAGTATTTTTTCTGCATAAAGAGCTATCTGTTAGAAGATGCAAGCCTCTTTTTCTTCTGCGGATACTTCCGTGTCATTGCCCAATAGCGAAGTTTAAGTACACCGAAGAACGCTTCTCCAAAAATGGAAGTATTCATCTTTGAAGTCCCCAACACTCTATTGACAAAAATGATGGGTACTTCTCGGATATCAAATCCACACAGCTTAGCGGTATACTTCATTTCTATCTGGAAAGCATATCCTTTGAAATGAATCTTATCAAGTTCTATTGTCTCCAACACTTCTCGCCTGTAACCGACAAATCCGGCAGTGGTATCGTTCACTTTCAATCCGGTGATCATCCTCACATATACAGAGGCAAAATAGGACATCAGTACCCGTCCAAGAGGCCAGTTTACAACATTCACTCCATTGCAGTAACGAGATCCGACAGCTACATCGGCTCCCTCATAAGCACATGCACGATAGAGTTTAAGGAGATCAAGAGGGTTATGACTAAAGTCCGCATCCATCTCAAAAATGTAGTAGTAACCCGACTTCAAAGCCCAATCGAACCCCGCTAAATAAGCGGTTCCAAGGCCTTGTTTCCCCGGACGTTCGAGAAGAAAGACTCTTTCCTCAAACTCTCCTTGTATCCGTTTTACGGCATCGGCTGTCCCGTCGGGAGAGTTATCATCCACGACAAGAACATGAAAATCTCCTTCGAGATCCATTACAGCCCGAATGATGTTCTCAATATTCTCTATCTCATTATAGGTTGGAATGATGACCAACTTACTCTCCGCAGTTTGCAAATCCATTAGAGTGATATTTCTTTTGTATGCAAATATAGCATATTCCATTCAATCTCACCTTTTTCTTGGCTCGAAGAATCTTCTCATTTAGCGTTATAACAAAAGAAGCTCAACCCGTATAAAAAAACTCCTGAAGCCTAAAAAATTTTCAAACCAAGCCTTGATTTCTCCAAATCAAAGGCTGGTTTGCACGAAACAAGCTTTGACTTCTGAAAACCGAGCCTTTATTCAGAGTTTTTATCCTGTTCGGAGAAAGATAGAAAAGTAGTTAGTAAAACTTTTATACCCGTTCAAAAAGTGAGAAATAAACGAATTTGAATAGTGCTCTTACGGATGAAAAGGGGATAGAAACAGATAAGAAAGAATCGGTATCAAATATCTACCGATAGAGTGTAAAAAGATATACTTTCGACTCCACTCTCCTCAAAAAGAGCCTTGGCAGCATGTACGAGAGTAGCCCCCGTGGTAAGAACATCATCTACAAGAAGTACACGCCTTCCTCTCAACCGATCATCTTCCGATTTACAGTAGAACAGATTTTCCATTGCCTGCCATCTCTTCTCTTTAGAGCGGGCTGTTTGCGTGCCTCCACCGTCATCCCGACGCAGCAAGACCTCGTCTATAAGCTCTATCTCCAACACTTTAGCAAGTCCTTCTGCAATAAAACGAGTCTGATTATATCCCCTTTTCTTTTTCTTGAACTTTGATGCAGGTACAGGCACGACGCAAGAGACATCCCGAAAATAGCCATCTCTTCGCAATCTTTTCCCAAATGCCTCAGCCAAACTTCGGAATAGAAAAGGCTCGTCTCCATATTTGCCTCTCAAAATGATCTCTTTCTCTGCCGTATTGTCTCTGTATAACATCGAATACAACATCTCTCCCAAAGGCAATATACCCGCTACCCGCTCCTCTACTTCATAGAATACTTTATGCTTTATCGTACCATGTATTTTATCCAAACACTCTTTACACAGTGCCGCGCTCTCGGTCTTGACATCCAATCTATCGCCACAGCGAACACAAAAAACAGGGAATATCGTATCCAATACCCCTGTTATGCTGCTACCAATCCCCCTCTTCATCATCCGAAAGATCCAGTTTTTCCAATGCTTTACTTACAATATCGGAAGGATATCCTTTGGCATACAGCCACCTGTAAAGCTTACTCCGAAGTTCGTAGGGAGACTTTGCAGATAAAACCCGACTCCTCTGCTGCAGAAGAGTAACTGCCGTTTCGAGCCACTCACCCGAAGAGATTTCGGATAAAGCATTATCTATGATACTTTTATCAATGCCCCTACTTTTAAGTTCCATGGCAATCCGAACAGCTCCCCACTTGTTAAACCTGTGCTTATCGGAAACAAAAGCGGCAGCGTATCTCTCTTCGTCTATGTATCTCTCGGTACAGAGCTTCTCTATGATAGCAGAAAGCTGATCTTCTGCTATGCCCGGACTCCATGTTTGTAGCTTCTCTCTCAGTTGAGACGTACACTTTTCACCCGATAAAGAGTATTTAGCCGCCTTAAGAAGAAGGGCATCATACTCTTCGGAAGAAAGCCTGACCTCCTCTTTTTCTTTTCTCATCCGTACAAGCTTTTTAGTTTAATCAGACAAAATCTGTCTCGCCCGAACATATCCTTTAAGACCTCAACCTCTCCTCTTTCTCCACACAACTTGTGAGCAAGGGCAGCGACATCGTTGGTCAAGTCCGTCTCTGTTTCAAATGCAAAGAATCCTTCCTCTTCCAACTTCGGCATATAAGATTCGAGAATAGCCCTATAAAAGCAGAGAGGGTCACTATCCGGAACAAAAAGTGCAAGATGCGGTTCAAAGCCGAGAACATTGTTCTCCATCTCCTTTTCCTTGCTCTGCGGAACGTAAGGCGGGTTACTTACTATTCCGTATATCTTTCCCCCGGTATCGTGCGCTCCGGAAAGAAGATCATGAGAGACTACCCGATACTTCTGCGCATCGGTGTATCCGTTTGCCGTAAGATTTTCCTGCGTAAAAGAGATAGCCTCGGGAGATAAGTCCACCGCGTCCACAAAAGAGGGAAAAGTAAGAGCAGCCAGAGCCACAGCTATGCAGCCCGAACCGGAACAAAGATCGGCATATCTCTTATTCGGCAAAAGCCAGCCTCTTGAGTGTAAAAGAGAAACAAGCTCTTCCGTCTCCGGTCTGGGGATAAGCACACCGGAACCAACCTTTATATCGAGTCCCATGAATTCGACAGAGCCAAAAATGTACTGCAAAGGCTCTCCTTGCCGAAGTCTCTCCACAATATCCCCGGCTTTCTGTTCTATGCTCTCTTGGTCTATTATGCTATCTTTGTCCAAAACAATGGAGGGGTAAGGCTTACCCACTAAATACTCCAATATTTGCCGAGCAACGCTCTTTGCCCCCTCTTCACTCTGGTAAACGGGAAGAAGTTGGGAAGTTATATGTCGCACAAAATGCTGTGGAAAAAGAGTATTCATCGTGGTGCAAATGTAAGAAAAAAGGATAGGAGAAGATGAATTTGACTTCTGACAAACAAAGTATGTACATGCTACGGGCTGTGGAGATTGCAGAACGGGCAGAGTGGAACGACGTAAAGGATAACCCGAAAGTGGGAGCGGTACTGGTGTACAACGATACCATAATAGGAGAAGGGTATCACCAATACTCGGGAGGGCCTCATGCAGAAGTGATCTGTATCGGTAGCGTGGCGGAACAAAACAAAACTCTGATACCGGAATCTACTCTATACGTAACATTGGAACCGTGCTGCCACCATGGGAAAACACCGCCGTGCTCCCGGCTTATTATAGATTCAGGCATACGTCATGTGGTTATAGGAGTGAGAGATCCCTTCCCAAAAGTTCAAGGGGGAGGCATTGAGCAACTCATATCTCACGGTATCCGTGTAGATATAGATGTCGAAAAAGAGGCTTGTACCCACTTGGCTCTTCCTTTTTTTGTGAGACAACTCAAAAAAAGACCTTATGTAGCACTCAAATGGGCAGAGAGCAGTGACGGATTCATAGATAATCGGACTTCTGATGCTGCCGCTTACTCATCCCCATGTAAGATATCCACTCCTTTTACTTCTATGTTGGTACATAAAATGAGAGCTGATTTTGAAGCGATTCTCATAGGGAAAGATACCTTTCTAAAAGACTCTCCACGGCTGGATCTCAGACTTTGGCACGGAAAAGAGCCTCACAAGCTGGTTTGGAGTAGAGATGCAAATCTATTCGACAATCAGCCTGAACACTTTTCATCTAAACGTAATATGTGGTCTCTGTTCTCTGCGGATACCGACTCTCTTCCGTCTCGGATAGAAGCTCTTTACGCTCAAAACGGCATTCGGAGCCTCTTAGTAGAGGGAGGGCAAAAAGTGTTGGAAGCGTTTATTAAGGCTGATCTTTGGGATGAAATCAGGATAGAGGCCTCCAATATAAGATTAGAGAAAGGAGTCTCTTCACCACAAATTCTCCATCTCAATAAAGAGAGAAAAGAGGAAAGACTCTTAGAAAAAATTAAAGAGATAGATGGACACAAAATCACACACATAATCCGTCTCACTTTGTAAAATTATTCTTTGTATCTTTGTCCGGCGTTCCGCTCCCCCCTATTTTGGATATCAACGAGACCACTCTGTGTCTGAAGTAAAGAGAGGGTACAGCAGTAAGTAAAACATATGAATTGATACAAACTTATTTATCCAAAATTTACATGCTTTTATGAAGAATGTTCTTATTATTGGGTCTACAGGGCAGATAGGTTCCGAACTAACCTTGCATCTGAGAAAACATTATCCTCAAGGGAATATCGTTGCAGGATATATTCCATCTGCTGCTCCGAAAGGAGAATTGTTGGAAAGCGGACCGGCAGAAATCGTAGACATCACTAATGCACAACAGATTGCAGATGTTGTAGAGAAGTACAAGATTGATACAATCTATAATCTTGCGGCTTTGCTATCGGCAGTAGCAGAATCGAAACCACAACTGGCTTGGCATATTGGCTTAGGTGGTTTGTTCAACACTCTCGAAGTAGCAAGAGAAAAAGGGTGTGCCGTATTTACACCAAGTTCCATAGGAGCATTTGGTCCCGGAACTCCCAAAGATAATACACCTCAAGATACCATACAAAGACCTCGTACAATGTACGGCGTTACGAAAGTATCGGGCGAACTTCTAAGCGACTACTACTTCCATCGCTTTGGAGTAGATACTCGCTCTACCAGATTTCCCGGTCTTATATCTAATGTGGCTCCTCCGGGGGGAGGGACTACAGACTATGCTGTGGATATCTATTACAGTGCAATAAATGAGCGTAAATATACCTGCCCTTTGAAACTGGGAACATTTATGGATATGATGTATATGCCTGATGCTTTAGAGGGTATGGTTCAACTTATGGAAGCAGACCCATCCAAATTGGTGCACAGAAACTCTTTCAACATAGCTTCTATGAGTTTTGATCCGGAACAATTGGCTGCGGCTATAAAGAAGCAGATGCCGGACTTTACAATGGATTATAAAATAGATGAACTCCGTCAAAGTATAGCAGATTCTTGGCCTAACTCTCTTGATGACTCTTGTGCACGGGAAGAGTGGGGATGGAATCCGAAGTTTGACCTTGATGGTATGACTAAGGATATGCTTGAAGTGCTATCTAAGAAATTTGGTAAACCTATTTAACTCTGACCTCAACACTATCTACATGAAGAAAAGATTGATTTTATTGGTAGGTCTTTGCCTGTTTGGATTGAAGACAGACCTAAATGGTCAAACTCCGGACACACTATATGTCCACTACTCCAATCACGGCACAGCCATGGGAAAAGAGATGCAGACTCTATGCAAACTCTATGTAAAACCCGCAGAGAAGTTGCCCAAAAGTGCTACTCTCGCCCTCTCGTTGGTTGACATGTCCGACAAACCTCTATCTCAAATAGTAGCTTATAGCTCTTCTGTAGATAGGATAAGAGATATAGTAGACTATAAAACTTCGACTCCGATAAAGGCTCTCAATAAGCCTTTATCCGGAGGAGGAGGAATAGCTCTCAAGTTCAGATTTAAGGATAGAGACCTAACAAATGGTCTCATTTACCTTACCGCCAAAGTAAATCCGAATGCCTCGGAAGGCTCTTTCGTAAGATCTGAAATACGATCTGCTCTGCTTAACGGAAAGCAGATGGTGATAAAAAGTATAAATGAGAGCGAAAGAAAAGTATTCAAAGCATATACAACGCTTTGGGCTCCGGGAGATTATAATTCGAAAAATTACAGAATACCTGCAATCATTACCACAAAAAAAGGTACTATCGTAGCTGTTGCGGATAAACGAAAGGCTAACATAATAGACCTCCCGGAAGACATAGACATTGTTGTTAAGCGCAGTACGGATAATGGCAATACATGGAGTGAACCTATCCTTGTTGTTGAAGGACAGGGACGTTTCAAAGGTTATGGGGATGCTGCGATAGTTGAGACAAAGAGCGGAAAACTACTAATGGTATATGTTGGTGGTACAGGACTATGGCAAAGTCGTCCCAATGATCCGAACAGGACCTATATATCTGAAAGTACAGATGACGGAATCACCTGGTCCGCTCCAAGAGATATTACTTCTCAACTCTTTGGAGACGAAAACAACAATGAAATGCGTAAGCACTGGTGGGCATCTTTCTGTGCTTCAGGAAATGGATGTGTAACGAAAGATGGACGTATCCTATTCGCAGCAGCGGTACGAGAAGGCAAAACCGGTTCTTTGAATAACTATGCATACTACTCCGATGATGAGGGTAAAACATGGAAAGTGTCCGGTCCTGCAATGATGGGAGGAGATGAAAGCAAAATCATTGAACTTAAAGATGGACGACTCTTAATGAGTATAAGAAATAAGTTCAAAGGAAAACGATATTATAATATATCTCAAGACGGTGGACAAACATGGGGTACTCCCGGTCAATGGTCTGAAATATTGGAACCGGCTTGTAATGGTGCCATCATGAGGTATAAACATGAATCCAGACCTGAAATAGAGTTTCTCTTGCACTCTATTCCCTTTGATAAGCAAGGACGTAGAAACGGAACAATATTCATATCCGATGATGAAGGTAAAACGTGGAAATGGAATAAAAACATCTTCAAAGGTTCTACGGCATACACGGATCTAACAATTCTTCCAGATGGAGATATCGGTTACTTTACAGAAGAAGATGAGCCTATAAGCCTTGTTTTCGTAAAAATCTCTCCGGAATGGCTTTTTGAAGAAGTAACAAAGAAGTAATCTTTTGGCTTCTTCTTTGATATCAACTGAATAAATATCAAAATTAGCATCACTTACATCTCTTTGAGAGTGTAAGTGATGCTAATAGTTTCTCGGGTTTTGTTAACTTTGCTTGAAGTATAGACGAAACAAGCCATTTTTTCGGAACGATGGATTACCCACTTTTAGATAACATAAACATCCCTTCAGACATTAAGCGTTTAAAAGAAGAGGAGCTTCCTTTGCTATGCCAAGAGATTCGATCTTTTCTGATAGACACATTAAGTAGAAATCCCGGGCATCTCGGAGCAGGTTTAGGAGTAGTAGAGCTTACTGTTGCTCTGCACTATGTATATGATGCTCCTAAGGATAAGTTGATTTGGGATGTGGGACATCAGGCCTATCCGCACAAGGTATTAACCGAGAGAAAAAATCGTTTTGAGACCCTACGCCAATGGAATGGCTTGAGTGGTTTTCCCTCTAGAAGTGAAAGCATATACGATACTTTTATTGCAGGACACGCTTCCAATTCTATTTCCGCAGCACTCGGATTCTCGGTAGCCAACAAACTTTGCGGAAGAGATGAAAAGGTTGTGGCGATTATTGGAGATGGCTCTATGACAGGAGGATTGGCTTTTGAGGGCATCAATAATGCATCAAACTCTCCTAACGACTTGCTCATTGTTCTTAATGACAACAATATGTCTATAGATCCCAGTACGGGAGGACTAAATAAGATTCTGATTGATCTTATTACGAATAAAACCTATAATAAGCTGAGATATACTGCATACAAGGGTCTATCAAGCATGAACCTGATGGACAAGCAGAAGAAAAGTAAAGTCGTAAGATTCCATAACAGCATCAAATCTCTGTTTTCCGATCATCGTAATCTCTTTGAAGGATTTGATGTAAGGTACTTTGGCCCTGTAGACGGACACGATGTAATCCATCTAGTAAAAGTTTTAAGGGATATAAAAGAGTTTGAAGGACCGAAGCTTCTGCACCTTATAACAACAAAAGGAAAAGGATACAAACCGGCAGAGGAAAGCCAGATTGTTTGGCATGCTCCCGGTAAATTTAACAGTAAAAACGGGGAACGTTTATCTTCCGGAGATGCTAATCTTCAACCTCCAAAATATCAAGATGTTTTTGGAGAGACTCTTGTCGAGTTGGCAGAAATGGATGAGAGAGTTGTGGGAATAACCCCTGCTATGGCTACCGGTTGCTCTATGACACTATTACAAAAGAGATTTCCGGAACGGACTTTTGATGTTGGGATTGCTGAAGGACATGCTGTAACATTTTCTGCAGGTCTGGCATTTTCAGGTCTTATTCCTTTCTGCAATATTTATTCAACCTTTTCACAGCGTGCTTACGACAACATCATCCACGATGTTGCAATGCAAAAAGCTCCTGTAATATTCTGCTTGGATAGAGCCGGATTAGTCGGTGAAGATGGGTGTACTCACCATGGACTTTATGATATTCCCTCTCTCAGAACTATCCCCAATCTCACTCTATGCTCTCCCAGAAATGAATCAGACCTCCGGAATATGATGTACACTGCATATAAGCATCCGGAACAATGTCCTATCGTCATTCGATACCCCAGAGGTAATGGACATACCTTGGAGTGGAAAACACCCTTATCAGAGATTGAAATAGGTAAAGGAGAAAAACTTAATTGTGGGAGTAAAGTCGTAGTTTTAACCTATGGGCCCATCGCTCATAGCGTAATGGAAGCCGTTTCCGAAATGAAAAAAAATAGCGAAGAAGCTCCTACGGTTTACGATATGAAATTCGCAAAACCTTTGGATGACAACATCCTCAAAGAAGTCTTATCGCAAGATTACAAATTTGTGATCACCATTGAAGATGGATCCCGAAGAGGAGGAATAGGTAGTGCAATCCTTGAAAGGCTAACAGAAATGGCCGAACACAGTATTCCAAAGGTATTGATGCTTGGAATTGAAGATAAGTTTATTCCGCATGGAAGCGTCTCTGAACAATATGCTTACTGTGGGATAGATACTCAAAGCATTTTAAATAACATAAGAACCGTCTACGCATCTCTTCTACAAATACATTCTTAGAGATATGAAGATATTTATTGCCGGAGCTGGAGAAGTAGGTTCGCATCTTGCGACTCTACTTTCAAGGGAAGATCATGATATTATTATTATGGACTCAGATCCCTCTCGCTTGGAGTTTGCTTACGATAACAGCTTGGAAGTTTTACCGATTTTGGGTAATCCTACATCACTGGCAGATCTTAAAAATGCAGGTATAGCCGGAAGTGATCTTTTCATAAGTGTTACTCCTGAAGAAAGTACGAACATTACCGCATCCATACTTGCACACAATCTTGGAGCCCAGAAGACTATGGCTCGTATCAATAATCAGGAGTACCTGCAAGAGCCTAATGCCGCATTTTTTAGAGATCTGGGTGTTAATTATATGGTATATCCGGAGCTACTCGCAGCGCAAGAGATTGTAGATGGCGTCCGTCTGCCTTGGACAAGACAATATTGGAGTCTATCCGAAGGCAGGGTACAGCTTTTGGCTGTAAAGATGATGCCAGGAGCTCCCCTCATAGGAATATATCTATCCGAACTTTCAAAGACAGAAAAGTACTTTCATATCGTAGCCATAAAAAGAAAGCAAGAGACTATCATACCGCGAGGAAACTCTAAAATAGAGGTAGGAGACATCATATTTGTAACCTGTGAGAAGCAAAACCTCGATAAAGTAAGAGTTTTCTGTGGCAAGGAAAACTCGGAAGTAAAAAAAATCATAATGATGGGAGGTAGTAGGATTGCCATAAAAACGGTAGAACTATTGCCCTCTAACATTAAAGCAAAAATCATAGATACAGACTACGAGAAATGTAAGCAAATGGCTAAGAGAGTCCCTTCCAACACCATGATTATTCATGGGGATGGAAGAGATCCGCAGCTGTTACAAGCCGAAGGGATAGAGGATGTTCAGTGCTTTGCGGCTCTTACCGGAAACTCCGAAACTAATCTTCTTGCGACATTGGCGGCAAAACGTATGGGGGTATATCGTTCTATTGCTCGTATAGAAAACATAGACTATCTCTCTATTGCAGAACAGATGGAAATAGGAATACTTATCAACAAAAAGCTTATTGCAGCAGGAAGTATATACCGTCATCTGTTAAATGTAGACGTAAACAACGTCAAGTGTTTAGCTATAGCTAATGCTGATGTGGTTGAATTAGTGGCAAAAAAAGGTTCTAAGATAACGACCAAGCAGATTAAAGACCTTAAACTTCCAAACGAAATAAGCCTTGGGGCTCTTATTCGGGATGGCAAGATGCAACTTGTAGAAGGTTCTACTATCGTGCAGCCGAATGATGTTGTACTCGCCTTTTGTTTAGGTCACTCATTAGTCAAGCTAAGACATTTTTTCTCCTAACAATGCTGATTTATGCATCTATTTGATAATATCAGACGGAAAGTAAATTACCGCTTCGTTACACGAATGTTGGGGTTTCTCTGTCTTCTTGAGATCCCATTCCTGTTAGTGTCTCTTTTGGTGGGTCTATTTTATGACTCTCACACAACTTGGGCATTTCTCACAGCCATCATAATCATGGCGTCTGTGGGGGGAGCCCTTCTTGTTATAGGGCGAGACGCAAAACATTATAAGTCCGGACGTAAGGAGGCAATGCTTACTGTTTCTCTTGCATGGATAACTCTTTCCTTAATTGGAATGACTCCATACATTATCAGTGGATATATTCCCAATCCGGCAGATGCCTTCTTCGAAACAATGTCTGGTTTTACAACCACAGGAGCCACGATATTGGATAATGTGGAAGCCCTTCCAAAGAGCCTTCTTCTCTGGCGAAGCATAACACAGTGGCAGGGAGGAATCGGGATTGTAGTATTTGCCTTGGCTTTGTTGCCGATTTTTGGAGGTTCCGGTTCTCTTGTCTACAACTATGAGGCAAGCGGTGTGTTGCATGAGAAGTTTATGCCGAGAGCCGGCATTATGGCAAAAAAAGTGACCAATATATATCTTATGCTCACTTTGGCTTGTTGCCTTCTCTTTTGGCTTGGGCCTATGGACCTGTTCGACTCTATCTGTCATGCTCTTACATGTGTCTGCTCAGGCGGATTCTCTACTCGTACAAGCTCTCTTGCCTACTATAATTCTTCCTATACGGATATTGTGGCAATGATCTTTATGTTCCTTGCAGCAACGAACTTTGCCCTCATTTACTTTGCAATGACAGGCAAACCTAAGAAGCTTTTACAGGACACAGAGTTTAGATGGTTCTTTACTATTGTGATCATTGCAGGGTTATCTGCCTCAATATGGATATATGTGAAAGGACTCATAGATGCCCCTTTAGATGCACTCAGACACGGATTCTTTCAGGTCATAAGTCTTATATCCACAACGGGGTACTATACCCAAGACTATGACAACTGGCTCTCCTTTTTCGCCTTACTTGCATTGTGTATCATGTTTGTTGCAGGCTGTACCGGCTCTACGAGTGGAGGACTTAAAACAGGAAGATTTCTCATACTTGTAAAGAATCTTCTCAATGAGATACGCAAACGCACACACCCTAACGCCATACTCCCTGTAAAAGCGGATAATATCGTTATCCCGACCAGATTTGTCAGTCAGGTAAGTATATTTTTCTTTGCATATGCGATGCTGATACTGCTCTGTATTCTCTTTCTTACGATAGAGGGGATAAAGTTGGATAGTGCTGTTCCCGTTGCTGTTTCTTGTGTGTCCAATAGCGGACCGGCACTGGTGTCTTTCGGCCCTACCGAAAGTTATGCAGCATTGGGCTCTGTATCAAAAATCGTGATGTCCCTTATGATGATGATAGGCCGTCTCGAAATTTTCACTGTTTTGGCTGTATTCCACGGAGGATTCTGGAGAGATTAAAACTAAAACCAACCAACAATTTTACGATTCTATGGGATTCAATATAGCTATTGTAGGCACCGGATATGTCGGGCTTGTTACCGCCACTTGTTTTGCAGAAATGGGGGTACATGTCCATTGTGTAGATATCAATGAAAAGAAAATCATGGATCTTCAGCAGGGTATTATCCCTATTTATGAACCGGGACTTGATGCCATGCTGAAACTCAATATTGAAGGCAAACGGCTTTTCTTTCACGCCTCTTTAGCTTCCTGCATAGATCTTGTAGATGTCATCTTTACAGCGGTAGGCACTCCCTCCGATCCTAATGGTAATGCGGATCTTTCTGCTGTCTATGCCGTAGCAAAAGAGATAGGTCGACTCCTCAACAAATACACCTTAATCGTAGGAAAAAGTACTGTTCCCGTCGGTACGGCAAAGAGAGTAAGAGAGATTATACAGGCAGAATTGGATCTAAGAGGAGTGGATGTTCCTTTCGATGTAGCCTCCAATCCCGAATTTCTTAAAGAAGGTAGCGCCATAAAAGATTTCACCAGCCCGGATCGTGTTATCGTAGGGGTAGACTCCGAACGAGCCAGAGAGATTATGACTCAGCTTTATAGACCTTTTCTGCTGAACAACTTTCGGGTCATTTTTATGGATATTGCATCTGCAGAACTTACCAAGTATGCGTCTAATGCAATGCTGGCAACCCGTATCAGCTTTATGAACGAGATAGCAAATTTGTGCGAACTCTTGGGAGCAGATGTAGATGCAGTCCGTAAAGGAATGGGAGCGGACAAACGTATTGGTACGGCATTTCTCTATCCGGGATGTGGATACGGAGGAAGTTGTTTCCCAAAAGATGTCAGAGCTATTCGCCAAACAGCTTTGGAGCAAGGTATGGACTTGACCATCTTAAAAGCCGTAGACGAAGTAAATAACAGACAAAAAGAGATCGTTATAAGTAAGCTCTTAAAGCACTACGACACATCAGACCTAAAAGGTAAAACTATCTCAATATGGGGATTATCCTTTAAACCGGAAACCGATGATATGAGAGAAGCGACCTCTATCATAGTCATCAATCATCTTCTTGATTTAGGTGCTCGTATTCGTGTCTATGATCCGGTTGCAATGCAGGAAGCGCAAAAGCTTTTTGGAGACAAAATCGAGTACACAGACAGCCTCTACTCTGCTTCAGAAGGAGCAGATGCTGTGTTATTACTGACCGAGTGGAAACAATTCCGTCTACCTCTCTGGAACCGGGTAATATCCTCTATGAGATCGAACCCTGTCATCATTGATGGACGAAATATTTATAATAAATCAGAGTTGGAGCAGGCCGGACTTACCTACTATGGCATAGGAAAGATTTAAGACAACTCCCTATTTTACCAAGCAAATACCTTTGGGAGCAACGGATAAATATTTCCACTCAATACTCACAAAGGAGATCTTCGGAAAGAATCTCTCTTTAAGTGGTATTACCACTCCAAGTTCAATCTTGCCTAAATCTGTTCTATTTATCTCTCTCCAATCACAAATTCAATTCTAAACAAAATAAAAAGTCTTTCTATCCACAGAAAGACTTTATTCTAAACATTATCAGAAAGAGAAGTCAAGCTTCGATTTCCGACTATCAAACTTTGATATCTGCAACTCAAGGCTTAAATTCTGCAAACCAAACCTTGATAAATAGATTTATAGAGCATTAGAGCAGTATTTTGACGAGATAAACTCACTTTATATACGGATTTAAAATTACAGGGAATTTGATTGAAAAAGCTTTTTCTCCGATAAAAGACAAGAAATTCCTATTTGAATCCGGACTTTTCATCCAATAGAGGAAACCTCGAACGAACTTCGGAAATGGGCATATTCTCTTCAAAGTGCCACCATTCCCGCTTATAAGGCTTTAGTCCTGCCTTTTTCATCACCCGATAGAGAAGTTTTCTATTCTTCTCCGCTTCTTGAGATATTTTCCCTTCTCTGACTAAAATAGCTTCATTACCCACGTGGGCTTCAGGTCCAAAATGGTCAAACTCCGTACCCATATCGAGTGGTTGTCCGGCTTCTATATCATAGATGGTAAGATCTACAGCCACTCCATAGTTGTGTCGTCCACCTTTATGAGGTGCAGCAACATATACACTTAGAGGCGTACCCTTTACCAGCTCATACATCTTCCACTGCACACTTAGAGGTCGGGCTGCATCGTAAATGAGAAGAGTATATTTGGGATTTTCTTTTCTAAGAATAGCATTAGCATCTAATACTTTACGAGCAAAATGTTCTTGAAGAAAAGCTTTATTGAAAGAGCCGTACATATTTTTACCGACAAAGTTATCCGTGGAAGCATACTTCATTTCAAGCCTTATTGTAGAGTCTTTGCTTATCACATCCACCAGCCCTAACTCTTTCATCTTTATCTCCCAAGGATGAGAGCCTCCTCCCCCATCTTGAGCAATAGTTACATGGGAGAAGATAACCGATAAAATAAAGAAAAGCCATACAATAGTGTATGACTTTTCTCTTATTGTTGATTTGAACATATTTCTATCTCTAATCGTTCATATTTTCAAGGAAGCTTCTATTGTCAAGAGTCAGCTCCATATTGCTCTTTATCTGCTCCATGGCCTCGATAGAATTCATTTCTCCGACCATTCGGCGTATGATTCTCATTCTATTGAGGGTAAGATCATCCTGCAACAAATCGTCTCGTCTGGTACTTGAAGCCAAAATATCTACAGCCGGGAATATACGTTTGTTGGCAAGTCTTCTGTCCAATTGAAGTTCCATATTGCCCGTTCCCTTAAACTCTTCAAAAATAACTTCGTCCATTCTCGAACCCGTTTCTGTAAGAGCTGTGGCAAGAATAGTAAGACTACCTCCTCCCTCTATATTTCTTGCAGCACCAAAGAATCTCTTTGGCTTCTGAAGAGCGTTTGCTTCTACCCCTCCGGTTAAGACTTTTCCGGATGCAGGTTGGACTGTATTATAGGCACGAGCCAAACGTGTAATGGAATCAAGAAGAATTACAACATCATGCCCACACTCTACAAGCCTCTTTGCCTTGTTCAGTACAATCTCTGCTATCTTAACGTGTTGGTCTGCAGGTTCGTCAAATGTAGATGCTATTACCTCTGCATTTACGCTTCTTTGCATATCTGTTACCTCTTCAGGACGCTCGTCTATAAGCAATACAATCATGTAAACCTCAGGATGATTATATGCAATAGCATTTGCTATATCCTTTAGTAACATCGTCTTACCCGTCTTGGGTTGAGCTACAATAAGACCACGTTGCCCCTTTCCTATAGGAGAGAAAAGATCTACAATACGCGTTCCTATCTTATCGAATACCATTGGAGACTTAGGAGCTTCCAGATTGAACTTCTCTGTAGGGAAAAGCGGAATCAAATGGTCAAACGGTACGCGGTCTCGAACCTTTAGCGGATCGCATCCATTGATGCTATTTACTGTGGCAAGAGGGAAAAACTTATCTCCATCTTTGGGAGCCTTGACAACTCCTTCTATTACATCCCCCGATTTTAGTCCATAGTTTTTGATCTGCTGAGGAGAGACATAAACATCATCCGGAGAAGGAAGATAGTTGTAGTCTGCCGATCGTATAAAACCAAATCCCTCACTCATGACCTCTAAAACACCACTCATTACAAGCTCCGGCCCAAAGTCATAATAGGTATCAATCGGACTAATCTTCTTGCTTGGCTGTGGATGAACAGGTGTGGGAGATACAATCTTAATATTTTTTACGGTTGTAGAAAGCTGATCTGCTTTATTTTCTTTAGCCTCCGGTGATCCGTTTTGAGATACTCCATTTGGCTGAGGAGCTGTTTTCTTCTTGCTCTCCTGCTGTTTTTTCTGAACATTAGGAGTAGAAATAAGAGGCATCATCTCTCCCAAAAGAGAGTTATTCGCTTTTGGATTCTTAAAAACGAAAGCTCCCTGCGGAACTTCTACCGGTTTTGAAGGTTCAGGTAAATGCTGTTCTTGTTTTTCTGCAATAGGCTTAGACTTCATCAACTCTTCACTTCCCCCATTTCTTTTGTGAGATGAAGATGATGAAGAAGTTGGGCGAACCATCTTGATATGAGAATCAACCGTTTTTGTTTGGTTTGCCACCTCTTGTGTCTGAGGAAGCTGTTGCTTATCCTCAGCTGTGCGAGAAACAAATCTGACATTCTTGGAAATCTCCTTTACACCATTATCGGAGTTAGAAACTACGACATCAGAAGAAGGAATTACTTCTCCCTCTTTCTTTTCTTTCTGAGAAGGAACAAGTTTGATATGAGATTTTTGGGACTTACTCTCTCCTGCCTTTACCTGTTCTTTGGTATCTTTTCCCTCCGAGCTAGGAGTAGAGACAGAAGATTGTTCTTTGCTATCCTCTACCGTTGCAGCTTGTTGATCGGCTTTTTTCTCGTCTTTTTTGGGACGACCTCGCTTACGCTTGGCTTGATTTCCGTTAGCTGTTCCATTGGTTTGCTTAGCAGTGTCTTTTGCTTGCAGCTTTGCTGCCATCATGACTGCCTGTTTATCTAAAATCGAATATATGAGATTTTGCTGAGTAGCGCTATCTGCATTAGGTATATTCATGGATTTTGCCACCTCCAGCAGTTGCTCCGGTGACATTTTCTCAAGTTGAGAAATATTATAATTCTGAGACATATTTGTTTTAATTCATCTTCGAACCAATTGGAACAAAGAGTATAACATGAACTTGGGTTTATAGTAACTTAATACGCGAACTCCAAACAGACTTCCCTCTCGAAGGGAAATGTGCGAAACTAAAAATAAAAAGAAAAATACCCAGCCCGAACAGAGGGCAAAAAGAACAAACAAAACAGAGAAAGTTTCCTGCATTAGACTTTTCCCAAAACTGTGTTTTCAAGGACAAGAAACTGTCAGGGAAGAACTTCTCTAAAGATTTGTTTCTACGCAAAGGTAGATTAAAAATGCGACTTATACAATATTTAGAAGAGCTAACTAAGTAGCAAACGAGTTAAAATCGTTACTATCTATCCGAATGACAAGGGTGGTCCCACTTCAAACAGAATACTTTTTGAGTATTGGGACGAACCTTAACAGAGTCTGCCACTCTAAAGGGTAAAATGCCAAGCACTTCCCCTGTAGCCTCTATAACTAAGTAATTCGGTCTAAAAAGATTGGGAACTCCGTGGTCTTTTAGGAAGTCCATCGCA
>JAUMWS010000116.1 GCA_030529525.1 Porphyromonas sp. | reverse complement strand
CATAATGGATACTTATTGTATCCCGCCTACTGTCAACTTTTTTCAGTACACGTCACAGGGAGTTTTTTTCGTCTGCTTTTTTCTATTTTTGCAAGGGTACAAATCGAACAAATATCCAACCCATTATTTATCATGAATCCGAAAGAAAGAAAAAGCCTGCTGCTACTCCTTGCAGCTCTTCTGCCTTCATTGGCTTTTGCCCAAACGGGAGAACGAAAAGTGTTGGATTGCTCTGTCGTTGAAGTTATTTACCAACTGAAAGAGAAGTCCGCCCCGAAAGAAAAAGAGGAGTCTTCGACGAACAACTACTTTACGATCCTGAGTGCGGGCGAACGTGTGGCACAGTTTCAAGACTATGCCCTGTATCAGAAAGACTCGGTCGAACTGCTCTCACCGCCCGCAGATAAGGAGAGCATACAGAAATACGCATCCAAATACAACAAAAGCCTGCACTATTTCGAGCCGGTCATATCCCAAAAACTCGAAGAGTCCAGGCTCCACATGACGGACGTCATAGCCATAGATTACTACAACTACTCGGAGCCATTTCCCACATGGGAGCTCAAAGAGGATCAGCCCATAACCATCGCCGGCTACTCCTGCAAGAAAGCCGTGATCGGCTACGGCGGAAAAGTGTGGCACGCCTGGTACACAGAAGATATTCCGCTACAGTACGGCCCATGGAAGCTGTGCAATCTGCCGGGACTCATCCTTCGGGCAGAGAGCGAAGACGGCGAGTTTGCATTCAATGCCGTCGTCATTCGTCAGGTGGAAAGAGAGATTTTAGATACCAATCATCTCCGCTCCGAGACCACCAAGCGAGATATATTTGTCAAGAAGAAGAACGAAATATACACCGGCGGACGCATCCTTCAGTCCATTCCCACAGCTGCCATCTCTTCCATGACCGTCTTTGAACTGGAAAACGGCGAGAGAGCCATCATCATCAACGGCGCCCGTCTGAGAAACCCGATGGGCAAATATCTCCCTATCGAGCAGTAGATCATATCTCCATTCGAAGCGATGAAAACATTCAGACTCCTTCTCCTCTTTCTGTTTGGCGCTTTCGCCCAAGTGGCACTCGCCCAAATTTCCGGCACCGTCGTGGACGACGCCACCGGGAAGCCGCTCGAAAGAGCTTTGGTATCTATCCTCAAAGATGGCAAGACCGTGGCTTACGTCTCCACAAAAGCAGATGGGGAGTTTGTCATCAGTAAGATTGTTGAAGAGCCTTACACCATCTCCATCAGAAGACTCTCGTACACGACTATCACGGTCGGCAGCGACACCTACAAAGAGATGGCAAAGAAGCTGTTCCGGCTGAAAGAGAAAGGACTGAATATAAAACCTATCGTCGTTACGGCTCCGCACGTCAGACAAAAAGGCGATACCACCAGCTACACTCTCTCCTCCTTTACCTCCAAAAGCGATGTCTCTCTTGAAGATGCCATCAAAAAGCTTCCGGGCGTTACCGTTTCCGCCTCCGGCAGTATAAGTTATCTGGGACGCAGCATTAGCAAACTCACCATCGAAGGAGAAGATCTGCTCGGAAAGCAGTACACCAATGCCACCAAAAATCTCTCCAAAAAGATGGTAAAAACCGTCCAGATACTCGAAAATCAACAAGAGATAAAGCAGCTGCAAGGCATCGTGGGGGACGATAAAATCGTCATGAACCTGATCCTGAACGATGCCGCCAAGAACAAGATAAACGGCAGAGTGGATGGAGGCATCGGCATAGAGCAGAAGAAGCCTTTGTATTATGGTAATGCGACCGGAATGTTTTTCGGACAAGGATTGCAGCTTATAGGCTCTCTGTCTCTAAACAAAGGCATCAAAGAGAAAGGCACATTCCATAGCGATCTTGGAGCCATCTCCCCTCTACATACGACGCTCTCCGCTTCCGACAGTCATAGAGCAGGCATTTCCGAGAAGTTTTACATCGAGAGAAAAGATCTTTTGAGCAATCTCAACGTAGTAAAAAAGCTGAAAAACGATGCCCGTTTCAGGGTTATAGCAGACTTCCGGGCACTAAAAGAGAAGCATGATGTATCATCGAAGCAGAAGTTTTTCACCATCGGAAGCGGTGCCGATGACGTCGAAATTTCGGAAGATTTAGGACTATCCGGCAGAGACACGGTGACAGAAGTGAAAGCCAGATACTATAAGAATGATAAAAACATCTACTTCAACAATAACCTGATAGCTGCCGGAAATGTTCTCAATAAACGGATAAGCATAGGACGTTCCGGCAGTGAACCGTTCGATGAGAACCATGTTCAGAAACGTTTTTCCATAGGCAATCATCTCTCCATAGTCAAAAACGTTTCGGGGAATTTCTTATCCTTTTCTGCCAAGATACAGGCAGACCGTTATCCCCTATGGCTTCTAAACTCGAAGGATCTCGTACAGAACCTAAGCGGGCAGAGCCATCTTCTAAGCTCGGAACTCTCTTTTTCAAGAGGATTGCCCAAGGGCTGGAGATTGGATATTCCTGCAAAAGTGGAGTGGAGACAGAACAAGCTTTTCCCTGCCACCACATGGAAAGGAGAGATTGAACGTTACGATGTTTCTGACCACACACTCAATTTCAGCCTTTCTCCCGGCATTTCCAAGTTTAAGCAAGGCTACTATAACATCTTTCTGAGGATGCCGCTTAATTTTACAACCCTCTCTCTTGGAGATAAAGCATTGGTTCCGAAGGATAAGGGTGAGCTATTGAACTTCTTTGTCAATCCGTACGCTTCGTTGAGCTACATCTTTTCGAACTCTCTCAGTGCCGGTCTCTCTGCTCATCTTACGCAGCATATCGGCGGAGCGGAGATGTTCTATCCCGGGCTCTACTTCCATAACCACCGCTCCGCAATGCGTATGCCTGGAATGCTGTCTAAGAGCAAACGACTCGGGGCTTCCGGTCAGCTTACATTCAAAAAAGGGCTGCAAGAGTTTTTTGCTTCCATGTATCTGAACTACAATCGTGGTGAGACCAACCTGCTTTCGTCGGACAGCCCCACTCCGGATATCAATATCTCCGAGAAGATTCCGGGCAGATCTGCTTGGGACAGCTATGGAGTCTCCGGAAATATTTCTAAATATTTTCGCACAATCCACACCAAGCTTTCCCTCACAGCAGATTACCTTAGGAACAATAACGAGATGATCCGTAAAGGCATAGAGCACCGGTATACATCAAACTCACTCAGGGGGTCTCTCTTCCTCGCTTCCAATCCATTGTCATGGTTGGAGATCGGCTACACGATAACCCCAAACTGGAATATTCTTCAGCTACAAGGCGGTAAGAGGAGTGCCCTTCTGGGCTTCAGTCAGGATATAAACATGACACTTCATCCGCTGACAGGCTTCGAAATTTCTGCCAAAGGAGAGCACCTGTACAGAGATCTGACAGCGAATCAGTCTGCATCTCTTTTACTTCTTGGCGGCATGGCACGCTATAAGTACGACAGATACATTTTCTCTTTTGTGATAGAAAACCTTTTAGACAAGAGAGTTTTTGCCTACACAATCCATGATGCCTTGCAGAGCTATTCTGCCTCCTATCCTTTGAGAGGACGCTCGTTGAGATTGGAGTTCTCCTACTACTTCTAAAAGGTAACTATTTGGAGAGTTTCGGGGAGGGAGTTTTTATATATTCCATCCCCGAAAATGCTCTCTTTTTATTGCGCTTCTATTTTACCGAAACAGGTCGCTTTGAGAGGGTGAGTTTATTGTTAATTCGCCCTCTTTTTGTTCACACTTATTCACAAGAACAGAAAGCAAAAATGCTAAACAAGCTTACTGTTTCCGCTTAACGGGTTTAATTTTTCAATGAACCCGTTTACCGATTTCATTTAACCC
>JAUMWS010000011.1 GCA_030529525.1 Porphyromonas sp. | reverse complement strand
CCTTAGAAGACGGCTGAACAAAGACTTCCTTCTTTTATCCGTGGCAACACTGCTCGTTTTTGCTGCAGCACGTCCTCAAATGGGAACAAAAGAGGAGACCATAGAAAAGCGAGGAATAGAAGTGATGATCTGTTTGGACTTGTCCAACTCCATGCTCTCTCAAGATGTTTCACCCTCCAGACTTGCGATAGCAAAGAATATCGTTTCAAGACTAACGGATAGATTGGTTGGCGACAAAATCGGACTTATATTCTTTACCACCTCGGCATACGTACAGCTTCCTCTTACAAGCGATATGGTATCCGGTAAAATGTTTTTGGAGCAAGCATCTCCGGATATCATGCCTGACCAAGGAACAGATATAGCTAATGCCCTAAAACTTGCTTCACGTAGCTTTACTACGGCTGAAGATGAAAAAACAGGAAGAACTGTAATAGTAATCTCCGATGTAGAGGATCACTCTCAAAAGGCTGTGGATATTGCAAAAGAGTTGGCTCAAAAAGGGATTACCGTAAATGTTATAGGTGTTGGATCCGATAATGGTGGTCCTATCTCTATACCCAATGAAGGATATATACAAGATGCCGACGGGCAGATGGTAATCAGTAAGGTCAATGATGAATTAGGCAAGGAATTGGCCTCTGCGGGTGGTGGACTTTATATCCGAACAACAAACGCATCAGGGTCAATAAATGTTTTGACCAAGGCATTGGACAAGATGCAGAAAGCGGATTTTAAGCAGACGATATACTCCGCATATGATGAAAAGTTTGCATGGTTTCTCCTACCGGCACTGCTTATCCTTATTGCAGAGTCTATCTATCTCAACCGCAAGAACAGATGGATAAAGAGAGTCAATCTGTTCGATTCGTCTAAAAACGAACCTAAAAAATGAACAAGATAATACTATACATACTCGTACCGGTACTGTTTGCCATGTCTTTTTCAAATGAAACTTTTGCTCAAAAAAAGGTAAGGCAAGAGGTGCGAAAAGGAAATAAAGCATACAAAAAAGAGAACTATACCGATGCCGAAGTGGCGTATCGGAAAGCTCTAACCATTACTCCGACAGATTCTACAGCTATGTATAATCTGGCTGCAACGCTACTCCAAACAAAAAGAGGAGAAGAAGCTTTTGATCTGTATAAAAAGCTAACAGAGGTTGTACAGAAAAGGGGTAATGCTTCCGCAGATGTACACCACAATCTTGGTGTTATGCTTATGGCTCAAAAAAAATACGCTGAAGCGATAGAGCTGTATAAGGAGAGCCTGAGAGCAAGACCGACAGACAATGAAACCCGCTATAATCTTATCTTGGCACAAAAACTCTTACAGCAAGAGAACAAGGGAGGAGAAAGCCAAGACAAAAACGATCAACAGCAGGAAGATAAGAAGGAACAGGAAAAGAATCAGAACAATAAAGAAAAGCCAAACGAAGATCCTCAGGACAACGATAAAAAAGATCGTGCTCAGGAGCAACCAAGCAATGCCCAAGAAAAAATGTCTAAAGACAATGCAGAGAAAATCTTGAAAGCTTTTCTTGAAGACGAAAAAAAGACACAAGAGAAAGTAAATAAGGCCCAAAGCCAACAGACAAACAGGAAACGAGCAGATAAAAATTGGTAAGCGATAAACTCATGAATAGATATTACACTCGCGTGCTACAATGGGGTCTTACCATTGTTCTTTTAATGATATCAGCGACTCAGGTCATAGCCCAAAATGGGACATCGGGAAAGAATCTGAAGCTCTCTGTTGATATAGAGTCCGGTCCACGTGTGGGAGAACCGTTTAAAGTATCTTTCACAATAGATGCTAAGGCCAGAGGAATAAAGCTGGGGAGCTTGGATCCCTCCTTAAAGATTATATTGGGCCCCTCTATTGCAACCGGAGAAAGGCAAGTCATTATGAATGGAAAGAGAGAGTCCGCCTCTTTTTCTTCATTTTCTTATATGATTATGGCAGAAAAAGAAGGAACATTTAAAATCCCTTCAGCCTCTGTCAAGGTAGGTTCTGCTACTTATAGCTCCCCCACTCAAACATTCAAAGTATTCCCTGCAAGTACTAAAAAAGGTTCAGAAGCGACAAAAGGAGATGACTCTTCAAGACAAATAGACTTAAACAAAGGAGTATTCTTCAAGCTGATTCTTTCTAAAACAACCATGTACGAACAAGAAGGATTTCTTGCATCGTTCAAAATATATTCGCTCTATGATTTCAGGTTTAACGATGTGAAGTTTCCGGAGTTTGACGGTTTCCTTTCTCAATCCATTGAAAATGATGAACAGATTCAACTTACTCCCGAACAGTATAATGGACGCCTTTATCTAACCGGAATCATCAAACGTTTCTTTCTTACGCCTCAAAGATCCGGAGAATTAACCATACCATCCGGTAAGTTTGACTTGACGGTTTCCGTCCCCGTTCAAAAATCTCAAGAAAGTGTAGATGCCATATTCGGGAACTATTTGGGATCTTACCAAAATGTTCAGAAGATTTTCAGTTCGCAGCCTATGCGAATAAAGGTAAAACCTCTTCCAACACCTGTTCCCGAAAAGTTCAACGGAGCGATAGGACGTTTCAGTATGACTGCATCTGCTCCCTCTTCTGTTGTAAAATCCGGAGAGAGCTATAAGATTGTCGTAAAAGTTTCAGGAGATGGAAATCTAAAATTAATAGATATGCCCAAACCTATCTTCCCGACAGACTTCGATGTCTATGATCCGCAAGAAGAACAAGAGATCAGTATCTCTGAAAATGGTTCGTCGGGCACAAGAGAGATTTCTTACTTTGCCGTACCCCGTTCTCAGGGCGACTATACAATTCCTCCGATACAGTTGATATATTTTGACCCAAAGTCGGGAAAATATGAAACTCTATCATCTAAACCCTTCAAACTGCACGTAGATAAAGGAGACGGGGCTCAAGTGGCAGCTGTTTCCAATTTCAGTCAGAACGAAGAAGCCTCGGTATTAAGTACAGATATCCATTACATCAAGAATCTATCTTCCAACGGGCATATTCTTCCACCTCGTAATAGAACCGGCTATCTGCTATCCTATCTTGCGATTACGATACTCACAACCATTATATTCTTTATCTTGAGATCCAAGAACAATGAGCGAATGGATAATGTTGCATACCGAAGCAAGAAAGCAGGCAGTATCGCAAGAAAGTGGCTAAAGCAAGCAGAAGAGAGTCTAAAAAGAGGCAACTCCGAGGAATATTATGAAACGCTACTCAAAGGTATGGTAGACTATCTTGGTAGTAAATTAAACATTCCTATGTCCGAATGGAGCAAGGAAGCTTTGGTAGAAAGGCTTGCAAGTATAGGAGCTTCAGAAGATCTTCAAGCAGAGTCTATAAATCTGCTCTCTCAGTTGGAATTTAATCGCTATACTCAAAATCAATCCATCTCTCAACGAGAGGAGCTATACAGACAAAGTGCCGCACTTATAGGACAAATAGAAGAGATTAAAAAGAAATGAAACAAGCTATTATATCCCCTATTCGCTCACTGCTATTCATTGTAGTCTTACTTTGTCTTCCTTATGGAGTAAAAGCACAAAGAGAGGCTACTATCAATGAAGCCAATTCTGCCTATTCCAATGCAGATTTCGAAAAGGCAATAGAACTTTACTCAGACCTGATAGATTCCGAATCTGCTCCGACTGCTGAAATGTACTACAACCTCGGATGTGCTTACTTTAAGAGTGGAGATATTGGCAGGGCTATTCTAAACTTCGAGCGTACATTAAGATTGAAACCCGGAGATAAAGATGCACGGCACAATCTCAAAATTGCCAACAGTAGAACACTGGATAAGATTGTGGATACAGAGACTCCATTCTTCTACAATCTGCTCGATAAAATGGCAACATCTACAGAAGGTTCTACATGGATGATGCTTGCACTTCTTTTCTTTTTGGGAGTTTGCTTTTCTATTATTCTCTTTTTCTTTTGGAAAGGTTCATCTTTGAGAAAAAGAATCTTCTTCTATACAGCCGTAGTCTCTCTTGTTTTCAGCTTAATCTTTAATCTTTTGGCATGGAGAGCTGCCTCTGTTACTTATGATGACTCTTTGGCTATCATTACAGCGGAAGTAGTTACCCTTAAAAGTTCTCCGGATAATGCATCTGAAAATCTGTCCATTATTCATAGCGGAATAAAAGTAAGACAGATTCAGGACCTAAACGGATACACCGAGGTTTCTCTTCCTGATGGTACAAGAGGATGGCTGAAAAGTGAAGATATTGAGCAGATATTGCCTTCCGGGCTTTTAGACCAACTATAAATCAATACAAGACCGATAATGATAGAGCAATTGGTTCCCTTAGAACAAGACTTCTTTCTTTGGCTGAATAGTCTGCACACCCCTTACTTGGATGGTGTTATGTACATGATATCCGATAAGTTCCCTTGGATCTTCATTGGAGTCATTTATCTTTTCCTTGTATGCTACAAGCAAAACTACAAGGAGGTTTTGCTTCTAATCCTGGCACTGATTCTGCTTATTCTTATCGGAGACCAACTCTCTTCACACATTGTTAAGCCATGGGTCGGACGCTTACGTCCGTCTCATCACCCCTTGACGGCAGATTTAGTTCATACCGTTCTCGACTATCGGGGAGGGTTATACGGCTTTATCTCCGGGCATAGCACCAACTTTCTCTCCTTTGCCTGCTTTACCGCTCTACTTTGGCGCAATCGTTTTTATACCATCACTGCTATTCTCATTGCACTCACAGTAGCCTATTCCAGAATCTACCTTGGCGTGCACTTCATTACAGACGTCATTCCCGGAATAGCCGCCGGAGTTGCTATCGCGTTTCTTGTTTATGGTATATACATCTACCTGAGAAAGAGAGTGATGAAGCTATCTACTGAAGAAGCAAAGATACCCTACATACAGCCATCCGGGATGCCCAGAGCCTTCGGATATATGTTGCTGTTATTCTATATAGGGCTATGGACACTCTCTCCAATATTATTTCCCCTTTACCATTAGTATTAAGCCATGAAGCCTTATCTCAATTTGCTGCAAGAAGTACTTGAGACCGGAACTCGCAAGGAGGACAGAACCGGAACCGGTACTATCAGTTCTTTCGGTCATCAGATAAAGTTTGATCTCAGAGACGGATTTCCTCTTGTAACTACAAAGAAGTTACACCTTAAGTCTATCATACACGAGCTACTCTGGTTCATTAAAGGGGATACCAATGTAAAGTATCTTCAAGAGCACGATGTTCGCATCTGGAACGAGTGGGCAGATGAAAATGGAGATCTCGGCCCTATCTACGGCAAACAATGGCGCAAATGGAGGGACTATAATGGCGGAGAAATAGACCAACTCGCAGACGCTATACGAGACATCAAACACTCTCCACAGAGCCGGCGCATCATAGTATCTTCCTGGAATGTGGCAGATATACCGGATATGCAGCTACCTCCTTGCCATGCTTTCTACCAGTTCTATGTTTCGGGAAATGAGTTAAGCTTACAGCTCTATCAACGAAGTGCAGATCTTTTTTTGGGAGTTCCTTTCAATATTGCATCCTATGCCCTTCTGCTCTGTATGGTTGCTCAAGTAACCGGACTGGAGCCGAGATATTTTGTTCACACATTCGGGGACACACACATCTATCTGAACCATTTGGATCAAGTAAAGCTCCAGCTATCACGAGAGCCTTATCCTCTTCCAAAGCTCAGACTTACCCCCGAAAGAAAAGAGCTGGACCACTTCACTTTTGAAGATATAGTGATAGAAAACTACATCTCACACCCAACCATAAAAGGAGACGTTGCCGTATGATGCAAGAAAAAACACCTCGCATATCCATGATTGTAGCCATGGGGCTTAATGGAGAGATTGGAGAAAAGGGCGATATGCCTTGGGGACGATCTCTTCGTGCGGATCTTGCATTCTTTAAGAAGACAACGATGGGACACGCTATCGTTATGGGCAGGAAGACATTTGAAAGTCTGCCTAACGGCGCTCTTCCGGGAAGGAGAAATATTGTCATCACTCGTTCGACAGATTATAGTGCACCATCTACAGAAATAGCCCACTCCATAGAAGAGGTTCTCTCTCTCTGCAAAGAAGAAAAAGAGCTCTTTTTCATTGGAGGAGCAGATGTCTTCAAGCAGGCTCTTCACTTGGCAGATACGCTCTATATCACGGAAGTGAATGCCACTTTCGCTCAAGCCGACACGTTCATGCCGGCCCTTTCGGCAGAATGGGAAGAGGTTTCTGCCGTTCTTCACCCCAAAGATAAGCAAAATCTTTACGACATCACATTCCGTAAATTCTCTCGGAAAAATTAAAAACAGCATCAAACAATAACTTACTACAATAATGGCACAACAGACAACAAGACACTGGTGGAGATCTATCGTGTCTTTTCTTATGGTTCTTTTTACCATGCCTCTTGGTCATGCACTAATGGCGATGATGGAGCATCTCTTGGTTCCTCCCTACCTTCACTACGCCTCCTTTTCTCTCGGATTGGTTGGTCTGATTATGGTTATCGCCGGCGTTTTTGCTACCGGAGATACAAGACAAACCCTGTGGGGATTCTTTGGGGGGCTTCTTTTTTGGACAGGTTGGGTCGAATTTATATTCGTCTACTATGCTCAGCGATTCGGTGTGCAGCCGGAAATTGTAAACGGAGAAGTGGTTACTCGTCCCGAATATCTCATTTTACCTGCGACCTTTGGCTTTTGGGCTATGTTTATGGTACTCTATCTATTCAGTGTAAAGACGGGATGCAACTTCATCAATTGGTGGCAGCGGGTTCTTTTCCGAGGCAAAAAGAATGATATTGTGGTACGTCCCATGACCAGACATACCTCTATCGTTACCTTCATGGAGCTGAATGTTATGTTGTGGTCATGCTATCTTCTCCTTATGTTCTGCTACGATGATCACTTCCTCGGAGAGTATCACCCCATAACATGGATCGTATTTGCGATATGTCTTATCGGCTCTCTATTCATGTTCAAAAAGCAACTTAAGTTTGGCTCTTGGGGCGCTAATATTCGCTTCTCGATAGCTACGGTGATTGTCTTTTGGACGGCTGTGGAAATTCTCGGACGGGTTGAGTTCTTCAAAGAGTTTTGGACAGATCCCCTTTCTCACCGCACGGAAATGATATTCATACTGCTACTATTCGTAGGCTTGGCGATATATCTATGGATCAAAAGTGTGGCAAAAAAGAAAGAGAAGCAGCTGTCTCAAGAAGAGAGTAGCAACTAAAACAGTTCGGACTTAATACTGAACCAAATAAGAAAAGGTCTCGCCCCGATGAGATTATAATAGACATCGGGACGAGACCTTTCTCATAAAATAATGTTTAGAGAGTTAGAGCAAGTTCGGATTTCGTATTCTTAAATCGTTCAGGTTCGGGATCAGATAAAAAATAAACGGGTGAATGGCTACCGTTTTTTTGATAATCTTTTTTCTGAACCCTTATAAAAGCCTCTCCAAACCCTTTCATATCTTTTCTTGAATAGGTTTAGCAAAAGAGAACAAGGCTTGATTTGTAGCAACCAAGCCTTGTTTTCTACAATTCAAACCGTGAAATCCGGTGCTCAAGTCGTGCTTTATACTATTGGATGGCTTTAGGCTCTTTTCTCAGTATGTTCAAATATTTTTCTGATCCGCTTCACTTAAAAAGTCTCTCCCTTTAAGAGGGAAAAAGGATAAAACAGAAGAAATAGAAACAGCCAATTATCGGAATCTGAATGGTCCGATAATTGGCTGTTAAGATTGTACAGATGAAACCGTAATAGCTTCCTGTAAACCAATATTTAAGGCTTACTTCTGCTTATTGTTCGCCATACCAAGAGGCGTACATCTGGTAGTTTGCCGCTATCTTCTTATTCATTTCGGCTGCTTGAGCAGGATCGACCTCCTTAATAAACTTAGCAGGAGATCCGGCATAAAGAGCTCCGGGCGGTATCTGCGTACCACTAAGCACAACGCTACCCGCAGCAACTATCGCTCCGGCACCAACCACCGCATGATCCATAACGATGGCGCCCATTCCTATCAGAGCTCCCTCTTCGATAGTGGCACCGTGAACGATGGCATTGTGTCCGATAGAGACATTGTCTTTTATGATGCTCACAGATTTCTGGTACAGTGTATGCACCACCGCACCATCCTGAATATTAACATTATTACCGATTCTAATACTGTTTACATCTCCACGCAAAACCGTACCGAACCAGATACTACATCCCTCTCCCATCTCTACATCTCCTACAACTACCGCATTGGTAGCAAGGAAACAACTCTCCGGGATTTTAGGTGTAAAGCCTCTAACGGTCTGTATTATTGCCATATTCATTCATCTTTTATTCAAGCAGAAAGTGGAGCAGTCTTGGTCTTCAACCATGCTGCTTCTTCTGCTGTCAATGAAGGACTCACCTCTGCATAAACCTTTGCCTGATAGTCGTTGTACCACTTAATCTCTTCAGGAGTCATAAGAGAAACATCCACCAAATTGTTGTCCAAGTAACACATCGTAAGCGTATCAAAGGCATAAAATGCTCCAAACTCTGTCTCCTTATGAGGAACGCAAAGAATAAGGTTTTCGATACGTATTCCGTACTCCCCTGCAATATAAAGTCCCGGTTCGTTGCTGGTGAAACAGCCCAACTCGATAAGAGCAGGATTTTCATCCATACGGATATTTTGAGGTCCTTCATGCACATTCAAGAAATGCCCGACACCGTGTCCGGTACCGTGTCCGTAGTTTTGGCACACATCCCACAATGCCTTACGTGCCAGGATATCCAGCTGCGAACCTCTCGTTCCCTGAGGGAAAATGGCTGTAGCAATAGCGATGTGTCCTTTCAAAACACGAGTATAGTCCGCCTTCTGACGAGCGGTCGGGTTGCCATCCAAGGAGACAGTGCGAGTGATATCCGTTGTTCCATCTCGGTATTGTCCTCCCGAATCGAGAAGCAAGATACCTTTTCTTTCCAATCTTTTACAGCCCTCTTTTTGCGCACTATAGTGAACAATGGCTCCATTACCATTGTATCCGCAGATAGTGGAGAAGCTGTCGCTGACGTACAAGTCTCCCTTAGCTCTGAACTCAGCCAGCGTCACACCAATCTCGTACTCTGATGGTGTCTCCCCTCTTTCCAATGCCTTCTCCAGCCAAATAAAAAAGCGAGTAAGAGCAACACCGTCACGCTGCATGGCTTTGCGGTATCCTTCTACTTCCACTGCGTTCTTTACCGCCTTCAAGCGGGTAATGGCAGAAGTTTTTACAACCCTTGGAGTGTGCGCCGGAATAGATTTGAACAGAGCATAGTTCGTACGTGCATTATCGAGCAATACCACCTCTTCCGAAGTAAGAGCAGCAACATCTTTATAGATATCGTTATATGGACGAACCTTTACACCGGACTCGGATAGAGATGCTTCCAGTTCGGAAGGGATTTTACCCTCCATTGTATAAATATATGCAGCCGAAGGCGTAACAAGACCATAAGCAATACCGACCGGATTGTACAGAACGTCCGTACCTCTTACATTGAAAAGCCATGCAATCTCATCAAGCATAGTGATAATACAACTATTTGCACCATCCGAAAGAAGAGTCTTTCTAAGAAGAGAAAGTTTCTCCTTGACCGACATCCCTGCGTACTTTAAAGGCTGCTCGTAAAATGGGAACATCGGGAGAGTCATCGGCTCTTCATGAAGAGGAGTTATGAGATCCTTATCCCACACAACCTCTATACCATAAGGAGCAAGAGCATTTTGAGTTCCCAATGCCTCCGCTGCAGACATAGACTTACCAAAGAATCCTACTTTGCGGATAGACGCTTTATGATCCCTTATATACTCTGCAATGGTTGGAGTTCCGGGAACACCCATCTTATAAAGCTCGATAGTGGTACCCTTTAGCTGCTCAGATCCTTGCAAGAAGTAACGTGAGTCCGTCCACAATCCTGCATGATCTGCCGTAACCATAACGGTTCCGGCCGAACCATTAAAGGAAGAAATCCACTCTCTATCTTTCCAACATTGTGGAGGATATTCACTCAAGTGGTGATCCGAACTCGGAATAATATATGCATCTACTCCCTCTTTTTTCATGCTCTCTCTCAGACGAGAAAGTCTGTTTATAATGATTTGTTTGTCCATGTTTATTGAATTATTTGATACTTATTCTTTATCTGTGCGAGTCTCTAAGAAGATCATTTATTGTCTTCACGGGATTGAATGTTTCTGCCGGTACTTCTACAAACGCCGTATTCCATCCCGCCATTGCTCCATTCCATAATCCCGGAAGCTCCAATGCTTTCAGTTTCTCTCCTCCCTTGCTCTTTTCTGCAATAAATCCTGTATTCTCATCTATAAATGCTGTAAGATCAAAGAATTTTCCTTGATAGTCTTTGATACTGCAGACAATATCCACAGGATTGAAATGAGTACCCGAACGGAGTAAACTTTTGCCCTCTTCCGTAGATGTATCTATCTGAGTACTCTCGAGTATCTGAAGCGATGTTGTTCCATCCTCATGCTGTATGATATAAGGCCCCCCTCCGGGTTCTCCTTCATTCTTAACCATACCGCATACACGAATAGGACGATTGAGTTTTTCGCGGATAATCCTCACGGCATCTTCCGGATGTAGTCCCTCAATATCTATATCCACCGAGAAGTAGCGACTAAGCAGATCTCTTCCTTGCTCAATGGCATCACGAGAGATACGTCCTTTCGTAAGGTTTTCCATCAGACGATAAACTTTGTTGCGAAGAAAAACCAAAAATCCTCCCAAGATCTTCTTGTAAATTACCGTTTCGCACTTATGATGATCCGGTACCACGTTATCTATGTTCTTGATAAATATGATATCCGCATCCACTTCATTCAAATTCTGAATCAAAGCACCGTGTCCTCCGGGACGGAAAACAAGTTTACCGGTTTTAGGATCTCTCAAAGGATTATTCTGCATATCCACTGCAATGGTATCCGTTTCTTTCTTTTGGACACTATAAGAAATATCATAGTTTACCGAGTAGAACTCCTCCATCAGATTCTTCTTTTGCTTCATCAGTTCGTTGAACGGAGCGATATGTTCGGGAGAAAGAGTAAAATGCAAATGGACATCTCCTTGAAGGTCTTTAGCATACATAGCTCCCTCAGCAAGATGCTCTTCCGCAGCTGTTCTGTTCCCGTCCTTATATTTGTGAAACAGTAGCAGAGCCTTGGGCAGATTACCATAATTCAATCCCTTATCTTCTATCAGATAGGAAAGAACTTTCCGATACTCTCCTTGAGTCAGCATTCTGGTACAAGTCTTAAACTCGTTCTTCAGACAAACGCTATTAAGAGCATCGAAAAATGCAAAAAGGTGAATCTGTTCCAAAACAGACTTTACAGACTCAGAAAGATCTTCCTGAGCATACTCCTTTGAGCTCTCAAGCACCTCGTACAAATCCTTGAACATCCGAGATGCAGCACCCGATGCCGGAATGAATTTTACAATCTTTTTTCCCGGTGTAGACTGTACCTTACTCCACTCTTCCAGATACTTAACTTCGTCTTCGGGTGAAAGTTTTACGATGCCATCTCCTACGGTTGCAGATCTTAATACTTTGAGATAAGGAAAACCTCCTGCCAATCTCTTGATCTGCTTCTCGACTTCTTGTAAAGAAAGTCCTTGTTCTTCAATCTGAAGCAGGTCTTCTTGCGTCAAACTGGTATGGTTTTGCATAAATAATTTTTCCTGTTTTATACTCCTACAAATATAGACAGAACCAAGAAAAAAACCTAATTGTAAACAAAGCCTTAACAGCAAATATTGACGTTATTCCATTTACCTTTTTCCCGAATAATCTATCCCTATTTTGTAACAAAAAAGAGGTCATCCGAGCAGCTGCTCAGATGACCTCTTTTAAGGTTTATATTATTATATCCTTATCTTATTTTTCTTCAAAACGAGCAGTGAAGAAGCGAAGTTGCTTCGGCTCATACACAAAGCGTAGACCTTTGATATCTTCTTTGTGTTTAAAGAGTTTGATTACAGCATCAGCCACAAGGTCCATGTGCTTATAGGTATAAACACGACGAGGAATAGTAAGACGAACTGTTTCAAGTTTCGGCTTGTGGTTCTCTCCGGTCTTAATATCTCTACCCGCAGATACGATACCACGCTCCATAGCACGTACACCACCCTCAACATAAAGGTTAGCCGCAAGACTTTGCGCAGGGAAATCTTCCTGTGTCAAATGCGGACAGAAACGTCTTGCATCCAAGAATACTGCATGACCACCAATAGGCTGTATCACAGGGATACCCGCTTCTATAAGGCGTTGGCCAAGATAGCGAACTTGAAGCACGCGGTGCTGTATGTACTCGAACTGCATACTTTCACGAAGACCGATAGCCATAGCTTCCATATCGCGTCCTGCCATACCTCCGTAAGAAGGCATACCTTCATAAACAACAACAAGCTCTTTTGCACTTTGGAAGAGTTCTTCATCGTTCATACAAAGGAAACCACCGATATTCACAAGGCAGTCTTTCTTACCACTCATAGTACAACCATCTGCATAGCTGAACATTTCGTGTACGATCTCCTTGATGCTCTTATCTGCAAAACCTTCTTCCTGTTCTTTGATGAAGTAGGCATTTTCTACGCAACGAGTTGCATCATAGAATACCTTGATACCATGCTTCTTTGTCAGTTCCCTCACTGCTCTCATATTCTTCATGGAAACAGGCTGACCTCCCGCCAAATTAACAGTTACTGCCAAGCAGACATAAGCAATATTTTCTGCGCCCTTTTCTTGGATAAGTTTTTCCAACTTTTCCAAGCAGATGTCTCCTTTGAATGGAATTTCAAGACCGGCATCGTGCGCTTCATCTCTGATAATATCCACGAAGATACCTCCGTTTCTCTCTTGGTGGTAACGAGTAGTAGTGAAGTACATATTACCAGGCACATATTGTCCCGGTTTGATTGCGATTTGGCTCAACAAGTTCTCCGCTCCTCTACCTTGGTGAGTAGGAACAATGTGCTTGAAACCAAAAAGTTCTTTTACTGTAGCCTCAAGATGATGAAAGTTTTTACTACCGGCATAAGCCTCGTCTCCAATCATCATTCCTGCCCATTGCTTATCGCTCATAGCGTTGGTACCACTATCGGTAAGCAAGTCAATGTAGACATCTTCGCTATTGATAAGAAATGTATTGTATCCTGCTTCACGGATTACACGTTCACGTTCTTCTCGTGTATTCATCTTTACGGTTTCCACCGCTTTTATTCTAAAAGGTTCCGCAGGAAAGTTCTTTAAATCCATAATAGTTAAATGATTTTGAAATAGTTATTAATTAGTTCCGAACAAATATACACAAAGATTTCATATCTTAGCGGTCTCTAATGAAGAAAATCATTCAATACTTATAAAGAAAAATATGAACCACGAAAAAATTGAAAAAGCCGGCTTTTCTACCAAAGCCATTCACGGAGGATCAGAAAAAAATGCCTACGGAGCGCTTGCAACACCGATCTTTCAAACTTCAACATTTGTATTCGATTCGGCAGAACAGGGAGGAGCTCGTTTTGCATTGGAAGAACCCGGGTATATCTATACTCGCTTAGGTAATCCCTCTTGTACTAAAGTAGAAAAAAAACTTGCACTACTTGAAGGCGCAGAAGCTGCGATGTCCACAGCATCAGGCATGGGAGCTGTAACTTCCGCTATTTGGGTATTGGTACAAACAGGCGATCACATCATCGCTCACCACACTCTGTACGGCTGTACGCACGCTTACTTTAGTCATGGTCTCTCCAGATATGGAATAGAAGTAACTTATGTTGATATGAGAGATCCACAGGAGGTAGCAAAAGCGCTAAGACCAAATACAAAAGCTGTCTATCTCGAAAGTCCTGCAAATCCGAATATGGACATGATAGATATCTCCGCAGTGGCAGAGATAGCCCACCGCCAAGAGGGAGTAAAAGTGATAGTGGACAATACCTACTGCACTCCTTACATCTGCCGTCCTTTGGAACACGGAGCGGATATTATTATCCACTCTGCAACCAAGTACCTCAACGGACATGGAGATGTCATTGCCGGCTTTGTCGTGGGAAGCGAAGAGTATATCAATCAAGTACGTCTTCTTGGAGTAAAAGACCTTACCGGAGCATCTCTTAGCCCATTCGATGCATTTCTTATAGATAGAGGTATGAAGACACTTCCTATTCGTATAGAAAAGCACAGCGCAAATGCACAGAAAGTGGCAGAGTTCCTTGAAAAGCATCCACAAGTTTCTTCTATTTCATATCCCGGGTTGGAAAGCTTTCCTCAAAGAGATTTGGTGAAAAAATATATGTCTCTTCCCGGAGGTATGATCTCCTTTGAACTTAAGGGAGGAATGGAAGCAGGAAAGAAGTTGATAAATGCCATGCAAATGTGTAAGGTAGCCGTAAGCCTTGGAGATGCAGAGACACTTATCCAACATCCTGCAAGCATGACTCACTCACCATATAGTCCGGAAGAGAGAGCCGAAGCAAATATCTCGGAAGGTTTGGTAAGACTTTCGGTCGGACTTGAAGATCCGGAGGATATCATAGCCGACCTTAAGCAAGGATTGGATGCGCTTTAAATCCAAGACTATCATGCTTCTGAGAGAATCTCTTTTAGAGCAAAAAGAGCCGGAATAGCTTCCAATCTTTATTGAACAAGACTACACAAACTCACAGCAAGAAATTTCTTGCTGTGAGTTTTTATTTATCTATCGACACCCCTACTCCGAAAGATGTAAATAAAAAGAGCAAAAAGCAACACTTCATCAAGCTCTAAAAATAGAGGTAATGTAATAAATAGATCGAAGAGAAAAGAAGAAAGAAAAAGAGATAAAGCGGAATAGAATATTACAATCTCTTCTTACCTTTGCCGAATAAAAGGCGTCGGGAGCCTTTTTCCCAAAAGACTCCCGACAAGATTTGTATTTATCACTTTTAGTATGGTTCCTTTGTGTCAGGAAATATGCTCGCGATTGGGGAATGCTCCATCAACGGAATTTCCACTCGTCCTCGCGAGAGGACATATTTAGTTAGTTCAGCCTATGTTTGGCAAAGCGATTATTGTATTACTATTACATTTGCAAAGTTATACTCCGGTATAAAATATACAAATACCTAATAATATTGATTTTGAGTTAAATCCGTACCTAAAAGCGACCATTGCTTTTTTCACCTATATATTGTAATTTTGATACGAAATAGTAGAGAAGATATAAATAGAAATAAATAGAATGAAGACAATATACAATAGTCGCAGTAAGATGGCAGACCTAATCAGCGAAAACTATAATATGCTTTTGTTGATGAACAGGTTTGGTATCCCATTGGGAGTAGGAGAAAAAAGCATAGAAGAGGTTTGCAAGGAAAACAATGTGGATCTTGAAACCTTTCTCTACGTGGTACACTATCTCTCCTCACGTACAATGGGAGATAACATGGATCTGCACAAAAGAATATCCATATCTCAACTGATAGTCTATCTTCGCAACTCTCACGACTACTTTTTGTATTATCGTCTTCCTGAACTAAGGACAAAACTACTGAACGCACTCGAAGATGCACCGAAAGATGTAGTGTACGTCATCATCAAATTTTTTGATGAATACGAAGAGGAAGTACGCAAACACATGAGTTATGAAGACAAATACGTCTTCCCTTATGCATCGAAACTGATACAAGGAGAAAAAGATCCGAAATACAATATAGACATCTTCCGCAAAAAGCATGACCAGATAGAGCTGAAGATTAAAGAGTTAAAAAACATCCTGATTAAGTACTATCCTACTCAAAGCGGATATCAACTCCATAGTGTATTGTATGATATTTTTGCGTGTCAGATCGAATTATACGACCACAATCACGTAGAAGATCACGTCTTCATACCCGCAGTGGCAAAACTCGAAGAAGAGATGCTTAAGTAGTCAAGCCTGAAACAATATTCTTAAACAGAAAACTGCTCCTAACATGCAAAAGAAAATAGTCATAGCCATTCCTTTCCCTCTTCTGCGCATAGGCTTGGAGAATACAATAAAACGAGTTGAGGTGTTGGCAAAGTCCCACTACTTTGTTCTTCATAGTCCGGAGACTTTAGGAGAAGTACTTTTAGCAGAGAAACCGGATTTGGTACTCGTCTCCTCTTCTATCGTAGGAGGAATTATGGTACAAACTCTCAAAGAGCAAACCTCTTGTCCTCATACTCACTTTGTTGTGGTAGGTGGAATTCCCGAAGAGTCTACCGAAAGTAAGTATTATGACGCCTCAATCCTGTTTACAGATACGGAAGAAGAGATCATAAAGAAGGTCTCCCGGCTATTTGAACGGGAAGAGAAAGAGAAGAAAAATAGCGAAGAACAGCAACTCCTTACTCCAAGAGAGAAAGATATAGTGATTTGTGTGGTAAAAGGTCTTACCAATAAGGAGATAGCCGACGAGTTATTCCTGTCTACTCATACTGTTATCACACACAGACGCAACATTGCCAAGAAGCTACAGATTCACTCTCCTGCCGGTCTTACGATCTATGCTATCGTAAACAAACTTGTAGAACTCAAAGATATTAAGCAGAATATCAGCCCGAACTCATAGAAAGTCAAAGTATCTACTCTCTTGTGTTCCGGTGCATTTATTCAGATGCAAGGGTCAGACTGCGTACGCAGCTCTCTTCTCCAGTATCTTAAAAAGGATAAAGAGGGTACTGTAATAGAGTAGAAGTGTTGGTATGCCTATTGTGACTTCTCCCCCTAAGCCGGGAACAGAAGCAAAAAATGAAGTGATGCTTGTAAGGGCTTCCAATACTCGGTTCAAAGCCCATCCGAGAACCGGAATAAGAAAAGGGAAAAACGGCAACGACAATACAAGAAGCAACCCTAAAACGATAGCAATAGTTGCAACTATCGTTACCGGTACATTACTCCAAAGAAAAACCAGACTCCATTCCCCGGTAAAGTAAGAAAGCCAAGCCCAGATACCTAAATGTGCTGCAATCGAAATCCACAGCATATTAAAGAGGTAGACCAATAAGGGATTTTCAGGCTTCAGAAGCTTTTTGAGGAATGGATAAAAGTGCAGAATGCCCCAAACAGCGGAGATGCTGAGCAGGAAACCCATATTGAAGATATAGTGTGGGGAGATGAGAAGCATCACAAAAACCGCTCCACTCCAAATCTGTAAAGGATCTGATTTTCTATTCAATCCTTTGTAAAGCAACAGAAATGCAATCATCACAAAAGCTCTCATCGTAGATGGAGATGCTCCCGTAAACAGGGCATAACACAACAGCAACGGGATGGCAAAAAGATAACGATACGACCGATATTGATATTGTGGCATTATCCGCCGAAGCAACCAAAGCAGACAAGAAGCAATAACACCCAAATGAAATCCGCTGATGGCTAAGATATGCGCAACTCCCGAAGCGGAAAAAGAAGTACGGACATCTTGATAATTCTCATTTTTATAACCTAAACACAAAGCATAAAAAAGGGACTTTGAAGAAGGAGAAAGCACCTCTTCAAGCATCTGTTCCGTCTTGAAGATAATCTGTTCCCGATAATATTTGAAGTGGTCTGCAATCTTCCTTTTCTGTTGATCTCGTACAACTACTTTTATATCCGACTTGGAGAGCCAAGCATAGCCGAGGTACCCCTCTCCTTTAAGGTAAATACGAAAAGAATTAGACTCTAAAGCCCCTTCGCCAAACAGATTGTAAGGAGTAGTAGACAGTGCTAACACGTTTCCTTCCCGATAAAGAAGCGAATCTTCAAGAGAGCTGTTTCTTACCGTTGCATAGATTTTCCGAGGTATAAAGGCTCTTTCAGCGATAGGAGTAAGAGTCAGTGTTATCATACCTTTTCGGTTTTGTCCTCTCTCTGTAATGGTATATCTGCTACCCTCTTTCCATTCGGAAGTTTTGTTTATGCGTGAACCGTAAATGGTGCCAAAGGCTATCAAAAGGACTGTCCACAGCAATGCCACAACCCATGGCGAGGCATACTTAAGAATAAAAAGAAGATCCGGCGAGTGCTGCTCCCTTTCCCAAGGAAAAGCATTCTCCGGATCTTTTTCTTTTTTCCAAAATTTTGAACTGATATAAATACTTGCCGTTCCAACGATGAACGAGATAGAAGCAAACAGTAAAAGAGAAATCTGCCAAGCATAAAAGTATACCCATACAAGAGCAATTACCAGAGCGGATAAAAGAAAATATGCCGGTCTGGAAGCGTACCTTGTAGGTGTCATTCCTTTAAGTTGTAAAGTCTTAGCAAGAGAGAAGTTTCTCTATTCTCTCTTCCGGATTCTCTGCTGCAAAGATATAATTCCCTGCAACCAAGACATCCACCCCACAAGCAACAAGTTTGGCTCCTGTCTCTTCATTCACCCCTCCGTCCACTTGGATTAGAGTGTTTAGCCCCTGTACATTTATCATTTCTCGAAGTTCTTTCACCTTGTCATAAGTTCGCTCTATGAACTTCTGTCCTCCAAATCCTGGGTTTACAGACATCAAAAGAACCATATCCACCTCTCTAAGTATATCCTTCAGCAATAACACGGGAGTATGTGGATTCAATGCAACACCCGCTTTCATTCCTTGCTCTTTAATGGCTGTAAGGGTACGATGCAGATGTGGACAAGTCTCATAGTGCACCGTCAGCAAATCCGCTCCGGCACTCTTAAATGTTGAGATGTAGGGCGTCGGATCCGTGATCATAAGGTGGACATCCAAAAACTTAGATGTGGCACTCCTTATTGCCTTAACCACAGGTATACCAAACGAAATATTAGGCACAAAGACACCATCCATAATATCCAAGTGCAACCACTCCGCTCCACTTCTATTCAACATCTCTATATCATCTGCGAGATGCAAGAAGTCTGCAGAAAGCAAAGAGGGTGATATTATACGTTTATTATTCATAATACATTTAAGATTTAAGATCTCCTTTATTCTCTTGTGAGTTCAAAAAATTTAGCGCAAGTCTCCATCTATTCTAATGGCACGGATCACATCATTATGTTCTTTGAGTGTAACCATGAGATCTTCCAGCTGTACGACATCCGAAATCCGGATGGTCATTTGCCCTTCAGCCATCTCTCTATTGGATCGGAAAGCAATATCCCAAAGTTCGATGCCTTTCTCCTTTAGCGTTGTAAGAATATTCAGTACAAAGTAGTCGATATTCACACCATATATGGCAAGAGTTACCCGGAAAGGAGAATGCACATGTGCTCCCCACTGCACGTTAATGATGCGATTCCCGTGAGAGGCTTTCTGGTTGATTGCCTGCTGACAATACCTTTTGTGAATAACCACCTGATTATGCTCATTCAGTATTCCATGCACATCTTCGCCCATAATAGGTCTACAACATGAGGGTCGGATGTAGTTGCGATAACCTTCCTGAGAAGTAAGAATATAGGTCTCTTTAATCTTTGCTGGATCTATCGGAGGAGTTGTACGAAGCACCACCAAGGGGTCGTGTGGGTCTACCACTTCATCATTCTGATGTGCTATGATATTGTCAAGCAATCCGGTATTCAGCTTCACTACGCCATGAGCTATGTCTATAAGCATATCCTCAAAAGAGGGATAGCCGGGCAGAGGAGAAGCTTTGCACTTATCGACGATACTCTTATCCTGATCGTTGCTCTCGCAAAACTCTTCCAGCATTCTACGCCCCTTCTTAATATCATTCTCCCTCTGCTTATTGAGATACTTGATGATGTGTCTCTTCACGGAAGGATTGGTCACAAATTTCAACCAACTCTCCTTAGGTCTGGTTTTGGAAGTTGTAATCACCTCCACCTGATCTCCATTGGAGAGGCGATAATCCAGTCCCACCATCTCATGGTTCACCTTTGCTCCGATACAATGGTCGCCAAGCTCCGTGTGTATAAGGTAAGCAAAGTCCAACACGGTAGATCCGCGAGCAATACCGATCTGATCCCCTTTCGGTGTAAACACCAGCATCTTTTCGTTGGACATATGAAACATCATGTTTTCATAGTCGTCCGATGCACTTGGACCCGGATTGCTGAGCAACTCTTTGACGTTATTCAAAATCCGCTCCTCTATCTCATCCACCTTGAAAGCTTCAGCCTTATAGCGCCAGTGTGCTGCAAGACCTTTTTCTGCCATCTCGTGCATTTTCTTGGAGCGGATCTGCACTTCTATCCACTCTCCGGATGGTCCCATTATGGTGATATGCAACGCTCTGTATCCGTTCTCTTTAGGACGGGTTACCCAATCTCGGATTCGGTCATCTTTCAGTCTGAAGTGAGAAGCCAACACCTGATAAATCCTGAATATATCCGTGTACTCTGTCTCCGGAGAAGTAGGAGTAAAAATGATGCGTATGGCAAATATGTCATAGATCTCCGAGAAGGGTACCTGCTTGCTCTTCATCTTTCTCCAGATAGAGTAGATAGATTTTATGCGGTAGTGCATCTCGTAGCTCAGACCTATATTATTAAGGTCTTTCTTAAGAATATTCTCACACAGCAAGAAGAGGTCTTCGCGGCTCTGCTTGGTGTTCTCGATATTCCGCTTTATCTCGGCATACTCTTCGGGATGGTCATATTTCAGGGAGAGATCTTCAAATTCGGTCTTGATGTCGTACATCCCAAGACGCTCGGCAAGAGGAGAATAGAATAGCCGTGTTTCCGCTGCAATCTTAGCCTGCTTTACTGCCGGCATACTACTGAGAGTACGCATATTGTGAAGACGGTCTGCTATCTTGACAAGGATAACACGAATATCCTTATTGGCTGTGAGCAGTAGTCTTCGGATATTTTCGAGCTGTGCGGACTGATCTTGCGTGGCAACATCCACGGATTTAGCCAATATTTCTCCGGAAAGCTTTGTCAAGCCATCCACTATGACCGCAATCGTAGGCCCGAACATATCTTCAATATCTTCGGTCGTATACTCTGTATCTTCCACCACATCATGGAGAAGCGCTGCCGATATACTTGTCGAGCCCAACCCTATCTCGTTGCAACAGATATCTGCCACTGCGATAGGATGCAGGATATAAGGCTCTCCACTCTTTCGCTTTGCCCCGGCATGCGCCTCTTTCGCAAGCTGAAATGCTTTCACAATGACATCTGTGCGCTTGCGGTGGTTGCTGTTTCTGTAGTCTTGTATCAGCTTATCGAAAGCCTTCTGGATAAGGATCTGACCCTCCTCTTCGCTTATGATCTTTGTCTCCTTATTGCTCATAACCGTTATTCTCTATCAGTAATTAATAGAACAATAACAAATATAGCAATTCTTTAAGAATATATCTCTCGTGTAAGCTTCCTGAAGCGTCTCTGAAGCAATAATCCTAAAACAGACAGACTGACAGGAAAAGACATCCAAACGCCCAGTACTCCCAGTTCCAACTTTATACCTAAGACATAAACCAGAGAGAGAGCCAAAAAGATGTGGCAAAAGAGTGCACACACAGCCATATACTTGACATCCCTTATTCCTCGAAGGGCATTGGCGTACAAGATCTGGGTCAAGTCTCCGAATTGGTATATGATAACGGGGAAAATAAGCAGAGCCACCGTGGCTACGATCTCTGCGCTATCTGTGAAAAGATAGCCTATATAGCTCCTTGTCAAAAGCAAGACCACCACCGTGATAAGGGCTAAAAAGATAAGCATATTACGCCCACCGGCAACCACTCGCCTCATCTCCGAGACACACCCTTCGCCATAATATTTGCTCATAAGTATGGTTACCGCTGCCGAAAGCCCGTAAAAGACCATAAAGCCAAGTGTGGAGATGACGCTCATGATCTGATGAGCCGCCAACGCATTCGCTCCCATCCAACCCACCATAACCACGGCAAGAGAGAAAGAGGCTGTCTCCATTCCCATCTGAGCAGCAGTAGAGATACCGAGACCGAACAATGATCCTATATGTTTCCTTTTCACCCGGCCATGTTCCTGAGGAAGAGTTTTATAAAGCGTCACAAAAGATCTTCCCTTGTAACACACTATCCCAAGAGCCACAAGGCAGAAAAGACGAGCCGAAAACGTAGCCAAGCCGGCACCTGTAAGCCCCAGTTCCGGAAAGCCGAGCTTACCATATATCAAAAGATAGTTCAGCACGATATTCAGCCCATTGGATATCAGCATTATAATCATAGGAGCAGACGGATTTCCGACACCCTCTGCGTACTGCTTATAACCATTAAAAAGCATCAAGACGGGGATAGATGCCAGCTGTATGATATAGTAGGGAACGATAAGAGGAAGCAACTCCTCCGGTTGGTCCAGCAGATCTATCCTCAAAAGGAGAAAGCCCATGACCAAAAACAGAAAAAGTGCAATGATCAGGTTTGCCACCAATGCGCTCTTGAGCAGAGAGAGATGTTCGCCATCTTTTCCGGTTACGGATGTGGCAACAAGAGGGGAAAGCCCATAAGAGAAACCCAAGCCAAAGATGAAGGCAAGGTTCATAAAGTTGTTCACAAATGAGGCTGCGGCAAGCTCGGGAGTACCATAATGCCCCACCATCATATTGTCTACGAAACCGACAAGAATCAGTCCGATCTGCCCCAGAATAATGGGCAAACCAAGCTTTAGAAGTGGCTTGTAATAAGGATTTTCAAGCCAACGTGAGAGAAAAGACATCTAAAACTCCTGCTATATACGACCTACGACAACAGAACAAAAAAGAAGTAATCTCTTACTTCTTCTTTTTCTTCAATATCACCACTTTCTTTATGTAGACGGGCGAAACGGGCTGGTCTACGGCATCTGTCTGCACGGACTGTATCTTCTCCACCGTATTCATCCCTTTTACAACCTCTCCGAATACCGTATAGTTCATATCCAAATGAGGCGTACCTCCCTCTGTCTTGTAGGTTTCCTTTATCTCATCCGTAAAGGTTATGTTCTTAGCATTTTCATGCTTCTTGATATCCGAATCCAAGTAGCACTTTCCGGTTACGATATAGAACTGGAAAGAAGAAGACTTCTTCTCCGGATTGACATCATCCCCGGTACGTGCAGCAGCCAAAGCACCATACTTATGGAAAAACTTCGGATAGACAATCTCCGCAGGAAGAAGAGCAGAATGCTTCTCCTCCAACTTGGCAGCAGAAAGCGAATCTCCTTTCAATACATTTCCCCCTGCCTGAATCATGAACTGCTTGATTACACGATGAAAAATCACTTTATCGTATGCCTGCTCTCGAACAAGACGAATAAAGTTGTCCCTATGTATCGGTGTCTCGTCATACAGACGAATCTCGATACTCCCTTTATTCGTTACCATCTTCACATAAGTGGCTGTATCCTGCGGTGTCTCTGCACCAAAAGCGCAACCGAACAGCGAGAAAAACGCAACAAGAGCGAAAAATATTTTTTGAGACATAATCTTAACCTTTTTAAGCTGTACGCCACAGCCGACAACGCAGCCGTGCCTTATCTAAAAATCAAACTTCCCCGCAAAGATACCAAAAGAGACTCAATAAGAGCCTCTTCCCCTCCTTTCAAAAAAGAAAAAACTCTTCCCCATCCCTGCCCTATTCCCTTTGGAATAGGCTTTAACCCGTTTACAAATAGGTATAAACACTTTTCTTTTTATCTCTGAACCTGTCAAGAAGCAAAAATCAAAGCGTGAGTATCAGAAGCCAAACCTTGATTTCTGCAAATCACGCCTTGATCGGCCAAATCCAAGCCTTGATAAAGAAAATTTATAGGATTTACATTCTTTTCCGAACGGGTTTAAAGCTGACATTATACGCTTGTAAGAACATTTTCTCAAAAGACCTTTTTCCCGATGAGTCCATCTAAAAGGAATAAGCTATTGGCTTAGAATCACTCTTAAATATATCCCAAAAGCGCACAAACAGGGAGAGAAAAGTGATGATAAAAGATTGGGATAAAAGCCGTGTAAAATAACTATTTTTTGCGATTGTAACCCGAGAACAGATTCCATACTTTTGTGAGTATCTCAACCTATAAATATTTATAATTATGGACTTATCTTTCTTTACGACACTACAACCAGGCTGGCTCAATGTCTGGATTCTTTCGTTTGGAATGCTCCTTGTACAGTTTGTATGGATGGGGCTTTTCCGAGAAGGTGGAAAGCGAGCGGTGGACACTTCGTGGTACACAACAAAAGATAAAATCAATGCTTCCATAAGCACTTCGCTACAGATAGTCCTGCTATTGCTTACGATATTTGTTCCCTTTAAGTTCGGTACGGCATGGTTTGTTTCGGGAGTTGTCATCTTTTCCATCTCCCTGATAGCCTCCATGTATGCCTATTATAGCTACACTGCTGCCGCTCCCGGAGCTACAATAAAGAACGGACTCTACCGCTGGTCTCGTAATCCGATGTACTTCTTCTTTATCTTGGGAATGTTCGGGCTCTGCATTGCATCTGCTTCTCTGTGGATGCTGATAGTAATCATTCCATTTGCCATTGCTACTCACCTGACCGTTTTGGGAGAAGAACGCTACTGCGAAAAGACTTATGGCGAAGAATACTTGAAGTACAAAGCAAAGACACCAAGATATTTTCTGTTTATCTGACGGTAATACAAGGCGACTTGCCTGAACAGATATTACAGCACCAAAACATAATGACATCTAACAAGAAAACAAATCTTTATAAGAAATGAACGCAACGAAAAAACTCCAAATAACAGGCTACATCGGACTACTCGGAAGTCTGATAATGTTTACCGGTGATATGCTGCTCTATTTTACAACAGAACCCTTTAATGATATCAGTAAAGAGTTTCTTCCAAGTATGGGAAGCGTACCTCCTGCCAGAATGTATGCAGGCGGGCTGGTGGGTCCATTGGCTGCATTCTGTCTTATGATCGGGTTTTATCACCTCTATCTTTCCGTAAAAGTACCCCGAAAAACCGTGGCAAAGCTCATGCTTCTCCTCCTTTCCGTAGCGATAGTTATGGGTGGAGCATATCATGCACTCTTTCCGACTTTCGGCGTTGTTGCGAGACAAGGACATCCGGAATTGGTTCCTCTCTTATTCGAATACGCAAAGTGTCTGGGATTGGGACTGGCTATCTCAATAGGTTTGGGTTGGCTTATTTTCTGTTATCTGGTCTTAAGAAAGCAAACAATCTATCCTCGGTGGATAATAGTGGCAACTCCCTTAATCTCTCTATGGTTCGGAATTTTATGGGAACACCTTCCCCAACCTTTCCTAATCGTGATAGCCGGAGGTTGGAACAGTCTGGTCTTAACAATTTTCTTCGCTGTATCTCTGATCGTACTAAGGAATAAGAAGATAGACTAAGAACCTTTATCATAATATTAGTCCGATTGCATTGGGATAGAAACGAAGCTCTTTTCATTTTATGTAATTTCTACCCAAAGCAATCGGTAAGCTCTCAAAGAGGACATTTTTTATTAAGTTTGTCCTCATGAAGCACTTATTGGAAGAGATTTCTGAGTTTCGCTCCTCCCCGGAGCTTATAGAAAAGCTTTACAAGCACAGCATCCTCAAAGTTTACAAAGCAGGAAGCGTTATTCTGAATGAGAATGCGCACATTCGTTCTATCCCTATTGTCATCAAAGGGATTATGAAAGTGATGCGGACGGAAGAGGATGGCAGAGAGATCTTGCTCTACTACATCAGAGCGGGAGAGAGCTGCATCATGTCTTTTCTTGGGGGACTGCACAATGAGACGAGTAAGGTAAGGGTGGAGATAGAAGATGATGCGGAAATCCTCTTTTTGCCTATCGACAAGGTCTCTCTCTTTATGAAAGAACATCCCGAATGGCTCGACTATATTTTCCGTTCTTATCACAAACGATTTGAAGAGCTCCTTGATACAATCAATGCCATAGCGTTCAAAAAAATGGATGAACGCCTTTTGGCTCTCATCCATAAGAAGGCAGATCTGATAGAAGGCAGGACAATACAAATCACTCACGAGCAACTTGCATCCGAGTTAGGCACAGCCAGAGCTGTGGTATCAAGGTTACTGAAACAGCTTGAAGAGTCCGGCATTGTACGCTTGGGGCGTAATAAAATAACTCTTATGTGACCAAAGTAGCTGTACATAGTGGTAGATATGACGAACTTTGCTCTCTCATACAAAACTCAAACGCTATGTACATAATAGGTTATTTGGCATCTATTTTAATCGGTCTCTCTCTCGGACTCATCGGAGGAGGGGGAAGTATTCTGACCGTTCCCGTTCTTGTCTATCTTCTTGGCGTCGATCCTCTACTGGGTACAGCCTATTCTCTTTTTATAGTGGGAGCTACAAGTGCCGTCGGTAGTGTTTCGTACTTCCGTCGGTCGCTGGTAGACATACGTACGGCAGTGGTATTCGGTCTTCCATCTATCGTTGCAGTCTTCCTGACAAGAGCTTATCTTGTCCCCGCCATACCGGAAAAAGTATTAAGTATAGGAGACTTCGTTATCGACCGAAGTATGCTTCTGATGCTTCTGTTCGCCGTATTGATGCTTGCTGCATCGGTCAGTATGATAAGACCGACAGGCAAGAACAAAAAGACAACAACCAACAGACAGAGCACAAAGCAGTTTCCTTATGCGCTGATTCTGCTTGAAGGAGTTGTAGTGGGTACCCTTACAGGACTTGTTGGTGCGGGAGGAGGATTTTTGATTATCCCGGCTCTGGTCATTCTTGGTGGGCTACCGATGAAGCAAGCAATAGGGACATCTCTTGTGATTATATCGGCAAAATCTCTTCTTGGCTTCCTTGGAGAGAACAATCTTTTAGGTCTCAACTGGGCTCTTCTACTTTCTGTTACAGCCTTTGCCATCGTTGGGATATTTATCGGAATGAAGCTCTCGCAATACATTGACGGTGCCAAGCTCAAACCGGCATTCGGCTGGTTCGTCTTCGTAATGGGTGTATACATTATCCTAAAAGAGACCCTTTTCACATAAATATCTCTTGTGTGACTAAAGTAGCTGTATGGGCAAAAAAAATGATTCATCTTTGCATTGTTAAGAAAACATTTTAAGCATTCAACAACTATGAGAGTAGAACAGATTTACACCGGATGCCTTGCTCAAGGCGCATATTACATAACCTCAAAGGGAGAGGCAGCCATCATAGACCCTCTACGTGAAATAGCTCCTTACGTTGAGCGTCTAAAAAGAGATGGAGTACAACTCAAATATATTCTTGAAACTCACTTTCACGCAGATTTCGTAAGTGGACACCTTGACTTAAGCCGTGCCACAGGTGCACCAATTGTCTATGGACCTACGGCAAAGCCGGGCTTCGATGCTATCGTTGCCGAAGACAACCAAGTCTTCGAACTGGGTGACGCTAAGATACGAGTACTTCACACTCCGGGACATACTATGGAAAGCTCCTGCTTCCTGCTCATTGACGAAGAAGGTCGTGAGACAGCACTTTTCAGTGGTGACACCCTTTTCTTGGGCGATGTTGGTCGTCCCGACCTCGCACAAAAGGCTGCAAACCTGACACAAGAGGAATTGGCAGGCTTGCTTTACGATAGCTTGTACACCAAGATTCTTCCTCTGTCGGACGACATCACCGTATATCCGGCTCACGGAGCAGGATCTGCTTGTGGCAAGAATATGATGAAAGAGACTGTGGATACTCTTGGCAACCAAAAGAAGGTCAATTATGCCCTCAATCAGCCAAGCAAAGAGGCGTTCATAGCATCTGTAATAGATGGATTGCTTCCTCCTCCTGCCTATTTCGGAGGTAATGTTGCAATGAACAAGCAAGGATACGACAGCTTCGAGAACGTATTGGAACGAGGACTTTCTGCGCTTTCTGCCAAGGACTTTGAAGCTACAGCCGAAGCATCCGGTGCTTTGATTCTCGACGCAAGATCTCCCGGAGTATTTGCCCAAGGCTTTATTCCTCGCTCTATCAATATCGGTATTGATGGCGACTTTGCACCATGGGTCGGTACCATGATCGTAGACGTCAAACAACCGCTACTCCTTGTGGTAGATCCGGGAAGGGAAGAAGAAGTCATCACAAGACTTAGCCGTGTCGGATTCGATAACGTATTGGGCTACTTGGATGGAGGATTTGAGACATGGCTAACCTCAGGCAAAGAGATCGACAAAGTAGAACGCATCACGGCAGAAGAGCTTGCACGCCAATTCTCGAAAGGTGAAACCCTCGTAATAGACGTACGCAAAGAGAGCGAGTACGCATCGGAACACGTAGAAGAAGCCTATAGCCGTCCTCTTGCATATATTAACGACTGGATATCCGACCTCCCTCAAGACCAACACTTCTATCTTCATTGTGCAGGCGGATACCGCAGTATGATTGCATCGAGTATCTTGCTCGCAAGAGGTTATCGCAACTTCACCGACATAGAAGGAGGGTTTGCAAGTATAGCCCAAACCGATATTCCTAAAACAGACTTTGTATGTCAAAGCAAAACATCAAGAAGATAACATCATTTCCCTTACTCATAATTATAGCATTTATCATGTTTGGATTACTAAAGAATCTTTTCTCACAGCCCGACGATCAAGCCATTACAGAAGCCATTCGCTCCGGAGCTTTTCTTGTGGACGTACGTACAGCAGGCGAGTTTGCTTCCGGTTCTGTTTCGGGAGCTGTCAATATCCCATTGGATCAGATAGAATCTCGCATCAATGAGTTCAAAGACAAGAAAACCATCGTAGTATTCTGCCGCAGTGGCAATAGAAGCGGTCAGGCAAAAAGTATACTCGAACGTAGAGGTTTCACCAACGTCCTGAATGGAGGAACTTGGGATCACGTCGCTTCTCTCAAGGGTAACAAATAACACCAACTTCATAAGCTTGGCAGAGATTCGGGAATAAACTCAAATTACTCCGAACCGACTGCCTTTAAAATACCAAACCAAAAACTTAGGGATCCCTTGCCCTGTCGCCCTCAGACATTCTGAGCTACACGACACAGGCAAGAGATCCCTTTTATTTATTGAGAAAAAGCCCAAATTGTTGGCTTCTTTCAGCAATGAGCAAACTTATTCAGACACGATTTTATTTCAAGAAAAGAGAAAACAATACTCTCTCACCGGAAAAGACAAAAAGCTTCGCTTCATTTTATGCTGTCCCACATCTTTACTTTTTATAAGTGATAACAAACTCGTTTGAACAGGAATATATTCGGAGTTAAGTAGGTTCAGAAGAGAAAATCAAGACTTGATTTCTATAATACAAGTCGTAAACTTCAAAAATCAAAGCTTCCCAACTACAAATCAAGCCTTGACTCATAAAATCAAACCGCTTCAATCGAACCTCTTATAGTATTTAAAAGCTCTTTTGAACGGGAACTTTAGTAATTCGAGAAGCGATAATTACCAATCCCCAAAAAGCTCCTAAGGATTCGGAAAAG
>JAUMWS010000115.1 GCA_030529525.1 Porphyromonas sp. | reverse complement strand
GAAATAGCGGAAAAAGGAATAAAAAAAGGGAAGCTCCGGTGTGAGAAATAACAAATCTCACACCAGAGCTTCCGGATATACTAATCTAATGGATTAGGTTTACTATTTTTTTCCCACTTCTTTAAGAAGCGTTTCCACGGCTGCCTCCATTTGAGAGTCCTTTCCGCTTAGGGCTTTATTGAAGTCGAGACGTACTTTCACGTCCGGATGCAGCTCGTAATTTTCAAGGTATATTCCCTCTGCTGTTTTATAACCTACAGCCGGGATACCGAAGTATAAGCTTGGATCTTGAAGTGTTACCCAGTTTACACTGGTCATCGTTCCCGGTACAGGCATACCGACAAGCTTACCTATGCCGAGGTGTTTGTATACCCAAGGAGTACCGTGAGCGTTGCTGTAGTCTGCCTCACACATTACCATTACAGATTCGTGGTTCCATCTGCGAGAAGGCATTTCGCAATAATCTTTACCTCTAATCTGTTGTTGAAGATATTTCTTTCCGGTAAAGAATACTTCCAAGTCTTCATGCAGACGACCTCCACCGTTGTAGCGAATGTCGATAACGATACCTTCTCGGTCGTAATAGCGTCCCATCACTTCGGAGTAGACGGTGCGGAAGCTTGGGTCTCCCATAGAAGGTACGTGTACATAGCCTAAGCGTCCTTTAGAAAGCTTGTCCACTTCATCGGCACGCTGCTTCACCCATCTCTTGTATAAGAGATCTTCGAGAGCGGAAGAGGATATACCTTTTATGGTTTCGCTCCATCTCTCTTTGCTCTTTGGAGAATAGAATGAAACGGAGATATTACGGTTGATTTTTCCGTTAAGGAGCGGGAAGTAGTCTTCTCCTGCTTTGATACCTTCGCCATCTATCTTTTCTATGATGTCTCCGGCTTTAACCTTGCTTCTGAAGTTGTCGAACGGACCTCCTATAACTACTTCATCCACATACAAACCGTCTTTGCCATTTTCCCATGATACAAAGAGTCCGAGTTCGGCAGTAGGTTCAGCAGATCCGCCGCCTCTGTATCCGGAACCGGTGTGAGAGACATTAAGCTCGCCCAAAAGCTCGCTTAACATTTCTGCGTAGTCGTAGTTGTTTGAGATGTAAGGAAGATAACGAGAGTAGTGCTTGGTGAGTTCGTCCCATTTTACTCCGTGCATGCCTGCATCGTAGAAGCGAAGACCTTCTTCACGTTTTACGACATTGAACATATATTCACGCTCTGCGGCAAGATCTGCTTTCCATTCTGCTTGGTAGGAGATTGGTTTGAGAGTTTCGCCTGCAACCGTCATTTTTTGAGGTTGAGAGCCAAGGATGAAGATGTTCTTACCCTCTTTATCCATTTGGAACTCTGCTCCACCTATATTCATCTTCTTGAGTAGTTTGGCAGATCTCTTTCTTAGTTCGTAAGACCAAAGATCATATCCACCTTCTACTGCGGAGAAGTAGTACATCTTTTGCCCATCCTTGGTGACTATAGCATCTCCCAATGAAGACGAATTCGGAGTCAGACGCACGATGCGATCTTCCAGATTTTCAAACTCGATATTGATATCTTTCTTTTCGGGAGCTTTCTTCTTGTCCTTGCTCTCTTTCTTCTCTTGTTCTTCAGCTTCTTTCTTAGCGTTCTTTTCTTCTTCTGTGAAAAGTTCAAACTCTTCTTCGTTCATTTTGAACTTGTTATAAGCCTCTCTGTTCATGAAGACCATCATGACATCCGATTGAGAACCCCAAGAAGCATGGTTGCGCATACCATAGCGTTCGCTGTTGAAGATGATCGCATTACCATCCATTGCCCAATGTGGATTCATATCGAAATATCCACTATTCGTAACATTGAAGATAGGCTCACCTCCCTTAGCACTTACGATACCTATATCGGAATAGGGTGCGTGATTTCTTGCAACGTAAGAGATGGCAAACCATTTGCCGTCAGGACTCCACTCGAAGTTCATTCCTCCATCTTCTCCATGCTGGGTAGATCCGTCTGTAATCTCTCTTATCTTTCCGCTTTTGAGATTGTATACGGCAAGTTTTTTACGTCCGAGAACAAAGGCTACTTCTGTTCCGTCGGGAGAGAATGCCGGGTGCATCTTTTCTACTTTATTGCCCGGAATAAGGAGCTCTTCCTTTATGATAGTTGCATTGGGGAAGTTCTGTTCATTCTTGTTGACAATCGTCGCTTTGTAAAGATCCCATTTACCGCTTCTGTCGCTTGCGTAGACAATAGAACGGTTATCCGCTCCGAATGTTACACTTTGCTCTCCGGAAGGAGTATTGGTTATTCTTTTGGTTGTGCTGTAGTCTACAGAGGTTACAAAAACTTCACCTCTCGATACAAATGCAAGCTGTTTGCCGTCCGGAGATACACTTGCAGATTGATAGCCTTGAAGGAAGAGACGCTTGTCTTGAACATCGGCAATATCCGTAGCTATGGATATTTTTACTCTTTCAGGTTTCTGTCCCGGCTGAAGGGTGTATATCTCTCCGGCATATCCAAAGCATAGCATCCCATTTTTGGAAGAGGAAAGGAAACGAACGGGATCACCCTTGAATGATGTCAGAGCCTTTACACTCTCTGCATTACCATTGATATCTATTTCGTAGACATTCATAGAACCTCCCTTGCGTTCGCTTAGGAAGTAAACCTTTTTCTCATCCGGGCTGTATACAGGGTCTCTGTCTTCTCCGTCATGTTGCACAACAAATCTGTGCTTACCGCTTTTAACATCATACTCCCAAATGTCTTTGGAAACAGAAGATGTGTGGTGTTTACGCCAGTCGTTCTCAAACCCCTTTATGTCTTGATACAAGAATCGGCTTCCATCTTTAGAGTATGAAATCGCTTCAGCCGGGGTAGAGATGATCTGTTCCGGTCTGCCTCCATTTACAGATACGGCATAAAGTTCGGATAGTCGGCTTGTAGGAAATAGGGCACTTGTATGCGGATCTTGAATATGTGCCTTAAAGACGATGCTTTTACCATTGGGAGTAAAAGTGTACGGTGTTTCTGCTGTAGAGTGAGTAGTAAGTTGTTTTGCCACTCCTCCTGTTGAAGACATGATATAGATATTTACTCCTGCATTATCCCTTGTGCTGGTAAATGCAATCTTAGAGCCATCCGGACTCCAAACAGGACTCTTCTCGTATCCTTCATTTGTGGTCAAGCGGACAGCCATACCTCCCTTTGAGGAGACTTTATAAATATCCCCTTTGTAGCTAAACGCAATCTCTTTACCATCAGGAGAGATGCTTGGATAACGCATCCACAGCGGTCGTTCTTGGGCGATACCGCTCCATGCCATTGCGGCAAAGAATGCCCCTAATAAAACTCTTTTTAGTTTCATGTCATTGATTTATGATTTTAATATAATGTGCTTACTCTTTCTACATGCTGTTAAGCACTGAGATTTCAAGGTTTACAAAGATAACAAAAGTTGATGATGAGAACTTAGAGATCCGGCTACGGTATGAAAGCTTTGAGGAATCTAAATGTCGAGGATGTTTTGTTGCATCACCGCATCATCTTTTCTGATATCTCTTGAGGCAAGTATTGTTTGCCACTCTCTGTCGAAAAGTTTATAGGTTTCCTGCGAAAAGTTTTCAAAACCTAAAGTATCCATAGAATGTAGTACCCTTTGCACGGTAATGTCATGGATATCTACATTGGGCATGTATCTTGGAGTTCTTGGAAGATCCACATTAGGTATTTCACGTACAAGCCCCACTTCTACCAGCTTGTTCAGCATATCTCTTACCACTGTTATCGGGATTCGACTTTCTTTAGATAATCCCTCTATAGAGTGAGGTCTGCTCCTGCCATTTTTGAAGGCTAAGGCTATTTTTTTCATTAGTATCAAA
>JAUMWS010000010.1 GCA_030529525.1 Porphyromonas sp. | reverse complement strand
AGATATCTCCACTCTTCCGCTGCCGGATCGACGGCATAAAGGTGGCAGTTGTTAACCCGGAGTGTGGTGGAGGAGCCGTTCTTGAGATCGACGTACTCTATTGCGCCAAGATAGTCGAACGGCAGAGCCATTTCCTCTTCTCCCTCCGGTGATATATCCCTCTTCGAGATCACCGGCACGGCAATATCCTCCAACCGGTTGGCTCTCAGAGGCAGGATGTCCAAAAAGATCACTCCGTTCTCTACAATCACCCCCGATCCCGGTACCCCGCAAAAGGCGTGGATGGTGTACTCTTCCGATGTGTCTATGTTCTCGGGCACTTCGATGTTCAGCTTCGCACGCTTGCCGTTGTTTTCGATTCTGCCGATGGCGACTTCAACGGGATCCGTCAGAACATCGCCCTGCTTGAAGACGAACGTTACCTTATCTCCCGATTTCCATTTGGCTATAAGTGTGCTGTTGTCTGCCGACTTATTCAACCCCACGCGCATTCCGCCTCCCTCAACGGGCATCAACGCCGTAAGGGTGAGCCGGCTGCCTCTTTTTCCCGTCAGCAGATCTTCACGTTCGTTCCGGCAACCGGTGCCCAAAAGGGCGAACAGCAGCGTCAGCGCGCATACTGCTTTGGTGTATATATTACATGTAAGTCTCATCTGATTCTGTATTTATGGTTTATGGTTTTTGTTCTTTTCGCTTTTGTCGGTCATCAGAGATCCACGATTTCAAGGTCGGAAAGATCTCCCTTTCCCTCTTTTGCTGCTTTGTCCAGCTTCTGTTTGTAGGTCTCCGCTTTGGCCTGAAGATCTGAGATATCGAACATCAGGCTCTTTATCTTCTCTTTCAACTCATCGTACTCCTTCTTGTGCAGCAGATCTTTCTTCGCTTCTATCTCAGCATCCAAGCTGTTTATCTCACTCTTGATGCTTTCGATCTTCTGTAGAAAAGCCTCCATGAGTTGACGCTTTTCGTTCACGGTCTTATTCGACTTCTTTATGCCGTCAAGCTCATTCTTTATTCTTGTTTATATCCAAACAAATAAGCAGACCTCTTTCAAGAAGAGAGAGGCTGGTTATTCTCTTTTTATTTCTTATGAGATTACCAATTGTAGGCAAAACCAAGTCTGATATTCAGATGAAGATAATTGGTTGGCAGATGCTTTGTACTACTTAGCTCTAATGATGTGATCAGATTCCATCTTTTATCTGCAAAAAAGCGGATGGAAGTTCCTGCCCCATAGTAGTATCCTTGATAGGAGAAGTCCCCATCTGTCAGATGGCTTAGTCCTCCAAAAAGAGATACCGTGAATGCAACGGTTTCGTCCGGAGATAGAGTAGAATAAGAGGGCCCAATGCCAAGTGTTCCAAAGTTAAGACTGCTTCCATCTTTTATAATGCCATTGCCGTTGGCCTTTAAGACAATACCAAATCCGCTATCGAGATGAAAATTCATATCAGCCAAAGAGACAGAAACTCCGGAAAGATCATTGTCCAAAATCTTCATAAATCCAAGGTTGAAGCTGTAGAAGCTTAGCCTATCGAAGCTCTTTTTAGGGGTAAACTCTGTCCTGGAAAGCTTTTCTACCTCATCTATGCTATATACAAACCTGCTACCGTCTGAGGTCTGAATCGTGATGTTTTTACCCATTACCTGTTCGATAATCTTTCCGTAAACCACTGATCCATTTTTGAGATACACTACATCTCTTTCCCGACTCTTTTGGGCAACTGCTGCAATTGATATTGCCAGCACGGCAAGTACACACAAAATCAATTTTCTCATAGTGCTAAATGTTTATTCTTTAATATGGTTTTCGCAATTTAAATATGTTAAAAATTATGTATGCGGATAGCCAAATAAAATTTTACCATTTTCGGGAGAGATTTTGAGGCTCAATTTTTATATATTCCGTACAGATCTCCTCTGTCAAAATTTCCTCTCTCTATTTTGAGTGAAGAGGCTTCTTTCAGGGGGTGACTGAAATGTTAAATTTGCACTTTTCTGTTTACGTCTATTAGCATATTTGGATAGAGAAAAAGGTAAACGAGCATATTTTATCGGTTTAACCTGTTTAATTTTTCAATGAACCCGTTTAGTGATTTCATTTAACCCGTTAACCGGATTCATTTAACGTGTTTAGAAAATTTTGTTAGGGTGCTGATTGATAGTTGATTATCTGTTTTTCTCTTTGTTTGTCTGATATCTCAAGGCAAAAAGGAGTTAGTATTTATTTACAATGAGAGGTGTATAAATTTATCTATTTTAACTTGATTTTGCCCCATGAAATGGGTTGAAGAAAAAATTTTCTCAAATATGGGTTCTTTTATAAGAGTCTATTTATGAGTGGATTGTGCATTTTAGGGAAATTCTTCTCCATCGCTGCCGAGTTTGGAGATGAGTTATAGAAGCGATTTTTCTCTCTTGGCTTTTATATAAAAGTGCTCCGAAAATGCTACTATTTCGGTTCGCAAGCGGAGTGATATTTTTTGAGGGTTTTTCAAATATTACTATATTTGATACAAGATGCAAAACGTGCATTTGAATTACTTTAACGATAAACAACCACGATGATGGATCGCCAAAAATTAGACTATTACATCTTAAGTATCGCCAAGTATTTAGATCCTGCTGCACTGAATGAACTGCGAGAGTATTTGGCTGCAAGGGATGAATCCGTTCTGATGCAACTCTCTCGGGTGGAGCTTAGAGACCCGACCATAATGCTTGTAATCTCTATCCTTGGAGGTACTTTAGGGATTGATCGCTTCATGTTGGGGCAGATTGGTCTTGGAGTTCTCAAACTTTTAACAGGGGGAGGATGTGGTATCTGGACTATTGTAGACTGGTTCCTTGTCTCTCAGAATACGAAGGAGTACAATATGTCGAAGATCAGAGAGGCTCTGATGTATATTTAGTCATTCCAATAAAAAAAGAAAAACCTCGGCTTGCTTCTGCAAACCGAGGTTTTTTCTTTATATGAGATGCGTATTATAATCTTAGAGAGATCCCGATGTTTCCGTAGCTTACGCCATATCCCAGCTCCAAGAAAGCCCCGAACATTGGGGTGAAGAAGTATCTGGTACCTACGTTCAGACCAAAGTCCAAATCGTTTTTGTGAAGTGTTTTGTTGTTTGTATCCTTTATGCTTCTGAACAATACTCCCACATATCCTGCCACATAGGTGTCGAGCTTAGGGATAAAGCTGTAGTGAAGAGATACGCGAGGAGCTGCAAGGATGCTGGTAGCATAGCTGTTTCCGGCGATGGCTCCTACGGCTCCTAAACCGAGGGCGCTTCGTTCGTCCCACAGGTTGTCTTTAATGCTGTAAGAGAATGAGGCAGAAAGAGGAGGAAGTGCAGAGTAAGCACTGTTTAGCCCAATACCCAAGTTCCAAATACCTGTCCCTTTCTGGAATGAAGTCTCTTGTGCCTTGCTCTCAAGGGCAAAAGGCAACAACAAAAAGCAAGCTGCAATAGCCAAAAATAATTTTCTCATGATACTGATTTGTGTTATAAGTTATTTCTCTTCTGATATAGGATGATGCTCGTAAGCGATCCTTTCGGAGCAAAAATAGATAAAAACCTTGACTTGCTGCGTAATATCTTCTATTTTTCTCTCCTCAACAGGGAGCAGAAGCTACATCAAATCTGCGAGTCCGACAAGAGCTCCTATCAGCCCGCAACAGAGAAGAACCAAGCCGATACTCCTGTTTATTCCTCGTATACTCTTAATATTGAACCACTGCTTGGCTTTCGTGATGGTACCGGTTATGAGCAACCACCACGCTACTGCGCCTACGGCTATCCCCGCCAGACCTATCAGCAAGGGCCAAAGGTTATCTGTTTCTACATCCGTAAGGAATGAGAACTGGGCAAAAAGCCCCACATAGAGGAGGACAATAAGGATGTTGGGAAGAGTGAGAAAGAATCCGGAGGTGAAATCTCTCCAATAAGGGTGTTCCGTGGGTGCGTCGTCTTCTCTTGCAGACTTCTCTTCTTCGAGAGAGGAGCCGGTATTCATGATGTAGAAAGCAAAGGCTACGATGAATATCGACCCGAAAAAGCGCAACTCGTTGGAGTATTTATTGATGAAAAAGATAAAGCTACTTACGCCGATAAGCGTTACAGTGGCATAGAAAATATCACTTGCCGTAGCTCCAAGACCCGTTAGCAGCCCGCTGCGACGACCTTTTGTGAGCGTACGACGAATACACTCTACTCCGACAGGACCCATTGGAGCAGAAACAATAATGCCGATGATTAAGCCTTTTAGAAATGTTGCAAGCATACCAAACGCGAGGGCAGAGTGTGGAGCAATCCAATCTCCGTCCCCTTCTGAAACATTTTTACAGCACAAAGATAGGGAAAAAGAAAGGGTTGGACAAAGACAGAGCTCCCATTATTAGCAATATAGCCACCGGGGATGGCTTCTCCGATGGCTATATTCATCTTTTTACTCCCCCTTTCTTTCGTGAATAAGGGAAGAGCTTATAAATTATAGGCTTAGATCTCTAACGGACCCTCTACGTATTCAAACTTGCCATTGCCTAACCCTTTGAATCGGTAGTTATAGTCCGTATTCTGTCTGTTTACACGGATATTTACCTTCACCACATAGAACTGCTCTATGCCGTTTGTAACGGCAGGTGTATCCGGATATTTGTTAGCAAGGACAAGCTTAATAGCTTCTTTTAGACGCTCATATTTTGCCTTTAGCAATGCTGTGGCATCAAGCCCTTGCTCTTCCGGTCTGTCTCCTACGGTCTCTCCGCCGTCAAGGTTGAAGTTGTTGTAGTAGCTGCTACCTCCGAACCAGAACTCTTCGTTTGTAGGATACTTCTTGCTGATGTAGTTAGGCTTGTTTGCCTTTACCCAGTTGAAGAGAGTCACAAAGTCTGTCTTTTCAAAAGTGAACTTGATCGTAGGATCATATACCCATGCTTTGCCGTTATGGATAAACTGAGATGTTGCCGGTATAGTACGCTCTGTAACGATCCACTTTGTGCCGTTGAATGTATAGTCTCCATAGTGGACAAAGGTCTTCTTATCCTTGTAGAACAACCATACTACCACCTTGCTGTCGCCCGGTTGTGCGTATGGATAAGTTAGTCCAAGTAGAGCAGGGATATAGTTTTCTGCCGGCATGGAAGCGGAGAAGTTGCCATAACGTGCTCCCATACTCTTATACTCATCCATAGTAATGGCGTGGTATTTCTTGGAGTCCGCAATACTTCCATTGATGACAAACCATGTCATGTTTTGAGCATCAAAAGAACCTCTGATAAGCAATGAACGAGGATTGTCGGTAGCTTTAGCCTTGGCAGCTTCTATTACTTTATCCAAGTCTTTCTTCTTAAGATTGGTGATAGAGTTCAGTCCGAGAGCTTCAAAGTCTTCCTTTTTGAGTTCAACAAAAGCAGCTTTTCCGATAGCCTTAACGTTTTCCGAAGCAGGAAGAAGCTGTTTGTGCTCAACGGATAGTCTGGAGTCTTTTCCCCACTCAGGGTTTTGCTTGGCAGCAAAAGGAGTAAGATGCTCTGCCGCTGAGAAGTTGTCGCTGAAAGCCGAGAAGTTTTTTTCGTCTCTGAACTTTCTTTCGAGTTCTGCTTTGTAAGCTTTCTTTGCCTCTGCATCGCCCTCAAACTTTGCTACCATAGATGAGATGTAACCATCTATGATGCCCTTGAATTGCTCGTCGGATAGGGCAATGCTCTTTGTCTTGGTTACGTGCTTCTCTTCTTTGTCCAACTCTTCGTATATCCCTTTTGTCGGGTTACACGCAACAAGACCAAGTAGAGCCACGAACGCTAATATGTATTGTATTCTTTTCATTGTTGTATAGACGTATTAATGTAAGACCTTGTTGTTAGAAGTTGATACGCAAACCTGTAGCCCAAGTACGGCCAAAGCCGAGGTATACAAGAGAAGTCTTCATGTCGTGCTTCTTACCATCGTTAGCATCTGCTATGTATTCCACGTTCGTTACGTTGTCCACGTTCATGAAAAGGGAAGCATTCAGTGATCCGATGTTGAACTTATAATTGGCTCCAAGATCCAATGTGTAGTAGTTAGGAAGCTGCCAAGCATCTACCTTGTCGCTCTCTTTTGTTCTGTTGGTTGGGTTGAAGTCTGCAAAGTTCTTACCTGCATAGTTGAAGCTACCATACACACGGAAATTCTTGAATATCTCGTACGAAGAGCTTAGAGAAGCTGTAATCTGCGCAGAGTTACCTACGTGTACTCCTGCTATAAAGGCTTGGATCTCGGCTATCTTCTGTTGGCTTTCATTGAAGATTGCCGCATTTACGTCGTCTGTCCAGATCCAGTCTCCGACAGAAAGCATACCTTTCAACTCAAATCTTTTCGTTGGTTTATAAGTGGCTTCAAGCTCCACACCCATGTGTCTTGCGTTCAGACCTGTGATGTTGGCAAGCTCATTGTTCCCGATTCTGCGAGTGATACCTTTATCCATCCACTTGGTGTAGTAAGCATTGATATCTACCTTCAATACTTCGCTGATAAATCCGTATCCGATTTCTCCTGTAAGAACTCTTTCGCTCTTGGCTCCGGTGTTTATCTCTGTATTGTAGTTGAAGAACACGCTACGGAAATAAGGTGCACGGGTAAAGTAACCGGCATTCACAAAGAAGTTGTTCTGGTTGTTCAGCTTGTAGCTCAAACCTCCCTTAACACTCCAAGGCAGATAACCTGCCCAATCCGATACATATCTTTCCTGACCATCAGCCAAAGGCGCTTTTTCATTTGTTCCGCCAAGATTGATGTATCTGTAAGCCTGACTGGAAAGAGATGCCGACAAGAATCCGTTCAAGTGTTCGCCTTTTGCTTCTGCTTGAGCAAAGATACCGTTCCAAAGTACTTCTCCGATGTTGTCATACTCTATTCTGTCTCCGACTTTGAGAGTCTGATTCGGTTTGTGATACATTAGTTTCTTTGCGCTGGTCTGTGGTTCTATGTAGTAGTCCCCTCCAAGAAGATCTTCTATCTGCTCGTAGTGCAAGCCTTGATAGAATCTTGCATCGTAACCGGCAGTAATAGAGACGGCATCCGATAGTTTATGATTGAAAGAAGAAAGGATACCATACCAGTTGTGAGAGTTCATAGCGTTAGAGAAGATAGCCTTAGAACCGTTGTCCGAAGCTTTATTCTCTCTCATTACAGCATCGAAGTCTAACAACCCGTCCGGTGTTTGCTTGATGGTAAGAGGGTTACTTGGCCTTCCTGTCAGATTGTTTATGCCAAGCCAGTTAGTACCTTCAGATCCACGAACACGGCGACCACCTCCACGAGCAAGAGATGCATAAAGAGAAGTGGAAAGCTTACTTTCCGGACTGATTTGCCAGTAGTGGTTAAGAGACATTTGAGGTTTGTGGTAGAAGTTGCGACCGTATGCACCACCTACTTCTTTTCCATTGATGTAGCCGTAGCCGATATTACGACGAGCGCCCAAACCGCTTTCTCTGATATCCTCTATCGTGTACATCGTTCCTCTTTGGTTGTGCCACTGAGGAGCTCCGAACGCTGTAAATGAAAGACGATGATCTTCATTGAGGATCTTAGAGATATTCACGAAGTAAGACCAGCCTTGGAAAGATGTTCCTCTTACGTATCCGTCTCCCGAAGTGCGAGCACCTGCAAGAGATACTGCCCAGCCATTCTCCATCAGACCGGTAGATACGTTGAATGCCATTTTGTTGTATCCATCGTTACCGATACCTGTGTAGACAGAACCGCCTTTCTTGGCATCGGTACTCTTGGTTACCATATTCATGGTACCTCCCACTGAAGAGAGACCAAGCTTGGAAGCTCCAAGTCCGCGTTGAATCTGGATAAAGCTTGACACATCGGATAGACCTGCCCAGTTTGACCAGTACACCTTACCGCTCTCCATATCATTGATAGGAACTCCGTTGATAAGAATTCCGATGTTGTTACTGTCGAAACCACGCATATTAATACGAGAGTCTCCGAAACCACCGCTTCCCTTGGTCACGTAAACAGACGGAGTTTGTTTAAGAAGTTCGGGGAACTCAATGTTCGGAGCCTTTGTTTCGATCAGTTCAATGCCCACGTTAGAAACGGGAACAGGAGTGATACGATCTTTAGGTATGATAGAGGCAATAACGACAACGTCTTCAATACCTCTGACGTCTTCTTCCATATAAACGGTACCGAGATTTACGGAAGGACCTCTGCCTACCTTTACTTTAACGTCAAGGTACCCCATATATCTGAACAGAAGTGTACTGTTTTCCGGTACACTTAGAGCAAATTCTCCTTGGCGATTGGTAATACTTCCTGTCGCACCGACAGAGACTCTTACTCCACCAAGAGGAGCTTCTGTCCCTTTCTCCATTACTTTTCCTTTCACACTCACCTGAGCGTAAGCTGCTATGGAGCCTAAGGTGAAAAGAGTAAGGGCTAATAGAAATGAGATTCTCAATTTCATAAGATTGAATTGTTTATAAAGTGATACTTATTTCTTCTTCTTTTGTGCAGAATAAAGGCGGACTTTCTGTGCCTTTTCGCTACAAATTTACGAAAACTTTACGATGAAAAGATAAAGAAACAGTTAAGAAATGGACTTGCAATAAGCGAATTAACCACTTCTCAATCTTTCTTCTTTAGCTTTTTTTACTCACGGACCATGCCCGTTCCCAATATCTGCTCCAACTCTTTCCAGTAGGAGGGATAGCTTTTATTTACCGTAGATGGGTTGTCTATGCGAAGCTTGAAGCCCATGGCTGTTGCTGCGGCAAAGGACATGATGATGCGGTGATCCTTGTGGCTGTCTATAAAGATCTCATCTTCCGATACAGCCGGAGCCTTCCCCTGAAAGCTTATGGAGGATGAGGTCAGCTCTATGTCCAATCCGAAGAGTCGGAGTCCCTCTTTTACGGCAAGCAGTCTGTTGCTCTCTTTCAAGGGGAGAGTCTCCAAACCTACCATTCTGTAAGTAATCCCTCTGAGTGCCAAAACCACTGCAAGTGTGGGCGCAGCATCGGGCATCACGTGCATATTAAGTCCATCAAATGCGGAATGGAAGTTGTCAACGCAAGGCACTCTTGTTATGAGAATGGAGTTTGTCTCCTCATCTCTCTCCGTCTTGACCCCTATAAGCCGGAACAGGGCAGCAGCCATTGCGTCTCCTTGAAGAGATGGAAATGTGAGCTCTTGCAGCTCTAACGTCGAACCTATTGGAGATAAAGCTATATAGGCAAACCAGTAGAGAGCAGAGGACCAGTCGGCTTCCATGTCTCTTGTACTTACGGGATTGTATCTGCCGGGGGAGACTTTTATATACCTGTCTGTGTATTCGCACTCTGCTCCATACCGTTTCATCAGTGAGAGTGTCATGTAAACGTAAGAGTTGCTTACCGACGTTGCATCCCATGTTATCTCTATCCCTTCGGGCAGATAGGGGGAAATAAGGAGCAGAGCAGATATAAACTGCGAACTTCTGCTCCGAGTGAGATCTATCTTCTTACTCTTGAGAGAAGCCGGACGGATTGTTATTCTCTCCTCTCCGTTCTCTTTTTTCTCCTTTGTGATACAGCCTCCAAGAAGAGTAAGAGCATCCAATAGCTCTCCCATTGGTCTTTCCATCAGTCTCTCCGTTCCTGATATGACGATATTGTTTTTGGTTGTGAGTACGGCATAGGCTGCAATGAACCGTAGAGCCGAGCCACAATCTTCAACATCTATATGCAGGGTCTCTTCCGGAGACGTCGGTGTTGCCAGTTTTGCCATAGCCGTTCCCAAGACGAGAATATCATTCGGATAGCATTGTCCGTTATCTTCTATTGCCTTGGATGCAAGAGGGGAAATTTTGTCTTGGTACCCGCCCAGAGCCTCTATAATCAGAAGGCGATTGTAGATGCTTTTGGATAGCGGAAGGTGGATGTTCTGCCCGAAAGCGGAAACTGAAGCAGGTGAGAGGTTTATGGTTTCCATATTATACTTTTTGTACTCAAAGATACGAGATTAATGTGTATCTTTGTAAACATTTATCCTTTATTTATTTACATTAATGCAGAAACAGAGCGGATTGCTCATCATTAACACCGGGACTCCGGACAGTTATTCTACAAAAGATGTCGGAAAATTCCTGTATGAGTTCCTTACGGATCCACGAGTGATCACACTTGCATCTCCTTGGAGGGAGTTGGTTGTACGTACCATTATTGTTCCATTTAGATCTCCTCGCTCTGCTCATAAGTATCGAGCCATATGGACAGCCGAGGGATCTCCTTTGCTTGTCAATGCCAAAGCGTTGGCGCAGTCGTTAGAGAAGCAGATGTCTATCCCTGTGGAAGTGGGTATGCGGTATGGTAATCCGTCCGTCCGTGCAGGTATAGAGGCGCTTCTATCAAGGGGAGCAGATCATATTGTTGCACTGCCCCTTTTTCCTCATTATGCAATGAGCAGCTACGAGACGGCAGTAGAGTGTTTTAAGAGAGAGGCACGCTCTTTGGGAGTCTCTCATGCCGTTGTGGCACCATATTATAATCATCCTGCCTATCTTTCGGTGATGAATGAGCATATCCTTTCTCATCTTAAGCCGGACGAAAAGCTGTTGATCTCATTTCATGGTATTCCTCTTGCTCATGTCGATAAGTACAGAGGAGATGAGGAGCGAGACTATCTCTTCCAATGCGAAGAACAGCACAGGTTGTTCTTGGAGCAGACCGGTATCCCGGCTTCACAAGTGGAAGTAACCTACCAGAGCAGGCTCGGCCATACACGCTGGCTCTCTCCCTATACGGCAGAAAGGCTTCGCCGGCTTCCGGCGGAAGGAGTGAAAAAGGTGAGCGTGGTATGTCCGTCGTTTGTGCAGGACTGTCTTGAGACCATAGAGGAGATGGAAGTAGAGGGGAAAGAGATCTTTTTATCCTCCGGAGGAGAAAGTTTCCGACTCATTCCTTGTCTCAACAGACGAACAGATTATCTGCAAGAAATAATTCATCCCTATATTTGATCCGTTATGAAAATAGGTATCCTTACATCAGGAGGCGACTGTCCCGGAATAAATGCAACCATAAGAGGAGTAGGGCGTACTGCGATTCTTCACTACAATATGGAGGTTGTGGGCATTCAGAAAGGCTTTTCCGGACTTCTCGAAAACGAATACAAGATTTTGGATGAAGTGGCTCTGAGCGGACTTCTGTATAAGGGAGGAACAATTTTAGGGACATCGAGAGAAAAGCCGTTCCGCAAAAGACTCTCGGCGGATGAGGATCTGCCACGCAAGCTCAAACAGCACTACGATGATCTTGGGCTGGATTGCCTTGTGGCGATAGGTGGAAACGGCACGATGAAAACCGCAGCAAAGATGCTTCCTCTCGGTATCAATGTCGTGGGAATACCCAAAACCATAGACAACGATATATGGGGAACGGAAGTAACTTTCGGGTTCGACACCGCAGTTGCTACTGCTACCGAGTGTATAGACAGGCTGCATACCACGGCAGAGAGTCATCGGAGAGTGATGGTGGTAGAGGTGATGGGGCACAAAGCCGGATGGATAGCCATGCACTCGGGAATGGCCGGAGGCGCACACGTAATCCTGATACCGGAGCTGGGGTATGACCCCGACAAGGTGATAGAAGCAATAAACAAGCGAATGAGTAAAGGTAAGCTACACTCTATTGTCGTGGTGGCAGAGGGAGTGAAGAGTCTGGGTGCGGAAAAGGAGCGTCCTGCTTTTTACCTTTCCAAATATATAGAAGAACATTCGGACTTGGTCTGTCGGGAAACCGTCTTGGGGCATATACAGCGGGGAGGATCTCCCACTGCGGCAGACCGTAATCTGGCAACCTTATTAGGAGGATACGCTACCGAGCTGGTCTCCAATGGTGTTTTTGGGGTGATGGTGGCGGTTCAAAACGGACAGATTACACACCTGCCTTTGGAGGAGGTTGCCGGCAAGCTCAAAATGGTAACGGAAGATCATCCGTTGGTAATACAGGGTAAGAGACTCGGCATATCTTTTGGCACGGGAGATTGACCTTTTTGGGGCAATTGCGGCAAGCTCTATTTTTATATATTCCATCCCGAAGCAGACGGCACTTTTTCCGCTTCTCTATTTCGGTCAACACCTTCGTTTTGAGAGGGTGATCTAACTGTTAAATTGAGGTGATTTTGTTAACACTAATTTTGATGGCTGTTAAGCCAAAACGATAAACGAGCATATTTTGTCGGCTTAACGGGTTTAATTTTTCAATGAACCCGTTTACTCATTTCATTTAACCCGTTTACCGGATTCAATTAACGGGTTAAACTTTTTCTCTTATAGTGTTGGTGTTTAGCTTTTTACGTATTTTCTCCTCTTTTCTTCCATTTTTAGCCCCAAAATCATATTAGATTTCATTTACAAATGTGGGTGATAAAATTCAGATATATTAACGCAAAAAGAGCGCATAAAACCGACCAGGAGGAGAAAAGATCCGAAATTTGAGATTTTTATAATTTGCTTGTATTGAGGCTGTTATGGGGTTTCTCTGATTTTTCTATTCGATTTCGCTCTTCCTCTCCGAGACGTTTTGAGGTTCTCTTAGATGCCGTTTTTTTTTATAAAAGTTCACCCTTGCCCTATTTCTCTTAAGCTCCTTCGGGAGCATTTGAGCAATAAAAAAAGCACCCCGAAAAGGAGTGCTTTTGTCTTTTAAGTGGTCCCACCTGGGCTTGAACCAGGGACCTCCAGATTATGAGTCTGTTGCTCTAACCAACTGAGCTATAGGACCGCAATTGTTTCTTAGCGTATGCCGAGAGTCAATCACTGTGCAAAGGTACTACTTTTTTCGGTTTCTGCAATAGATTGCTCCATATTTAGGCAAAAGAGCAGAAACCAAAAGCATCAGATGGCACCGTTTTCAATCATCAGCACTACTGTCTCTATAGCCCGATCTTCACCCTCCGGCTGATAGTCCGCTTTGAGTGAAGCCCCAAACATCTTTGCGAACAGATTCCAAAACGAAGCTGCAAAAGAGCCGAGGTAAGACTCTACCAATTCGTAGCTTGTAGAGTCCGTCTCTCTTTTGATAAGCTTTATGAGGATCTTTCCTTGACGCAGCGTGAGCTTCTTCATCTGAGGTTCAAACTGCTTGTACAAGTCTTTTTCCATTCGCTTCAAGTGCTTTTCCCGTGAACCGTCATCGGGAAGAGTCTCTATGTATTCGTATGTCTCTTTCAGTGTGGCAGAGACCATCTTTGCAAAAGGATAGGCCTTCTTCACATCTCGGACCAGCTTACTGAATGCTTTTCTCTCCCTTTCGCTCATTCTGGACTTCTGTCCGAAAACGTAAACATTGGGAAGGGTATAGCTCGGAAGTCTCTCTCCGCTCGGCATTGTGTAGATCGGAACCAAAGATCCTTTGAGAGACGACTTCGCACTATCTGCCGTTGTCTCTTTGGAGGAAGGAGGTTCCGTATTGCCGGCAAGCACAGAATCTACTTTTCCTGCAATAATAAACAGGAGTGCAAGGAAAAGCTTCAGGGTGGTCGAGAAACTCTTATGTATTGATTCTTTTACTGGCATAATTATAAAAACGCAATATCGTCTCTTTCACAAAGATATGCTTTCTCTTTGCATCTGATGCCGTTTTAACGCAGATTATCTTTAATCTCTACTTATTGATAGTCCCGAAAATATGTTACAGCAGAGGCGATTAAAAGTAATTTTTTGCAGATGGAAAGGAGAATCTTCTTCCTGTTATTTGGTGGGAGTTTCTCCTCAAAAGTTTCTCCTCGAAGAGAAGAATCGAAAACCGTGGACGTTTCCTTTGATAAAGCTATAGTTTGAAATGTCAGATTTAATCAAGGATGTAGCAATATATAAGAACCTTTTGGAAGACAAAAGTAAGAGAAGGAAAAAACCTGTAAGTCTGAACTATTTTCCAGTTTCAACTTTTTTCTTTCGTGTTTCAATGGAAAGTAAAAAAGCACAGAACACGACCAATTTATATGGCTGATTGCGTTCTGTGCTTTAATTCATCTCCTTTTCCAAAACTCTTTTTATTAACAGCTGTTTGCTTTTAAGCAGTGGCGGAAGCGGCTTGTGTCCTCTTCATTTTCTTCCAGTTGCGTAACCCGATCACCGCCATAATGGTATAGATGAAGAAGAAGATACCCATGATGGTGTAGCTGAGCGATAGGAAGATGTAGGTGTAAAGGATATTGGAAAGAATCCAGGCATACCAGTTTTCCAAATACTTATGGGCAAGAAGCCACATGCCTACGATGCTTGCTGAGGTTGCCACGGCATCAAGAAGCGGACTGGAGTTGAAAGTTACATACTCGAATATTGGATAGAGCCCGCCCGCAATAAAAGCCGTCGCAGCGATAACAATAGAAAGAGTTCGCCCCGATAGCACCTTTACCTGTGTTTCCACAGGGCCCTCTTTTCGGTGTTTGAACCATTGTATCCAGCCGTAAATACATGCCAAGAAATAGTAAATGTTTACAGCCATATTCCCATATACACCTCCGGTATAGGAGATGTATATGAAAAGCAGAGGAGTTATAATGCCTATGGGCCAAAGCCATATAGATGCACGAATCTCAAGAAAGACGTATATCAGTCCGAATACGGCAGCTGCCAGTTCGAGAGAAGCGTTCGAAAAAGGAAAGTCCATACGGTTTGTTGTCTGTTATATATAATATGAGATATATCTTAGAATGTTACTCTAAGTGTAGACATGATGTGTCTTCCTGCTTGTGGGAAGTAACGAAGATCTGCATAGTAGCTCTCTTTGCCATCTTTGCCAATGATCTTTCCTGCATCGTAGATGTATCCCGTAGCGGAGTATGAGGTATTGAGGAGGTTGTTGGCTTGTAGAGAGATCGTTGCTTCCGAAGATGAAAGTATGCGGAAAGAGTATGAAAGCTGCGCCGATAGGGTCATAAATCCGTCTATGTAGCGATCCTTTGATCCCGTATTATCCAAGTATTGTCCACCTTGACCATGTGCAGAGATCGCACCATACCAACCCTTGTTGTGAAGAGCTATGGTTTGATTCCAAACATGATCGGGGCTGTTGGCTATAGGAGTATTGGAAAACTTCTCTACGGTTGTGTTTAAGAAATTCCAGTCAGCATCATAAACAGCGTGTGTATGCTCGTAAGACTTGAGTATATTACGGCTCAACATGAGGTTCCCGCTATATGTCAGCCATGAGAATGGGCGATATTCGAGTGCCAACTCAACTCCCATACGGTAGCTTTCTGGAATATTGATGAGAAGTACATCGCCTACATCGCTCAGTCTGCCATCGGGTACAAGCTGATCGGTATAGTCCATGTAGTAACCGTTGATTTCGGCTGTCAGCTTTTGAGAACGGAAGGAGTAACCCAACTCATAGTCGATCATCTTTTCCGGATTCGGATAGATCACTTTGCCTTGATGGTCTCTCATCGGGCTCTCAATGTATGCCTTTCTGTTCGGTTCACGTGCTGCCATCGAAACAGATGCGTAGAAACGATGACCCGGAGCCGGTGTCCACGTAGCACCGTACTTAGGCAAGAAGAATGTATATCTGGGATGAACATCGAGGATATCCATCGCTTTCGTAACATCATTGTACTTGTCGGACACTCCCTTCATGTCATATCCTATGTGGCGAACCATAATATCACTGTAGAGAGTAAGGTTGTCCTTAACATTCCACTCATCACGTATATAAGCAGACAGGTCTGTCTTGTGTGCTATGTTGTCGTAGTAGCGGTGATTTGGAGCAACCTCTACCGGATAGTCTCTTACATACGGAACGAAACCATAGTGCTTCCCGTTATAATGATTGCCGGCTACACCAACGGAGAGAGTGTTTTTGCTGTCTTTAGCTTCCAAGTTGAAGATTCCGCCGAAAAAGTGATTGTCGAGCCACTTTTCACGGATAAGATCTCTCTTCTTTATGGTCTCGTCGTTGATCTTAAAGTTTGGTAGACCGAACTGAACAAGCTTTCTTCCTGTGCGATACTCATTGATGAAACCCTTTCCACGAGTGTAGTGAAAAGTAAGCTGCGTTTTAAGTCCATCTTTCCAATGGTTTGTGGCAATGAAGTGAGTGTGGTGCTGCTTGTAGTTGTCCGCACTTGGATAGAATGTAGAAGCATCTTTGCTTGCCCCTTCAAAAGGAGGCATGATACCGGCATTGTTGTATGTCGGGCCAAACTTATCCCACTGCTTTTTTGAAATACCGTTCCATGCGATACCGGTCTTTTCGCTTCCACCGAAATGGATGAGACGATATACCGAATTGTCTCCATAGTATGCCGCTTGCAGCTGGTAGCTGTTCAGATCCACAAATGCACGATCTACAAAACCATCACTCTTTGCTTTGGACAGACGGATTGAAGCAGCAACCTTATTGTTTAGAATACGCCCCGTACGTGCTCCGAAGTGTGTCATGAATGTGTTGAATGCTCCGTATGTGAGTTGTGCATCTCCTCCGGGAGCAAGAGTAAGGTCTTCGCTCTGCATGTTGATAGCCCCTCCGAATGCACCGGCACTGTGTGTAGATACTCCGGCACCACGGATGATCTGTACATTTTTTAGTGATGAGACGAAGTTGGGCATATTGACCCAGAAAACAGAGTGACTCTCACTGTCGTTCACCGGAACACCATTCGCGTTGATATTTATACGTGAAGCGTCTATACCTCTCAGAGAAAGAGATGTGTAGCCCAAACCGCTTCCTGCATCCGAAGTAAATGTTAGAGACGTGGCTCCGGAGAGTAGAGCCGGCATATCTTGCGAGAAGTTTTTTGTTTTAAGCTTGGATCCTGCTATCTCTTGAACACTCATAGGGGTCTTTGCTGTCGCTCGAACTCCTATGACCATAACGGAATCTAATAAAGAATAGGTACGGATATCTTTCTGTGCCAAAGCACCAACAGAAAATATTGGAGCAGAAGCAACGATTAAAGACAAGATGAATTTTTTCATGGCTTGCTGTAATAAGTGAATATAATAATGGTAATGGAGGAGATTAGAGGTGATTGTCGTTGCAATCGTGGCAGGCGTAAGAAGAAACACTCTATAAGCTTTCCCTGCAATGGCATTACCCATACAAGTCGACATTTGAGGGTTTGATCTCAGCCACAATACGCATTGTCGGCACCCCTAAGCTTCTTTTTGAGGTAGTAGAGAGTTTTTTTAAGCTCTCTTATAACCTTTTGCGGTGCGAAGTTAAGCAATGTTCACGATATGCGCAAGAAGCGTTAAAACGGGTATTTGAATACAAAAGTAGAGGAAATTGTAATGTCTGCTGTGCAATTTGTGTACTTAAATGTATTGTGATAAGAAATAAATACCTAACTTTGGGGATGACTATCGGAAGTAAGAGACCAAAGTGGAAATTTTTTTTAGGATACATAAGACACTTGTTGGACAAGCCGGGCCGACAAGGACACGCCGAGGATTATTGGACGAGATAGATCTCTCGGGCAGATTGGTAGGGATACGTGGAGCAAGAGGAGTAGGTAAAACGACTCTTTTGCTTCAGATTGCAGAGATATATCATACCGAAGAGAGTCGAGAGTGTCTGTATGTAAACCTGAACCACCTCTACTTCGCAGATAGGACGATACTGGACTTCGGCCGAGAGTTTTACGCAGCCGGGGGGAGAAGATTGCTGTTGGATCAAGTATTTAAGTATCCGACATGGGCAGAGGAGATACGGATGCTTTTGGACGCATGTCCGGAGCTTTCTATCGTTTTTACCACTTCTGCGGTTACTCCTCCTCTAAAAGAGATACCACACATAGCGGATTTCGTAAAAGAGTATCAGCTGCAAGGATTTTCTCTTAGGGAGTTCATCAATGCACGGACAGGCAAAGCGTTGCCTCGTATCACGCTGGAAGATTTATTGCTACGTCATGAAGAGATAGCTCCAAAGATTTTGGAAGAGATCAATGTTCCCGAATTTTATAGTGAATATCTGAAGAGAGGTTACTATCCTTCAACGAAAGACGGACAGCAGTACTATGAGCAGATTGTGAAGGCTCTGAATATGAGTTTGGAGGTGGATGTGATTTATTTGGCACAAGTAGACCCTTCCTACTTGGGAAAGCTACGGAAACTTGCCTACATTCTTACTACTCAGGGAGGACAGATACCCAATATCTCGCTTTTGAGTAACGAGATCGGAACATCTCGCACCACTTTACTCAACTACATTTTAGATCTTTCCCGTGCAGGCATTATTCGTTTGGTACGTAAGCAAGGCGAGGAAAACAGCACAAAGAAAATGGGGCAGGTGTATGCCTACAATACCAGTCTGCTTCAGGTGTTATATCCTCACATCCCATCTCGAGAGATGGAACGTTTGGTCTTTTTGCTGTCTCACCTTACGCCTAACTATAAAGTGGCAGTGCCTATAAGGAAGATGTCTGCCGATATTATAGTGGAGGACGATGTTCAGGTGAGCGTTAAGGAGCCGAACAAGATACGGAAGAAACAGAGCATTACCTATGCTGTAGACTATCTTAGTGTGGGTAAAGAAAATGAGATCCCCACATGGTTGTTCGGATTTCTCTACTAAAAGAGTCCGAGTCTTAGGGGTGCATATATATTATTTATTATTATTGTATTACTATATATATTGAGAGTAGAGGATAGAAACCTCTACTACTGATACTACTGAAAATGTTTATCGTACAGAGTCTGCATGAAGACTCTGTACGGTAGCAAGAAATGGTAAAGCGGATTATTATTAACTCCACAAATTGATGGTTAGTTAGAAACTTATTTTATGGAAAGGAAAAAAACTTATCTCACTTGTGATGGTAATCAGGCAGCTGCGCACATATCTTATATGTTTAGCGAGGTAGCAGCTATCTATCCTATCACTCCATCCTCCACTATGGCGGAGTATGTAGATGAGTGGGCGGCAATGGGCCGTAAGAACATGTTTGGCGAAGTGGTAAGAGTACAAGAGATGCAAAGTGAGGCGGGAGCAGCCGGAGCATTGCATGGATCGCTACAAGCCGGAGCGCTTACTACTACTTACACTGCATCTCAAGGTCTTCTGTTGATGCTTCCTAATATGTATAAGATAGCAGGGCAACTGCTTCCTACGGTCTTTCACGTATCGGCAAGAGCTTTGGCTGCACAGGCACTCTCTATCTTCGGGGATCATCAGGATGTTATGGCTGCACGTCAAACCGGATTTGCTATGCTTGCAACCGGAAGCGTTCAGGAGGTTATGGACCTTGCGGGAGTAGCGCATTTGGCAACCCTTAAGACACGCATACCATTTATTCACTTCTTCGATGGTTTCCGTACTTCTCATGAGATTCAGAAGATTGAGGCTTTGGAGACTGAAGATTTGGCTCCGCTTGTAGATCAGGATGCTTTGGCGGCATTCCGTCGCAATGCTCTTGACCCTCATCATCCGGTTGCACGTGGTACTGCACAGAATCCGGACATCTACTTCCAAACGAGAGAAGCATCCAATCGCTTCTATGAAGTGGTACCGGAAGTGGTACAAGAGTACATGGACGAGATAGCAAAAATCACCGGACGTCAATATAAACTGTTCGACTATTACGGAAGTCCAGAAGCAGAGCACGTAATCATTGCCATGGGATCCGTTACGGAAGCTATCCGTGAAACCATAGATTATCTCGCAACACAAGGTCGCAAGGTCGGTCTCATCAGCGTACACCTGTACAGACCATTCTCTGCAAAGCACTTCCTTGCTGCTCTACCTGCTACCGTTAAGCGTATTGCCGTACTGGATCGTACGAAAGAGCACGGAGCTACGGGAGAACCTCTTTACTTGGATGTAAAGGATTGTCTCTACGGCAAAGAGAATGCACCTCTTGTTGTAGGCGGTCGTTATGGTCTCTCTTCTAAGGATACCACTCCAAATCAGATCCTTGCCGTTTACGACAATCTTGAGATGAACGAGCCGAAAAATCATTTCACCGTTGGTATCGTAGACGATGTTACGTTCACTTCTCTACGTGTGGAAGACGATTTGGACTTCTCTACGGGTCTGTTTGAAGCTAAGTTCTACGGACTTGGAGCGGACGGAACTGTCGGAGCGAACAAGAACTCTGTGAAGATTATCGGAGATAACACAGACAAGTATTGTCAGGCATATTTCTCTTACGACTCTAAAAAGAGTGGTGGTTTTACCTGTTCTCACCTTCGTTTTGGCGATACTCCTATTCGTTCTACCTACTTGGTAAACACTCCGGACTTCCTTGCTTGCCACGTTCCTGCTTATCTTCGTTTGTACGATATAACAAAGGGATTGAAGAGAAATGGTACATTCCTTCTCAACTCTATCTGGGGACTTGACGAAATCGAAGAGCATCTTCCTAACCGAGTGAAGAGATGTCTTGCGAAGAATAACGTAGCGTTCTACATGATCAATGCTACCAAGATTGCACAGGAAATCGGGTTGGGTAACCGTACAAATACCATCCTTCAAAGTGCATTCTTCAAGATTGCCAACGTTATCCCTTATGACCTTGCGGTAGAACAGATGAAGAAGTTCATCGTGAAGAGCTACGGCAAAAAGGGAGAAGACGTCGTAAATAAAAACTTTGCGGCTGTGGATCGTGGAGCAGAGGTAATCAAAGTTCCTGTTAAGCAGGAATGGGCAAATCTGCCTGACGATGCAGCTGAAAGACATGAAGATGACACAGACTTCGTACACAATATCGTTCGTGTGATAAATGCACAAGAGGGAGACAGCCTTCCTGTTTCTGCATTTGTCGGACGTGAAGACGGGGTATGGGATCAAGGAACAGCCGCTTCCGAAAAGAGAGGTGTTGCTTCTCACGTACCTGAATGGACAGCAGAGAACTGTATCCAGTGTAACCAATGTGCGTATGTCTGTCCTCACGCTACTATCCGTCCGTTCCTTCTCAATGAAGCAGAAGCTGCAAAGGCACCGGCAGGATATAAGACTCTTAAGCCGATCGGAAAGCAGTTTGAAGGTTTGCAGTTCCGCATCCAAGTGAATGCACTCGACTGTTTGGGCTGTAGCAACTGTGTGGATGTCTGCCCCGGAAACAAGAACGGAAAGGCTTTGGCTATGCAGCCGATCGAGAGCCAACTTGTGGAAGTTCCACGTTGGGACTTCTCTGTGAAAGAGGTTGCTTCCAAACAGCATCTTGTAGATACGAAAGCGAATGTAAAGAACAGCCAGTTTGCTACACCTCTATTCGAGTTCTCCGGAGCTTGTGCAGGTTGCGGTGAGACTCCTTATGTGAAGTTGCTTACACAGCTCTTTGGCGACAGACAGATGATAGCCAATGCTACCGGATGTTCTTCTATCTACTCCGGTTCGGCACCATCCACTCCATACACTACTAACGAACAGGGACACGGTCCGGCATGGGCAAACTCTCTCTTTGAAGATAACGCCGAATTTGGTCTTGGTATGCATATCGCAACAGAGACCATTCGCAAGAAACTTGTAGACTTGGCTCACGAAGCTCAAGAGTGCAGCTGCTGTTCGGACGAATTGAAGTCTCTTCTTACAGAATGGGTAGAAAAGCGCAACAGTGCTGCCGATGCAAAGGAGCTTGGAGACAAGATTTTGCCTTTGGCTAAGGCTTGCGACTGCCATGTTTGTACGGAGATCGTTAAGAACTCATCTCACCTCTACAAGCGTTCTCAGTGGATTATCGGTGGAGACGGTTGGGCTTACGATATCGGTTTCGGTGGTCTTGACCACGTAATAGCAAGTGGAGAAAACGTAAACATTCTTATTCTCGATACTGAGGTTTACTCCAATACCGGAGGACAAAGCTCCAAGTCTACTCCTGTAGGTGCTATTGCTAAGTTTGCTGCGGCAGGAAAGCGTGTGCGCAAAAAGGATCTTGGTCTGATGGCTACCACTTACGGATACGTTTATGTGGCGCAAGTCTCCATGGGAGCAAATCAGGCACAAACTCTCAAAGCCCTACGCGAAGCGGAAGCTTACGACGGCCCTTCTATCGTCATAGCGTATAGCCCATGTATCTCTCACGGATTGAAAGCAGGTATGGGTAAGACCCAAGACGAAGGAAAGAGAGCGGTAGAGTGCGGATACTGGCACTTGTGGCGCTTCAATCCGGAGTTGGAAGCAGAAGGCAAGAATCCGTTTACGCTCGACTCTAAGGAGCCAAACTGGGATCTCTTCCAAGACTTCCTTCAAGGTGAAGTGCGTTATCTCTCTTTGAAGAAGCAGTATCCTGCAGAAGCTGCCGAACTATTCGCGGCTGCGCAAGAGAATGCTTTGTGGAGATACAACAACTACAAACGTCTTGCAAACACAGTTTGGGAGCCACAAAATGCACCTAAAGAAGCGTAGTCTGTAGGGCTACTATCCAATAATACTACATAGAGGCGGTATTGCAGGTTTGCCAATGAGCTGCTGCGATACCGCCTCTTTTTATTTGCAGAGGTGTTGAGGGACAGAAATACGATGTAAAACCCTCCCAAGAATATGCCAAAAAGAAGGACTTTCTACCCGAAAAAAAGCCCGTTCAGAGTGGGAGATTTTATATAAAAAAAGGAGTCGAAAATTCTTTTGAATCGCTTCTGTTTCGGAGCGTCCTTATTGATGCTTCAAGAAAGTGATTTTTGTAATTATTTGATAGATATGTGTTTGTGAAAAATTGAAATTTCGCCAACTCTTTCCTTTGGTTCGATTTCATGGCTCTTTTTCGAGTTAATATATCTGAATTTTGTCGCCACTTCTTGTGAAAGAATGCTAATATGATTTTGAGACTAAAAATGGGGGAAAAGAGAGGAAAATGTGTAAGAGCCTAATCACCAACGCTATAATGGAAAAAGTTTAACCCGTTAATTGAATCCGATAAACGGGTTAAATGAAATCGGTAAACAGGTTCATTGAAAAATTAAACCCGTTAAGCCGAAAAAATATATTCGTTTATGATTTTCACTGAATGGATGTTGAAATTAGTGTTAATGAAATTGCCTCGATTTAACAGTTTGGTCATGCTCTGAAAACAACCTCTTCGATCAAAATAGAAGAGGCAGTTTAAGGAGAGAGTCGGAAGGGATGGAATATATAAAAATGACCCTCGCCCAAAAGCTTGAAAACAGAGCTCTGTTTTTTATTCCTCAACAACACTTTTTCGGACGGAGCATCGAAAAAAATAATTTTCTTCTCCGGCAATATCTTCCAGGGGATACCGCAGTACACAATTTCTCTTAAAAAAGCCCACTATGAGCAAACTATAAATGGTTATACGGCAAAAAGTTCCTACATTTGTACATTCTGAGAGTAGGCTCTCGCCTATTCGTCGGAAAAGTTTAAGTGCAAAACAGAGAAATAGATACACAGATAACAGATGAAATATATCCATAGAACTTCGTGGCTGTTGTTGATTGTTCTGATGCTGGGAGCTGTCTCGGCATGTAAAGAGAAGGCTCCTGAGGCTCGTCGTCCGGACATGTTCCCGGGGTTGTACGTGCCGCACTATGTGAATCTTCAGATCAAAGAGAATGACGTATTCTCCCAAACGAAGTTTACGATAGACCATTTCAATAGAAGGATATACAATTCGGTTCGCTTGCCATACAAGACCGAACTGGATACTGTATTCTTACGCATGATGATCAGCAGCGAGACCAAAGTGCAGATCAAAAACCTTAAGACAAACGAGACTGTCGCTTGGACGACAGAAAAGATGAACACCAAATCGGTTGATATAAAGGGAGGAAAGTTGGAACTTCTTCTTTCTGCCAACATCAAAGGCGCTGTAAAGGAGGAAAAGTACCTCATGGATATCAATGTTTACACCTATGATCCCAATGTGATAACTTGGGAGAAGAGAGCCGGTGTACTCCCTGTGGCCACGGCAGATTCCAAACTTATCACTCTTGGAAGTGCGCTCTATTGGGTCGCATTGGATAAGCAGGAAAAGCTTCATCTCTATCTCGTGAAAAGCGTGGAGAACTACGACTTCCAAAAAGTGGAAGCTGCAGGAGAGATGCCTAAGGTACTTCCACATACTCTGTCTCAGGATACTCACGGCAGAGTTTGGGGTCTGACCAAAGATGGCGAGGTGTACAGCTCTTCCGACTTGAAGGTTTGGGAAAAACTTCCAAAGCCGGCAGAGGCTCCGGTATGGAGTGCCATCCTATACGATACCAATGTAAAAGGACTTTCCGGAACCGTGGAGATGCTTTTGGTCGGAAAGCTTGCGGATCAGTACAAGATATGGGCAGCAAAACCGGGTAGCGCTCCCGTTGTTTTGGCAGATATTACCAACGAACACTTCCCGGTGCGTGATGCTCTTGTACGTACCGTTGTGGTTGCGGGAGTGAAGCGTGCAAATCTTATTGGCGGAACAGACAAGCTGGGACGCCCGGTCGAGAATCTTTTCTTCACTGCAGATGGTAAAGGGTGGGGCGAAATAAAGTTCAGAGGTAAAGGCTTCACCGCTCCTGTGCGTGGCGCAGCCCTGATAGAGAGAAATGGAAGAATCTACATCGCAGGAGGCGAGTACTCTGTGTTGCCGGAAGATGACTCTCATATCAATCTCTTCTACAGCGACGACCATGGAGCTTCATGGACAAAGATGACGCAGGAGAAGACTCAAGCCGCTGGTTTCGATGTGGTTTCCGGTATGTCTGGTTTCGTTTCCACGGATGGGGAAGACGATGTCTACTTCTTCCTTGGAGGTCTGGCAAAAGGCGAGCCTACGGCCGATGCTTGGAGAGGATACGTGAAGAAAGACTAACCAACAGACTCCTTTCTCTAAACAGAGCAGAATGGCACAAGTACCTGAACATATAGCCATTATCATGGATGGTAACGGAAGATGGGCTCAAGCTCAAGGGCAAGAGCGTGTCTACGGTCATATCCATGGAGTGGAGAGTGTCCGGCGGATTCTTAAGCACTCTTCCCGTCGTGGGGTTAAGGTGCTTTCCCTATATACTTTTTCGGAAGAGAATTGGAGCAGACCACAGAAAGAGGTCGATGCGTTGATGGAACTCATCGTGGTTTCCCTGCGCAAAGAGATAGATTCTCTGATGAAAAACGGTGTCCGGTTAAGGACTATCGGAAACACGGACAAGCTGCCGGCAGATGTCCGCTCGCTTCTGAAGGAGGCGATAGCCCTCACGGCAGAGAATGATGTTATCACACTTCAGTTGGCTCTCTCCTACTCATCAAGACAAGAGATTACTCATGCCGTAAAGCAACTTCTTCAAGAAGGAGTTTCGGCAGACAATATAACGGAACAGGATATCGCCTCTCGGCTCTACACCTCAGGCGTTCCCGATCCCGATCTTATCATACGTACAGGAGGCGAGCAGCGGCTTAGCAACTTCCTTTTATGGCAGGGCGCTTATGCCGAACTCTACTTTTGTCCGGACGCATGGCCCGAGTTCGACGAAAAGGCTTTAGACAAAGCTCTCGAAGATTTTACACTTAGAGAACGTCGGTATGGTAAGACCAGCGCACAACTATTATCGAATGAATGATATAAGACAATATCAATGAAAAATAGACGTAACACCAATCTTCTATCCTCTTCTTTACGCAGACTGCTACTATCGGTCGCTATCTGCTGTACGGCAGGGGTATTTTCTTTAATGCCCGTAAAGGCTGCCTCCAAACACTTTACAGTGATGCAGGATAGCGTTAAGGCTCCTGCAATATCTTATATGTATCCGGTAACGAAAACCATTGCCGATATTAAGATGGAGGGTGTCAAGACTTACGATAAAGATGTAGTACTTGGCATTTCCGGTCTTTTCGTAGGTCTTTCTGTGGAAGTGCCGGGCGAAATCCTCAGTAAAGCGCTCGAAAACTACATGAAGAACGGGCTCTTCTCGGACTGTAAGATCTATGCAGACAAGATAGAAGGCGATTCGGTTTGGATCACGATAGAGGTGGTAGAGCGTCCGAGACTCTCTAAGCTTGTGATCAATGGCGTGAAGAAGGGAGAAAGAGACGAGCTTGTAAAAGGGCCTTTGGCTTCTTTCTATGACGGATCACAGCTTACACCCAATACCATAGACGTGGCGAAAGAGGTGGTTCGTAAGCATTTCGATGCCAAAGGATACAGCAACGTTGCCGTAACGACCGACGAGATAAAAGATACCACAAGGGACAACTATGTGGAGTTGCATATCAACGTAGACAAGAGCAACAAGACCAAAGTAAACAGGATATACTTCGAGGGTAATCAGCAACTATCGGATGCGACTCTTCACAAAGCGATGAAGAAAACCAATGAAGGCTTCTCTCTTAGTCGCAGTCCGTGGACAAGTATTCTTGAAATCTTCTCTCAGAAAAAGTTTGTCAAGAAAGACTATACGGAAGATTTGGGACTGCTCCTCTCTGCGTACCATGAAAAAGGGTATCGTGATGCCGAAATTGTGAAAGACTCTGTGGTAAGAGCGAGCGATAAGAAGGTAGATATCCACATCCGGATAGATGAAGGACGCAAATACTACATAAAGGATATCAACTTTGTTGGTAACACCAAGTACAACTCCGAAGACCTTTTGCGTCTTTTGGGAATGAATCCGGGCGATGTGTACAACCAGAAGAAGCTCGAAATCAGACTCCGTACCGATGAAGATGCAGTGGCTAATGTCTACGCCAACAACGGGTATCTTTTCTCTTACATCTACCCTGTGGAGACAGAGATAAAGGGAGACTCCGTAACGCTTGATATACGTATTGTGGAAAACAGACCCGCTACCGTTAATCGTGTAATCATTGATGGTAACGACAGACTCTATGAAGATGTCATCCGTAGGGAGCTTTACACAAAGCCAGGGCAGCTTTATAACAGAGATTATATCTTCCGCTCCATGCGTCTGATTGCGGCAACCGGACACTTCGACCCCGAAAAGATTATTCCTGAGCCCATTCCAAACGAAGAGAATGGAACAGTAGATATCCGTTGGAACCTTACACCGAAATCCAACGACCAGGTTGAGTTGTCTGCCGGATATGGTCAGACCGGACTTATAGGTCGTGTCTCTTTGAAGTTTACCAACTTCTCCATTAAGAATCTTCTCAATCCGAAATCTTATAAAGGCTTCTTGCCTACCGGAGATGGACAGACGCTTACACTCAGCGGACAGACCAACGGACGCTACTATCAGAGTTACAGCATACAGTTCACTGACCCATGGTTCGGAGGAAAGCGACCTAACTTCTTCAGTGCTTCTCTTTGGTACTCCCGCCAGACAGGTATCAACGAACAGTACTATAGCAATCAGATGCGAGGATATCAGTCTGCCTTCTACAATCAGATGTATAACCCTTACTACGGTGGAGGATACGGCGGTTATGGAGGATACGGCGGATATAACCCATACGGCGGTTACGGATACGATATGGGCTCTCTATACGAGAGTGCATACGACCCTGACAAACTCCTCGATATGGTTGGAGGTAGCTTGATGTACGGTAAGAGATTGACATGGCCGGACGATAACTTCCAAATCCAAGGCGGATTGAACTACACGCTATACAGACTTCGCAACTGGTCTTCTCCTTACTACGACTTCGGTATGAGCAATGGTGTAGCCAACGATATCCACCTCTCTGCCACACTTTCCCGTATTTCCATAGACAATCCTACCTATACTCGTAGAGGTTCAAGACACACATTGGAGCTTTCCGCTACGCCTCCTTACTCTTTGTGGGACGGTATAGACTATAGTGATCCTAAGCTCTCTCGAGGAGAGAAAAATAAGTTTATAGAGTATTATAAGGTGAAGTATAAGGGAGAGAGTTTCCTGCCTCTGTTGGATGAGCGCCGTTATAAGAGAACTCCGGTGCTTATGGCACGAGCCGAAGCCGGATTTATCGGAGCATATAATCCGAACAAGCGTTCGCCTTTCGGTACTTTCTACATGGGGGGAGACGGTATGAGTGGAGCGTACAGTGCTTTCTTGAACGAGACTATCGGACTCCGTGGTTACAAGAACGGTTCTATTGCCGGAGGTAACGGTCGTAATGCCTACTCTTATGCCCGTATGACATTGGAGCTACGCTATCCTATCATCTTTGAACAGCAGACCAGCATCTGGGTTATAGGCTTCTTGGAAGCAGGTAATGCATGGACAACCGGTGCTTCGTTCAATCCTTTCCAACTTAAAAGATCTGCCGGATTGGGAGCGCGAATCATGATCCCGATGATCGGACTCATGGGATTGGATTGGGGTTACGGTTTTGATGCGCCCGACGGATCCACCATGAAGGGTGGAAGCAACATCCACTTCGTTATAGGACAAGAGTTTTAAGTCTAACACCAAATAAAAATTGAATATTATGAAAACAAGATTATTGGCACTCGTAGTGGCTCTATTCAGCTTCTGCGCAGTGAACGCACAAGAGAAGTATGCTTTGATAGACTCCGAATACATACTATCCAAGATGCCTCAATACAAGGCCGCTACGGAAAACTTGCAGAAGCAGGCAGAAAAATTTCAGAAAGAAATTGCAGCCGTACAGGAGAAAGCTTCTGCCATGTATAAGGAATATCTCAAAGAGAGAGCCAAGCTCTCCGAACAGCAACGCTCTGCCAAAGAAGATGCTATCGTAGCTCTTGAGGAGAAAGCACAAGAGTTGCAACAAAAATATTTCGGTCCCAAAGGAGAGATGGCTACACTGCAAGAGAAAGAGGTAAAGCCTATCCAAGACGGTATCTATGAGGCTGTAAAACACATCTCTCTCCGCAGAGGTTATGTCTTGGTGCTTGATAGAGCAACCACGCAAGGTGTCATCTTTGCCACTCCGGAGATAGATATCAGCAACGATGTACTTAAAGTGCTGGGAGTCTCAGTCTCTCGTTAAAAGAGGGTCGTTCGGTTTAGTATCCTGAGCGTAGGGGCTTTTCTTGCCATTTGCATTTTTCTTCCTATCTTTGCCCACGATACCTTTCCATGAAAGACAAAGAGATTTTCACTCGAAAAAATAAACTATATCACAGATAATAAAGAAGAAATGAAACGTTATTTATTAGCATTCGTGCTACTTATGATGCCTGCTCTGCTTGTTGCTCAGGCTCCCCAAAAAATTGCAACAATCAACTCTCAGGAGATTATGATGGCAATGCCTGATACAAAGAAGGCTCAAGCTGAAGTAGAAAAGCTGCAAAAGGAGTTTGAAGATGCACTTCTTATCAAGCGTGAAGAGCTTAAGAAGAAATATGAAGACTATATTGCAAAGGAAAAAACTCTTCCGGAGTCTATCAAGCTGCGTCAGCAACAAGAGATTGAAGATATCCAAAAGAGAATAGACGATCTTACTCAGGCTGCTATTCAGGATATCCAAAAGAAGCAACAAGAACTTATGGCGCCTATACAGGCAAAAGTGTTGGATGCCATAAAGAAAGTGGGCAACGAAAACGGCTTTGCTTACATTCTTGAAGCAGGAGTAACGCTCTATACCGGCGCTACTGCCATAGATGCCACTCCGCTTGTAAAAGCTAAATTGGGTATCAAATAAGAAAATATTTCTCGGATAGGATTACGATCCAATCCTAAAAAGCTCGGCAAAGATTCCCTTTGCCGAGCTTTTTTGTGCGATCTTTTATATAAAAACAGACATCGTCTCTCGTGAGAGAAGAGGGGTCTCTTTTTTGTCTTAATCCGGAAAGAAAGAGATAATGCTTCTGTAATCTTCACTCTATCAGCCGAATAAAAATCAGCCCGAATTTGAGAAAATTTTTCTCTTCGTCCGTTTGATGGGCTGTTTTCGAGTTAATAGCTGTGAATTTTAATGCTCTGCATTGTGAATAAATTCTAATTTGTTTTTCCATCCAAAAACAGTAAAAAAGAGGGTGAAATTCGTAATCTTC
>JAUMWS010000114.1 GCA_030529525.1 Porphyromonas sp. | reverse complement strand
ATTTCATTTAACCCGTTTACCCAATTCAATTAACGTGTTTAGAAATTTTCATTAGAGTGTTGGTTATAAGTATTTTATGGCTTTTCGTTGACAAAATGGCAATTTGGAGGCAGTTTTCTTTATTAAGTATTGCTAACAGAATAACGACTAAAATTTCACACTTATTGACTCAAAAAGAGGCGATAAATCCGACCAAGAGGAGAGAAGAACGCAAATTTTGATTTTTCATATGCCTTTGTCTTATAATCACTTATAAGGAATTCAATAAAATTTTATCGAAAGCAAGATCGTATCTCCAATAAATAAACAGGGGAAATCGAAGGCTCATTTTTATATAAAAGTTCTCTTTCGGGTGGGAACCAAAAAGGGGAAGAATGCGATGCTATTCTTCCCCTTTTTTACCAGTTATATCGTTGTCAAAAATCGTTTTTCCGTGCCGGTTATTGTTTAGATATTAAATATGTTTCGTCCTATCCACCAAAGTATCACTACCAAAATAAGCGCAAGGACAAACTTGTTGCTATTTAATGCTCCATAGAGCTTGGGCCATCTCTTCCGCTGTATCTCCGCTACCAACATCAGTAAAAGCAGAGGAATGGCAAGAGTTAATAGTGCATTGTGCCGAAAAGCTCCTATAATATCGCCATTGAGTAGCGAATGCACCACTCTCTGGCTACCGCATCCGGGACAGGTATAACCCGAAACCACAAGGAGCGGACAGCGAGGGAAAAACTTCGAACTCGCCGGGTCTACAAGATAATAGATACCGATGAGAAGAATGATGCCGATAATGATAGAGAGATATAGGAAAAGTCTCTTTTTGCTCATCCTGCAAAAAATCTCCGTTGAAGATTAAATGTTCAACCCTGTCCCTTCTGCAATAATGGCAGCAAACACCAAAAAGTAGAAAAGAATGAAGATGACATAGATAGCCAAACCGATAAACAGAGTAGTCAATACCCACTGTTTGGCATCCTTAGAGTACTTAAGTGCGTCATTGTATCTGCCTGCAAGGAAATTGCTCTCCACTCTTAGTGCCTTTGCAAGAGCTATTATGCCTAAGATATTACAGCAGAAAAACGTAACGAGAAGACTTTCCAAAACCCATGTTTTAGGCATTATTTTATGGAAGAAAGGATCTTCATTGTGTCCGGAGTTGGAATAATCGGATTGGACTTTCCCAACCAACTCTTCCTGTGCAGCTCTTTGAGTTTCCGATGCAGAAGGTGTTTGTCGAGACGCCGTGCTGATCCCTCCCCCATTCTTATCATCCGACAATTTATTCAAAGAGGAGTATGAAGATATATAGGGAGCAAGTTCGGGAAGTGTCTCTGCCGTAGTCCATCCTTCCAACCCCTCTTTCCATACAAGAGTGTCTTTTCTAAGATAAAATCCTCTAAGCTCTTCTAAGGCCAATGGACCCACTTTCTTCTCATCGACAACAATGTAATACATAAATAATAGCAACTTAAATGGTTTATGCGGGCAAATATAACAATTATTTCCTCTTTATAGATGTCGTAGTGTTTGCTAAGTTTATATCTTTGTATTCTGAGATGATAAAAAGAGATGTTCAGGTATAATTTGACTCTTATCATCGAAGATAAAACAGATAGAGTGGAAGTATGAAACGATTTTTATTGGCTCTGGTACTGACTTTGATATGCGTGGGCGGTGCTTATGCACAGAAGACACGTAAACATATCGTACAATCCGGAGAAAATGTCTACAGAATAGCTAAGCAGTACAATATCTCAACAGAACAGCTTTATACCCTTAACCCGGGAGCTCGAGAGAAGATTGTAGTGGGGCAGACTCTTTTGATTCCGGATGCCCAAAACGGAAAGAAGACTCCTTCGTCCAGAAAAGACACTTATCATAGTGTCGAAAAGGGTGAAACTCTCACTCTTATAGCAAAAACGTATGGCGTCACCATGGAAGACTTAAGACGGGCCAACCCGAATCTTAAAAGTGACGATAGCATCCACGTAGGTATGGTGCTTAAGATTCCGCCCGTATCTCGGAACTATTCTGCATCGGATGAGTTCCAAACCGTGGAGCCTTCTCGTGAGAGAAGACTTAAGAACTATACCGTCCAAAGTGGGCAGACAATCTATAATCTGCTCGCCATAACAAGATGGACGGAAGAGGAATTGTACCGATTTAATCCTGCATTGAAGAAAGGACTCATTGCGGGTCAAGTGATTCTGATTCCTGATGATAGCACCCCTCACCTCCCTTCACAATCGGGAGAAAGCGATAGCAAACCGGGAACCTCAGTGAGTCCGACCCTTTGGGGTGTAACGAACATGGTTCTGGCTCTTCCTTTCAAAGAGGACGTTTCTCGCAGATATGTGGAGTTTTATGAAGGGCTGCTTTTGGCGTTGAAGCACGAAAAAGATAGAGGTAGGAACGTGGAGCTCTATGTGGTAGACTGTTCGGACAGCGAGTTGGAAAGCTCTCTCTCCACGCTTCGCGAGACAAGACGAGTGGATGTAGTGATTGGGGGCGTTTCAGAAACATCCATATCCCAACTTTCAGAGTTCGCCAAGGAGAAAAATGCAAAGTATGTCCTGCCATTTGCATCAAAAATAAGTAATGGTATAGGAGAGAATGGCACTCTTTTCCAGATCAATCCGCCCCATGATAGCACATACAAACTCGTGGCAAGTAAGTTTGTACAGAAATACAGATCTACACCGGTGGTGATATTCAATAGCGGCAAGAGTACCGTAGATGAGCGAAAAGATGCTTTCCTGAGTGCTTTAACAGCGGAGATGACACGTAATCAGGTGAGACATTTTTACTTGAATACCGAAGAGCCTCTATCTCCTGAAAGGCTCACGGAGATAGCCGTATCCAAAGGAGGACAGATAGTTGTGGTGCCAACTGCAGCGACCAAAGCTGTTGCACAAGAGCTGTTGGAAGCCATTGCTAAAATACAGAATGAAGATATTACCATTGAGGTCTTCGGTTATCCGGACTGGCAAATGTATGAGGCATCCCTCAGACCTCTCTTCCGCAGACTGCCTGTTTCTTACTACTCAATGTTTTATGTCGATCAAAACTCTCCTGAATACAGACATCTTACACGTGAATATTTCACATGGTTTGGACGCAATATGTCCAATGTTTATCCGAGATACGGATTGCTGGGCTACGATATTACACGTTACTTTATTGCCCATGGCAAGAGTAGTGGAGAGGAAGATCTCTTGGGATATAAAACATTTCCACAACTTCGAGGTGTGCAAAGTAATCTCGGCTTTTCCAATCAGAACGAAAACCGATCGCAATACATCAACAACGGTGTATTGTTCGTAACATATAGAGATGGAGAACTCTTTGTAGAGTAATAGATATGTTGAAGAGATTTTTTGTACTCATCTCACTCTTTTTGTCGGCATCGTTTGCCGCCTTCGGTCAGGATATAAATGAGATTAAGCAGATATTGAGCTACTCTCCGGGGAAGGCACGATTTATGGCAGGAGTAATTGCCGGAGGTAATGGACAATATATGATCTTCCAGCCCGAAATCAAACAGAAAGTGCGATTAGGATACGACGCCGGAATTGTACTTAGAGCAGATATGGGCGAACTCCCTTGGACCTCCATCGAAGCCGGTATTTGGCTCGAAGCATCGTACTCGGACAGAGGCTGGATCGAAAACAATGAAGAGAATCCAAATCTGAAATATGCTCGCAATCTGCGTTGGATCAACTTCCCATTCATGACACACCTTATGATTGATGCCTTCGACAGCAACTGGAAGTTGACATTGGATGCCGGTCCGAACTTCGGTTGGCTGCTTTCGGAAACGAGCGAATCCACTTACAAACAAGGCGAAAATTACTCTGTAGTAACTCAGCAACACAATATGCCTGTTGAGAATAAGTTCGCTTGGGGTATCGGAGGTGGTCCGGGATTGGAGTATCATGCAAAAAAATGGGTCTTC
>JAUMWS010000113.1 GCA_030529525.1 Porphyromonas sp. | reverse complement strand
TTCTTTATTCTTTTACTCACTATCTGGCTTGGATTTGAAGAGGAATGGGTCTTCCTATTCAATACGTATGTTGGAGGTTGGCTACATCTACCAGATCATTGGAGCATTAAACTTCTTATTGGGATCGGATTATTAGGTCTCTTACCTCTATTCTACCAGTGGAACAAAAGGTGTTATCAAATGACTCAAACGATATGGATAATCTTAATGTTCTGCCTTGTAGTGCTATTTAAATACCATATTATTCCAAACACACAATACAACCCACAGAAATTCATCAGTTTTATCACCTATTTTAATCTGATTTTTCTTGTCTTACTACTATTCTTTAGTATTCTATTAGTAAATCTAATCAGGATACAAATAAGGAAACACGCAAATGAGTCAAAAAATAAAACTACATCTTTATGGCAGATAGATGAGCCAATAAAAGAGCACGAAGACGATGTTTATGAATGGAGAAAGGATACAGAAAAACTTATAAAAGAGATGGATGCCCTTTCTCTGTCAGAATGTGCTTTTAAGATAGGGATAGTAGCTCCTTGGGGAGCGGGGAAAAGCTCATATCTCAACTTGCTAAAGAAAGAGTTAAAGACAAAAGAGTACATCGTCATAGATTTTAATCCCCGAAATGCAAAAGAATGCTTATCAATCCAAGAGCTTTTCTTCCAGACTCTATCCGAACAACTCAAGCAGTATCACTCCGGACTCTCTTCCCTATTTCAAAAATACATGTTGGCTCTACAACTGATATCTCCCGATGGATGGCTATCCAGATCTCTATCTGCATTTAGAGAGTTAGGAAGAAAAGAGATACGAAAAGAGCTGAACGCCACTATTAAGGATTTACCTTTTAAGCTTGTAATCGTGATAGAAGATCTTGACCGATTAGTATATGAAGAGATTCTGGAAATATTCAAACTCTTAGACGCAAGCGCATCTTTCCCTAACACCATATACTTAACTGCTTATGACAAAGAATACTTAAAAAATTTATTCCATAGTAAAAAAACTTTTTATATAGCCTCTCCTATCTTTTCAGATAAATTTTTCGATCTCGAATATCCTATACCTACTATTTCTTCGAGAGTTCTTATGAATCAATTAGAAAAACTCGTAACAGAAAAACTTTCCTTGGATAAAAATAATGGGATAATACGGCAGCATAGTTCTTTATTCTCTAAATATCTTAATAATATAAGAGACATCAAAAGATACGTAAATCTTTTAGTGACAGACTATTTTCTTGTAGATAAAGAGATCTACATTAGAGACTTTTTATTAATATCTCTAATTGAATACAAGAGTCCGGAAATACATAGCGATATATATCAAAATCGCACAGAAAAAATTGTAATAGAAGGATATGAAGAATACAAAATTAAAAGTGATTATGGCGGTTTTTTTCTTGATATCATAAAATTATTATTCCCTCCAGATTCTAGTATAAACCCTATCGAAGATGAACAAGGTCCTAAATTTCTAAGAAATAAAAAAGTCTTTAGAAAGTATTACGAAATGCATTCAAAGCCCTCTACTTTTGTTTATGACATCATTGACTTGATCAAAAATGGGAACATAATAACTGTGATGGAAGTAATTGACAGTCTCTTTAATAATAAGAACACCTCTTCACTTATAGACATAAAAGATATAGTAAATTATTTTGAGACAACAGAGCTAAAGACCTTTATATTGAGATTCACATTGTTTTCCCATCTAAGAGCATTATTGTATCTGTATTCAAAATATCCAACTGATCAACTTATATATAGATTTTGTACCATATTTTTCGGTAGCATAGATGGAGGGAAAAGTATCCAAGAAAAAATAATTTTTAGACAGGGAAATACTAAAGATGGAGTGAGAAGGGAGATAAAAAACATCTTATCCGAACACCCCAATTACTATGCAACAATAGAAAAGCTATTAGAAATAATAAGTTCAAGAAATAAATTTATTACCTTCAAAGATCCACTATTAACATCCGAAGAACTTCAAGAATTAAGAACGCATCTCGAAAATAGTATAGAAAATTAGTAAAAAAACCATCTAAGACAGCGTAAACATTGCATATATATTTTAGATCTTCTGCTGATCTAAGTTAATTTAACTATGTTAGGCTCAATGATCGGCGATATAGTAGGAAGCATATACGAATTCGACAACATTCGAACAAAAGATTTTCCTCTATTCTCGAACAAAATGTCATATACGGATGATTCTATCCTGACCATTGCCACTGCAGATTGGCTTCTGAACGGAGGAAATATTGCGGACTACTACTTGAAGTATGCTCTTTCAGAACCTCTTCCAATGGGAAGTTATGGACCAATGTTTTTGGAATGGATAAGCAGAGCGAAAGAAGGGAAGATGAAACCTTATGGTAGCTGCGGCAATGGAAGTGCCATGCGTGTAGGTCCGGTAGGATGGATAGCGAAAACAGAAGAAGAAGCGATGACTTTGGCTAAGCTGTCTGCCGAATGTACACATAACCACAAGGAAGGGATTAAAGGTGCTCAGGCTGTTGCCTTAGCCATCTACATGGCACGCAAAGGAAAAAATAAAGATGAAATAAAGAGGGCTATAGCATCCAACTTTAATTACGATCTATCCATGTCTGTATCGGAATTGAACAAGCGTTATTCTTGGTATGGAGTCGATAATAAAGGCAATGGAGGCACATGCCAAGACAGTGTACCACAAGCCATAACATGTGCTCTTGAAGCACAAAGCTTTGAAGATGCTGTCCGAAATGCCATATCCATAGGAGGAGATTCCGACACGATCGGATGCATCTGCGGATCCATTGCAGAACCTCTTTATGGTATCCCCAACGATATATACGAAATAGCATACTCTTATCTTCCCAAAAGATATCAAGTGATAATTGATAAGTTTGAAGCCGAATACGGATCAGGAAGGAAAGAGAATAATAAGTAGCCCAAAGTATCATAATGCAAAAGAGTAGAGATACCGACAGGCACACGCTGTATCAGCCTGATAAAATTTGTATCTTGAAGCCGACAGTCGAACCTCACACTCTCCTATCACAATGAAAGCAAAACTTATTTTTCTTCTGATCCTCCTATCCATACCTCATAAAACAAAAGCTCAAACAACCCCATTCTTCAACTTTGAAGACGTCTATCACGAATCTTTCATAGGCATGGGCTTCGGAACAATGAAAATGGGAAAAGATATGGCTCCGAATCTCGGTATTGTTCTAAATATGAATCTTTGCGGCGGATTCATCAGCTACATGATCGGATTACCCAAGGAACAATATTTAGCCGAGATTGGAGAAAAGTTCAAAACCAAAGGAAGGCTTCTCCACGTTGGCTACCAGATTCCCATTCATGATAGATTCCGGATTGCTCCACTAATCGGATATGCCTCATTTCGGAAATATAATGCCTATCTCTCCGAGAGGAAAAGAGGCTTTGACTTTGGAGCGATGATGATCGTAGACCTTAAGCACGTAAACCTATACATGACATACACCAAGTTCGGATTCTATGCAGGATGCTCTATCGAAGTAGGGAAATATCTTCCAAGGACTTTTCCCTTGTGGTAATTTCAAGACGCCGCTACCATTTTCTCCGACAAATCCGACAAATAATATATTACCAAAGAATTTTTGTAACTCCCCCTATCAAGAGTTAGAACAAAAGAAGTATAAGGTCTCCAAACTCTCATATTCATCCCTTTCAAGAAATAACCGAGATTGTAAAAACATCCTTTAATGGTCCATTCTAAATGGATGCTAAACAAGATATGATGAAAATAAGAAAAGAAGAAAGAAAAGAAGGGGCTGTGTCAAAATTCATTTTTGGCACAGCTCCTTTTAGTTTTTGGTTTGGGGTTGGTTAAGCCACCGGTTTTAGCCTTTGAGGGATATTTTTGTGTCTTTCGAGGAGGTAGAAGCGCATGAGGCCGAGATTGAGGGTTGATATAGGTCTTTTCGGCGCGTTTTTCGCCTTTCGAGCAACCTTAGCACATAGTTTCTTCAGATTAAAGGCCATAGCGAGAAAGGCGAAGTCCATCTTCACCTGCTCTAAGCCCATATGTCTGAAACGCCGATACCCCATGTTGGCCTTGAATTGCCCAAAGACTGCCTCCGGCTCAATACATC
>JAUMWS010000009.1 GCA_030529525.1 Porphyromonas sp. | reverse complement strand
ATACTGCTCTACATTCTTCAATGAAAGATCCAATAGCTTTTTCTTATCTCCCCTCTGCGGAATAGTAACAGAGACACCCTCCGGAACATAAGCTATTGGATGCGGAAGGATGAGCTCTTTAATTCCGGGACGAAGATTACTGAGGCTCTCTTGTATAACGGTCGAAAGCCACTCCTCTGCCTCCTCATTCAGGCTCTTTTTATACTCCAACGTCTCTCCTGAAACAATATTTCCCTCTCGAACTTCAAGATAGTTAATATAGATAGACGAAGAGTCTTCCGAGAAAGAGCAGACCAAAGCATTGCCGACATGACGAGAGACCACAGCAGACTGCGCTTGATAGTTTTCCAATATTTCTATTGAACGCTTTATCGCATGAGCCTCTTCAAACTTCAGATCTGAAGCATATCCAAACATTCTCTCTTTCAACTCCTGCATTACGGAAGATATATTCCCTCTCAAAACCTCTCTGGCCTGACGAACATTTTCATCATAATCCGATTCCTTCTGTTTCCCCACACAGGGGGCAAGGCAACGATGAATATGATAATTGAGACAGACACGAAACCGTCCCAAAAGAATATTTTCCGAGGTCAGATTTAAACTGCATGTACGAGGCAGAAAGACTTTCTTAATAACCCCAATAAGTGTATTAGCCATTCTTCTACTGGGATATGGTCCGAAATACTCGGAACCGTCTCGTACCGGCTTATGAGTGACAAAAATACGAGGGAAAGCCTCTTTCTTTATGCAGATATAGGGATAAAAATTCCCATGCTTGAGCATAATATTATACCGAGGACGATACTCTTTTATAAGATTGTATTCCAATAAAAGAGCATCATGCTCGGTATCCACAACAAAATACTCTAACCACTGTAGAGTATTTACCAAGGCACGTGTCTTGGCATCAACATGTTCTTTTTGAAAATATGATGCGATCCTTCTACGTAAAGATTTCGCCTTACCTATATAGACAACAACTTCATTCTTGTCCAAATAGCGGTAGCAACCCGGAAGATCCGGAATACTACTTAACGTTTCGAGAATATCTTTTTTAGGAATCAGCATCTCCAATCTTTATGTTCCACGTGAAACAAAGACAGTCTTATATCCGCCCGCAGAGAACAAGAAGAATATTGATATCACTCGGTGAAATTCCGGGGATACGAGAGGCTTGTCCGATATTTTCCGGATCTATTGCAGCCAACTTCAGCCTTGCTTCTGTGGAGAGAGAAGAGATTTCCATGTAATTAAACCTACCCTTAAGGGTAATATGCTCCAACCTCTTTGCCCGCTCAGCAAGTTCTTTCTCTCTTAAGATATAGCCTGAGTATTTCACTTCAATTTCTACAGCCTCCAACACCTCTTCACGAATATTCTCCGGGATGGCCTCATACAGCTGCGCAAACACTGGTAGAACTTGCATTAAACCATCTATATGTATATTGGGGCGCAAAAGAAGATCTACGGCCTTACAACCCTGTTTAGTCGGCGCAGTATCATACTGCTCAAGATAGTCATTCACATCTACAGGACGCACTCCTGTTTGACGTAAAAGAGAATCAATCTTATCTATCCACTCCCTTTTAGCCAGATAGCTATTCCATCTTTCATCATCGACCAGAGCAATTTCTCTACCTTTTGGAGTCAGGCGTTGATCGGCATTGTCTTGTCTAAGAAGTATTCTGTACTCTGCCCTACTTGTAAACATCCGGTATGGCTCATCCACTCCCTTGGTCACAAGGTCGTCTATAAGGACCCCTATATATGCCTCATCACGAGCTAAAGTAAATTCCGACTCACCTTTCACTTTCAAAGCAGCATTTATTCCGGCGATGATACCTTGTCCTGCCGCTTCTTCATATCCGGTAGTACCATTAATTTGGCCTGCGAAATAAAGTCCTTCTACCAATTTCGTCTCCAAAGTATGATGGAGCTGAGTAGGATCGAAAAAGTCGTACTCTATCGCATATCCCGGTCTCAAGAGATGAACATCTTCCAATGCCGGAATCTTTTTCAAAGCATCAAGCTGAACTTGAAAAGGAAGAGAGGAAGAGAATCCATTGATATAATACTCTGTCGTATTCTCCCCTTCCGGTTCTAAAAAGAGCTGATGACGGTCTTTCTCTGCAAATGTTACAATCTTCGTTTCTATGCTGGGACAGTAGCGAGGACCAATACTAACAATCTGACCATTATAGAGAGGAGAATCCTCCAGATGATTTCTAAGTTCCGTATGAGCCTCCTCGTTAGTATATGTAATATGACAAGGACGCTGTTTTAGCTTATTTACCAGTCTTGAATCTGGAAGAAAAGAGAAACGATGAAAATCTTCATCTCCATACTGAGCCTCACACAGATCAAACTTAATGGTTCTTGAGTCTATACGAGCAGGTGTTCCGGTTTTCATACGATCCGTACGAAAACCCCTCGACATAAGCTGTTCAGTGATGCCATAAGAGGCAGGCTCTGAAATTCGTCCTCCTTTCCATTGATGCGATCCCACATGCATAAGACCATTCAAGAATGTACCATTAGTCAATACCACCTTGGACGCATAAAATGAGACTTTTTGAGCCGTCTCCACACCATTTATAGTACCATCAGCATCAGAAAAGAGAAGACTTGTTACAGTATCTTGCCACATATAGAGATTCTCGGTATTCTCCAATATGTGCCTCCATGCCATAGAAAATTGCTGTCTATCGCTTTGTGCTCTGGGGCTCCACATAGCAGGGCCCTTGCTTCTATTCAGCATTCGGAATTGGATAGATGTCGCATCTGTTACAATACCGGTAGCTCCTCCCAAAGCATCAATCTCACGTACAATCTGCCCTTTTGCAATACCTCCAATAGCGGGATTACAACTCATTTGGGCTATCTTTCCCATATCCATTGTGATGAGCAGAACAGAGCATCCCATTATAGCCGCAGCTCGTGCAGCTTCACAGCCTGCATGCCCGGCTCCCACCACTATTATGTCATATCTAAACTTCATTCGCTTTTACCTGTAATTACTTTTTTTATTTCGCTTAACTTATTTAAGGCTTCAATAGGTGTCAGATGATTAATATCCACTCCAAGAATCTCTTTTCTAACTTGTCCAAGAACAGGATCATCCAATTGGAAAAAACTTATTTGATAAGGAGTATTTCCTACAACCTCTCGCCCCGATCCACTTGAAGTAAAAGAGGAAGCAAACCCTCTATTTCCCTTTTCTAATTGATGCAAAATATCTCCAGCCCTCTCCACGATAGTTAATGGAAGACCGGCTAATTTGGCAACATTTATACCAAAACTGTGCTCACTTCCTCCCGGCTGAAGCTTTCTGAGAAAAATCACTTTTCCATCAACTTCCCTGACAGAAACATTAAAGTTTTTTATCCTATCGTATTCAGCTTCCAATTCATTTAACTCATGATAGTGAGTGGCAAAAAGAGTTTTCGCTTTACCATGAGGGTACTCGTGGATATATTCCACAATGGCTCTGGCTATGGAGATACCGTCATAGGTAGAAGTTCCTCTTCCTAACTCATCTATAAGTACAAGGCTTCTATTTGTCAGGCTATTCAGGATAGCAGCAGATTCTGTCATTTCCACCATAAAAGTGGACTCTCCTCTGGAAATATTATCACTGGCTCCAACTCTGGTAAATATTCTGTCTACCAGACCAATAGATGCTGTACGAGCAGGAATAAAGCTGCCCATCTGAGCCATAAGACAGATAATGGCTGTCTGACGCAAAAGAGCACTCTTACCCGACATATTTGGCCCGGTGATAATAATTATCTGCTGATTCTTGTCATCTAAATAGAGATCATTGGCAATATAAGCTTCTCCTGTTGGAAGAAGGCGCTCTATTACAGGATGACGCCCATCTTTAATCTCAATGGTTTGTCCGTTATTAACCTCCGGTTTAGAATACTGATAAGCGATAGCAACATCTGCAAAAGACTGTAGCACATCTACTTCCGATATTCTTATGGCATTATTTTGCACCTCCTTAATATAACCGGACAGTTTTGAAATGAGCTGAGTGTATATTTCGGACTCAAGAATTGCAATCTTTTCCTCAGCTCCCAGAATCTTCTGTTCGTACTCCTTTAACTCTTGTGTGATATAACGCTCAGCATTCACAAGAGTTTGCTTTCTGATCCAATCTTCAGGTACTCTATCTTTGTGCGTATTTCTTACCTCTATATAGTATCCAAATACATTGTTAAATGCAATCTTGAGGCTTGGAATACCTGTGCGCTCAGCTTCACGATTTCGAATCTCGATAAGAAACTCTTTGCCTCCACCTGCGATACGCCTCAGCTCATCAAGCTCCAAATGTACTCCCTCACGAATTACGCGTCCTCCCCTGTTCATTAAAGAAGGGGCTTCCGGATCAATAGTTTCAGTTATCATTTGAAGAACCTCCGAAGCATCTGTCATCATATCGGCCAAATGAGTCGTGGTATCACAATCAAGAGATCTGAGAATACTTCGGAGAGGAGCAAACTCCCCTATGGCATCAGCCAACTGCAGGAGTTCACGAGGATTTATGCGTCCTACAGCTATTTTGGAGACCAATCGTTCCAAATCTCCAATCTTAGCCATGTGCCCTCTAAGCTTTTCCGCTGCATCGTTCTGCTTCATAAACGCTTCCACGGCATTTTGGCGGAACTCTATCTCCTTGACATCAAGAAGAGGAAATATCATCCAACGCTTCAATAGACGTCCTCCCATGGGAGTCAATGTTCTATCCAGAACTTCTACCAGGGAAACGCCATCATCGCTTATAGGCTTAAGAATCTCAAGATTTCGCAGCGTAAACTTATCTAGGCGGGCATATCTATCCTCTTCCATCTTTCTGATGGTTGTAATATGTCCCAACTCCACATGACAAGTGGCATGTAGATAGTAAAGAATGGCACCGCATGCAATGATGGAGAGCTTATTCTCCTCTATACCAAACCCCTTAAGATTCTTCACGCCAAACACTTCTGAGATTTTATCCCGTCCATACATCTCTGTATAGATAAAGTCTTCCAAAGGATAAAGATTAAGTTTGTCTCCAAACTCCTCCCTGAACGCACGCTCCAGCCCCCTTTTCAATAGAACCTCTTTCGGAGAAAAATTAGAAAGCAATTTATCTGCATCTTGAGGATAACTTTCTGCTGTGAGAAATTCTCCGGTTGAAAGATCCAAAAATGCAAGACCTACTTTCCCGCTTCCAAATACAACAGAAGCCAAAAAATTGTTCTGTTTAGCATGAAGAACGGTATCGTTCATGGTAAGACCGGGTGTTACAAGTTCGGTTACAGCCCTTTTTACCAATTTTTTCGTGGTCTTGGGATCTTCTATTTGGTCACAGATCGCCACTCGTTTTCCGAAACCAACCAACTTAGGCAAATAAGTATCTAATGCATGGTGAGGAAATCCCGCAAGTTCGATATGACTTGCAGAGCCATTGGCCCGCTTCGTCAATGTTATTCCGAGCAGAGACGAGACTGTTATGGCATCTTCACAGAAAGTCTCATAGAAGTCTCCAACCCGAAACAGCAATATTGCATCCGGATGTTCTCTTTTTATCTTGTTATACTGAGACATCATAGGTGTCTCTGCCACCTTCGTAGACATATATCTTAATCTATTTCATCTGAATGGAGAGGTTGCTTTACCACCCCCATTCAACTCCTAATCCAAATTCCCAAGCAGCCGGTCTTCTCTCTCTCCATGGAGCAGAAGAGACAGCTGCATATCCTCTTAATAACGAAACATTCCCCGTTCTAAACAGAAGACCCAATTCCGGGCGAATGCCCCAGCCATTCCGAGACTGATCGTTAAAGTGAGAGGTATGCTCTAAAAAAAGCCTTCCATCCAGAAGGAAATTATCATCCCAAAGAAACTCCCTCCGATAGCTTACCCCTCCTCCAATAGAACGACCAAAAACCAAATCTTCTTCCAGTATTTCGGAAGACCATTCGGTTTGGACAGCGATACCCCACTTCTCATACAAAGGAATTCTCACACCCACTCCAAAACAATTGGAAATAGATTTGGAAGACGTATTCCATCCTCTTTGAAAAGAAAAAGCATACCCTTTCAGTGGTTCGTCTCGAAATGTATAGGGACGATAAGATCGCCCGGTTGCTAAAGCCCCTAACATATAGGTCAGCTTAGCAGATAATATACCCACCACTGCTCCTCCGGCAAGATCACTTACCCAGTGCCTGTTATTAAGAATACGAGCAGTAGCAGTAAGCGATGCCGATGTATAAGACAAAGCCGCCAACCATGGGTAACGTTCTCCGTATTCTTCCACAAGAAGAGTGGCACAGACAAAGGCAAATGAGGTGTGTCCCGATGGAAAAGATTTATAATTTCTCCCATCCGGCCTCTCTCTTCCAAATCCCCGTTTCCCTATGTGAGTTACTGCTGTAGAAAGCAAAATTGCACCTCCTTGAAGAAGAAACATTTCTCCGGCATTTCTGCTATAACTCGGTTTTACTCCACCAAAATATAAACCCCAAGAGGTTGCTACGGGTATTAGGCTTGAATAATCATCTATGCGTGTTCGAAAAGAAGAAAAGTTACTATTTCTCCACTTGTACACTGATTGATCCAAGCTCGGAGTGGATACTGCAAAGAGAGTTAGAGGAACAGTTCGAGTCCATTGGTATTTGAATTCAATACTATCCGTTCGGATAGTTTTCTCCGCCCTTGCCACAGGAACGAAATCTCCTCCGAAAACTATCATCCCCAATAAAAGAAGGCTCAAACCTATTTTACCTCTCATTGCAAAAAAGTATTTCCATTAGAAGCTTTGACGGATACCACCGGTTACTCCACCAAGATCAAAACTTCCTCCGGATCCTGCACCGGATCGACGCCTCTTCATCTCCTCTTCTCGCTCCTTATTTTTGTCTCTTTTTTGTGCTGTCTTCGGTTTATTTCGTATGAGTTCCTCCGGTTTTTGTTTATCCAAAGAGAAAGCTTTAGGATCAAAGTTCTCCTTTACAGTCCAGTTTTTAAGGAGCTCCATCTTTTTATTCAGATAGAACACTTCTTCCGGTTGTATATTTTTATCGTAATCACCTGTATCCCAACGCCTATTTCCATTACGGTCGACGATAATACGAAGATAGTAGTTCCCGGGAACAAGATCGGAAAAGATGAGTTCTCCGGGTGTTTTCTTCGAGTATGTTACTTGCAGGACTTTGTCACTTTCATTCAGAAGCTCTCCTATCAAGGGAGTATTACCATATCCTGCTACTTGTATCTGAAGCGATGAAAATTCTCCTTTTGCCTTTATCTCAAAGCCTTTCTTGAGAGGCTCAAGTAAAGGACGGCCCAAAATATCGGAAACAGAGGCACTGTCGGCATAAAGCACATAGCTTTGTTTATAGCTCAGCGGAGCTTTAAGCAACCACTGAGTACTACGCCCCGGCATAGCCATCAATGTATCTATTTTTGCATCGACCTCTATTGTATCTTTCTTGTATACGAGTCTTAAAGCTTTTCTGAGCCTATCCGTTTCTACCGGATACGTAGAAGATATTATGATAGAGTCCGATATTCCACCTCCTCCTTTTGTATCCATACTGAGTGTCCATGTCGGCTTAGGTTTTTCGACGGCGGTGGAATCTTTAGGAACTTTGGTATCCTCTTTCTCCTCTTTTTTCTGCTTTTTAGGAGGAGTACGAAGAGCTATCGTATCGGATACAACGATCGGATTGTTCAGGGAATCTATCGAATGATAGTTTACCACAAATGTATCTCTTGCATGGTAGAGCGAGTCTATGAGCAGATACGTTGCTTTCTTGGTGTACAAGTCTGCATCTTTAACGATCTTAGGCTTGGACAAAGAGTCTTTGGTTTCACCCAAGACACCAATGGAGGGAATCTCTTTTTCCTGAGAGAATGGGAGATTGAATTCAAGTACTATTGTAGCAGAATCGGGGCGTTCTCGCTTCACGATATAATTTCTCTGTTTATCCGATTGGAAAAAGCGAAGAACGACATCGTCCGGAAGATACTTTGTGTACTCGACAAGACGGATAGAGTCCACCACAGACTTTCCTTTGACGATCTTAAATGCTGTATCCTGTCTCACTGCCGGTTCAAAGCTCGTAAGCACTCTTTCCGGAAAGAATGCGATGCCCTCCATAGGAGAATTATAGCGGTAGTTGTTGTCGTTATCTTTTAGAGCAAAAACGCTGTACGAGCCATGTTTCATATTGCGAATAACGAACTTGGCTTTCTCTGATGTACGGGACATTCTTAGGAATGTGGTATCTCTAAATACTTTCGGATCCTCTTCCGTATGAATTCCGACCACAACATCCGAAACAGGTTCGAGATCTCTTGCATTCAGCACCACACCGGCAATCTCCATAGAGTCTATCTGGCTTCCCGTGCTGAAAGCGTGAGAAAAGTTTTCCAGAGCATTTTGTTCGTTATTGTCTTCGATTGAGTTTGTAAAATCTATGGTGTAAGTCGTATTGGAAATGAGAGAGTCTTCCAGTATGACCTCCACACGCTTGCCGATAGCTTGTATTTTCGGGTTTTGCTGTTGAGGAGGAGATATAATCACTTTCTTACTGGCATCTTTTACCGTAACGTACTCGTCAAAGTAGAAAACGAATTTTTTCGTATTCACATTTAGAGCACCCGAAGTAGGCATCGATTTCAACAACACCGGAGGAGTATCATCATACGGACCTCCTCCCGGGCCGAGTTTGCTTGCGCAAGAAAGCATGGCTGCAACAGTGAAGATGAAAAGGACAACTTTCATTCCCCTGCTCATTCCGAATGACAAGCTTCGGTTGTTATTTCTTTTTTCTTTCATGGTCTTTCGGATGATTATTTTTCAAAGATCTCAGGATCTCCTCTGTGAGTGTTCCTTCTGCCTTGGCGGCAATAAGATTGTCGGTCTCGTACGGATTAAGCAAAATCATTCCGACCACTTTTCCGCTTCGATCTATCGCCATTACAGCCTCTCCCTCATCATTTCCGGCATCTCTGCGCTCTGCATTATACCCGGCTTTGGCATAGGTTTTTGCTATCTCTTTGGCAAAATGTTCTCGTTGCTCTATGTAATATTCCACCATGTGGTTCTCCACATAATAGGCATCGACAAGAGTCATTCCTTCAACCTCAGGAAGCTCTTCATCGTCAAAACCGATATCCGTCATATGCTCTTCTGTGGTATAGATGATGTCAAGATTTTCTTGCTCCGTTCCATTATTCCGATTATCCTTATCCATGGTAAATCTGTGAGTTTCGTTTAGTACACACAAAATTAGCAATAATAGACCTTATGGAAAAGCGATTGTTTTAAGGTACATCTTTGGGGATCCGGACCGATCTTTCACTTTAGATTCCTCTTCTTCTTTCATTTTTATTTGCTTGATTTTGAACTATCATCCGAAATAGGACGCTGAAACCAAGTTCTATTTATCCAAATCGGGCATAAGTGCTATTACAAACGTGAGGATGTGGAAGCACTCCTCACAAAGTCTAACCGTCAATAACCGTAATTATGGAATATGAAACCATCTATAAAGAAACACCCGAGATGAAGCAACTTATTTCGGGCATTTAGGAAGTAGGTAAGCGCATTCGGGAGATTGCCCAAACTCATCGTTCACTATTCGGAGGAGAAATCTACCTCACGGGGCGATAGGTCTGCGAACATCTTTTCATCAGCCCTCCTATTTTGAAAGATTATCGGGACAAAGAGATTATACCATATACCCAAATTGCAGGGAAATACTCTACCGTCTCTCCGACATCAACCGACTACTGCAAGAGAATTATCGGAGATAAAGCATTCGAAAGGAGTGTTTTCTTGCTGTTTTATTCGTCTTTCTAATTATGAATGAGTAACTTCTCAGAATTAATCTTCGCGAAGGTATTGAAGGAACTTGTGGAGAAGTTATCAAATTCAAAATACATTCATCAATGAAACAGAAAGTTTTATTTATCTTGTTAAATGAATACACTGACTGGGAGGGGGCTTTTCTTTCCACGGCTCTTCATGTAGGTGTAATACCAGGTGGTGAAATAAAATACGAAGTACATACGGTAGCTCCGACATTGGACACCATCCGTTCCATCGGAGGTTTTAGGACTTTACCCGATTATTCTTTCGATAATATGCCGAAAGACTATGCTGCCTTAGTACTTATCGGGGGCAACCGTTGGGACTCGTCCGATGCGGAACTTGTAGCACCATTGGTACAAGAGGCTTTGGATAATGGTAAAATTGTAGGGGCGATATGTAATGGAGCTTCGTTTTTGTGTTCACACGGTTTTCTAAACAACGTAAAGCATACAGGCAACGGTCTTGACGAACTTAAACATTGGGGTGGTGATAAATACACAAACGAAGCAGGTTATATAGAAGCGCTGGCTGTAGGTGATAAAAATATAGTTACGGCAAATGGCTTAGGACATTTGGAATTCACTCGTGAAATGCTTCTATTGCTGAAAGCCAACACTCCCGAACAGATTGCCCAGTGGTATGATTTCTTCAAAAACGGATTTATGAGATAACGACATTTTCCCGAAATACTAAACTTTATGGTCGTAACGTCAAACATAAAAGCTACGTTTCCGTACGATTTGCAGAGAGTTTGGAAAATCGTAACATCGCTTGCCGACTGTTCGTGGAGAAGTGATATTGATAAAGTAGAGGTCATATCAGATACGCAATTTGTGGAGATAACAAAGAGCGGATATAGGACAACTTTCACGGTAACGAGACAAGAGCCTTGCTGTCTGTGGGAGTTTAATATGAATATTGAAAACACTATATGAAATCACGGGTAACGGCAACAGCTTATATTGAGTACAAAACCTTAGAGCATAAGGACTATTCAATTCATTATTTTGTCAGTGGTAATCCTAATAATAATACGATTGTTTTTATACATCCAGCCTTTGGAGATCACACATGTTTCAATAAGCAGATTGATTTTTTCTCTTCTGAATATAGGGTTATAACCCTTGATATGTTGGGACATGGTTTGTCAGAACTTGGCAAATCAAAGGATAAAATTATATCTACCAGTACTCACATCGCTAAGATATTGGATCAAGAGGAGATTGACAAAGCGCATATAGTGGGTGTTTCATTGGGATCCTTGATTGCTCAGGATTTTGCTTTAAGATACTCCAATCGGACATTTTCTGTGACCGTATTGGGCGGATATAACATCAATCAAGAGCAGAAAGAGATAGCTAAGGCTCAGAATCAAGAGATCTTTAAGTGGCTGTTCAAGATGTTATTCTCAATGGACGCTTTTCGTAGGTATATTGCTGAAACATGTGTGGTAGGCAAGGATGAGCAGATGCTTTTTTATCAAAGTACCAAGCATTTTACTCGTAATTCCTTTCGTGCAATGTCAGGCATGGGAAAGCTCGTTAAAGAGCGTCCTTATATCAAGAACACATATCCCATACTAATCCTAGTGGGAGATCAAGATATTCCTATTGCTATTTCCTCTGCTCAACAATGGGCTCAAGCGCAAGCAAATAGTCAGTTTTATATCATTAAGAATGCGGGACACTGTGCCAATTTGGATAATGCAGAGAGGTTTAATCAACTCTTAATGGATTTTGTGAAAGAGAGAAATAGCTCGAACTCATCGTGGCAATTTCAACGATTCCCCTCTTCAACAGAAAAAAGATTTTTACTACATTCCAAAAGAGTCCGTATTTTTATGCTCTCATCCACCAATTTTCACCACATCCATGCAGAAAAATATTGTTCTAATAACAGGCGCGAATGGAATGATTGCACAGGCATTATCGGAAAAACTTGTGCAAAAAGGCTATGACGTCCGATTTTTGACACGCCGCAAACAGAAAGAAAACGAATACGAATGGAACACCGCCAAAAAGAAAACAGAAACAGAAGCATTTCAAGGAGTATCCCACATCATTCATCTGGCAGGCGCCGGAATTGCCGATAAACCTTGGACAGAAAAGCGGAAACAGATCATCCGATCAAGCCGAATAGACTCTGCAAAACTGATATTAGAGACCCTAAAGGCAAACAAAATTCGGATAGACTCCTTTATTTCGGCATCGGCAATCGGTTTTTATGGAACCATAACCTCAGAAAAGATCTTCAGCGAAAATGATGAAAAAGGAGAGCATTTCCTGAGCGATATCTGTCGAGACTGGGAGCAATCTGCACAACAATTCGTGACAGAAGGCATCTCGGAACGTACCGTCATCGCACGATTCGGAGTCGTATTATCCGAAAAAGGAGGAGCCTTGCCCAAAATGGTTCTTCCCGTCAAGTGGTATTTGGGAGCACCATTAAGAAGCGGGAAGCAATATTTACCTTGGATACACATAGAAGATCTGTGTGGGATCATACTGCACATACTTCAAACCCCATCTCTATACGGTACGTATAATGCCGTAGCTCCCGAACATGTGCAAAACAGAAAATTCATGCGGGAAATTGCGAAAACAATTCACCGACCTCTGCTTTTCCCTCCTATTCCCAAGTGCTTCCTGTATGGAATCCTTGGCAAACGAGCATCTCTCTTACTCGAAGGAAGCAGAGTATCAGCAGAAAAAATCATCCAAGCAGGATACCGTTTCAAATACGATACCTTGAAAAAAGCACTAAACAACCTCCTAAAACAAACCGATTTATAAAAAAGAAAAAGAGGCTTCTAAAAATAATTTAGAAGCCTCTTCTATGTTGACCCACGAGGATTCGAACCTCGACAGACAGAACCAAAACCTGTAGTGCTACCATTACACCATGGGTCAATACCTTGTTTTTGTGTTGCAAAATTACAAAAGAATTTCCGAACCACCAAATAGCTGATAAAAGATTTGTTCTCTTATCCGTAGAAGGATTGAAAAATGAGTACCTTTACCATGAAAACAAACAGATTTAAACAAAACAAAGAATAGAATGAATACCAATAGAGAATGGAGAACCATTAAAGAATATGAGGAGATTATTTTCGATTTCTACAACGGAATAGCACGCATAACCATCAACAGAGAGCGATATAGAAATGCTTTTACTCCTCAAACAACTGCCGAAATGAGCGATGCTCTTCGTATTTGCAGGGAAGAGTCGGACATCTGTGTTGTCGTAATTACCGGAGCAGGAGATGTTGCTTTCTGTGCCGGAGGAGACCAAAATGTAAAAGGACGTGGGGGTTATATCGGCAAAGATGGTGTTCCAAGACTGAGCGTTTTGGATGTACAGAAACAGATTCGTTCCATTCCAAAACCCGTAATTGCTGCGATCAACGGATTTGCCATTGGTGGTGGTCATGTACTTCATGTTGTCTGCGATCTAAGCATTGCTTCCGAAAATGCAAGGTTCGGACAGACGGGTCCGAGAGTAGGCAGCTTTGATGCCGGATTTGGTTCTTCTTATCTTGCTCGTGTCGTAGGACAAAAGAAAGCCAGAGAGATTTGGTTTCTATGCCGTCAGTACAATGCTCAAGAGGCACTGGATATGGGCTTGGTCAATACTGTCGTACCATTGGAACAGCTTGAGGATGAGTATGTAAAATGGGCAGAAGAGATGATGGCTCTCAGTCCGCTTGCATTGCGAATGATCAAGGCCGGTCTAAATGCGGAACTTGATGGTCAGGCTGGTATTCAGGAATTGGCAGGAGATGCAACAATGCTCTACTATCTTACCGATGAAGCACAAGAGGGTAAGACTGCCTTTTTGGAAAAACGTAAACCGGATTGGTCTAAATTTCCAAAGCTGCCATAATCTTTTCACGCAGAGGCTATGGAGTTGACTATCCGAAAAGAGAAGCTTCGGTTCAAGCAACCGGCAAAGACGTCCAGAGGGGTATACCTTTCAAAAGATGTCTTCTACATAGAGCGCACAACGCCGGAGGGAAAAGAGATCATTGGAGAGTGTGCTCCGTTGCAGGATCTCAGTCCGGATTTTTCGGAAGATTATCACAATACACTATCCAAACTACTGGATGAAGTAAAGGATGATTCTTGGTCTCCCTCTGAAGAGTGGAAGCGATACCCTTCTATCCTATTCGGTATAGAAACGGCTCTGAGACACATAAAAGCAGGAAGCTTTGCACACACAGATACACCATTTTCCAGAGAAGAGAAAGGTATTCCTATCAATGGTTTGATATGGATGGGATCATACGACGAAATGTTGGATAGAATAGAGGGGAAACTTCGGGAAGGTTTTCGCTGTTTGAAATTGAAGATAGGAGCTATCGCTTTCGATTCGGAAGTGGAACTGCTTCTCCGTATCCGGAACAGATTTCTCCCTCAAGATTTGGAGATAAGATTGGATGCCAATGGTGCATTTTCTTTTCCCGAAAGTCTCGAAAAATTAAATATTCTATCCCGGTACAAAATCCACTCCATAGAGCAACCGATAGCCGCAGGAGAACCTGAGCAAATGTCAAAGATTGTAAGAGATACTCCCATTCCTGTAGCTTTGGATGAAGAACTGATAGGTATCTATAAAACCCAACAAAAGCGAGATCTTTTAGAAACCATTCGTCCGCACTATATCATATTGAAGCCTACACTTCATGGCTCTTTTTACGGATGCGATGAGTGGATAAAGTTGGCTCAGGAGATGGATATACCTTGGTGGGCAACATCTGCATTGGAATCCAATATTGGTCTGAATGCTATTGCTCACTGGGTTTCTTCTCATAGTGTGGAGCGCCCACAAGGTTTAGGAACCGGTGAACTTTTTATCAACAATATCTCTACACCTCTTTACAGAAAAGGATCAGAGATATGGTACGATCGCTCATGGCACTAAAAGAAAAACAATGATCGATATACGGAAGGCCTCTGCGGATATATCCATTCTGTGTAAAGAAACCGGAGAAGAGAAAAAGTTGAGAGAAGAACTCAATGCTTTCTTAGAAGAGTGGTATAGTTCTTCTCCCCTGATAGCTCTTCAAACATCCGGTTCTACGGGATTACCCAAAACAATTCTTGCAGAAAAAGAGAAGATGAGACGGAGTGCACGCTTGACACTGCAAACATTCTGTCTCTCTCCCGGTGCTACTGCTTTCTGTGCGATGTCTCTATCTTACATAGCAGCGAAGATGATGGTTGTACGAGCAATAGAAGGTTCTTTGAGGCTTATCCTCTCTCCTCCATCATCTCATCCTCTTGCCATGGATACTATTCCGGATATAGACTTTGCTGCCATGGTGCCTATTCAGATTGAAAAAAGTATGCAAAACAGCTTGGAAAGAGAGAGACTCTCCAAGATAAAAACGGTTATTATCGGAGGGACTGCCATTCATCCTACTCTTGAAGAACAACTCACACAACTTCCAAACAGTATCTATGCCACATACGGAATGACCGAAACATTCTCTCACGTAGCGATACGAAGAGTAAATGGTAAGGAACGATCTCTTTCGTTTACTCCCCTGAAAGGCGTATCTATCTCTCTGTCCGAAAAAGAAGCTATAACGGTGAATGCTCCGTTTCTATCAGACACTCCAATAGTTACCAATGATAGAGGAATACTTTTTCCCGATGGTAGCTTTGAAATATTGGGAAGACTTGATAATGTTATCAATAGTGGTGGAATAAAGCTTCAACTTGAAGAGCTTGAACAGAGACTGCTTCCTATCGTACCTGTTCCCTTTCTTCTAACCTCTGCTCCGCATTCTCTTTGGGGAGAAGTGCTTGTTATCGTTCTTGAAGGAGAAGTAGAGCTTTGCGAACTAACCAATAAAATTGCAGAAAAACTTGAAAGCAAAGAGAGACCTAAATACTTTGAGACCGTTTCCTCTCTACCCAAAACAGAAAATGGAAAGATAGTAAGAAGACCCTATGATAATCTCTTTACACTTACCCCTTTGAGCTATGAATGAAAACGTTAAACTATCTGTTGTGGAGATGAAGCGTCTCACACAGGAAGAGTTCAAGCAAAAGAAGAAAATTCCGCTGGTTATAGTACTTGACAACGTCAGGAGTATGAACAATATCGGTTCCGTGTTCCGTACCGCAGATGCCTTTCTTGTAGATTCTCTTTACCTCTGTGGCATTACAGCCACACCTCCTCATCGGGATATAAGAAAGACGGCACTTGGAGCAGAAGAAAGTGTTGTCTGGCACTATTTTGAGTCAACATCGGATGCTGTCTCTCACCTCAAACGGCAAGGCTATCATCTTCTCGCTCTCGAACAGACCCAGAACAGCATTCCTCTTCAGGAGATAGACAAAAAACTTAAAGAGTTAAACGAACAGCCTCTTGCTATAATCATCGGACACGAAGTAAAAGGTGTAGCACAAGATATCGTCGATATTTGTGATGGAGCCATAGAAATACCTCAGTTTGGCACCAAACACTCTCTTAATGTAAGTGTAGCAGCCGGTATGAGTATTTGGGAAATAGCGAAATATTATATGAATAAAGGCGTATGAAAAACAGAATAGCAATAATAGTGGCAGGAGGTTCCGGACAACGGATGCAGAATAGCTTACCAAAGCAGTTTATAGAGATAAATGGTTTACCTGTCATCTTTCATACCATAAGAGCATTTCATACATACGATTCTGCTATTGATATAGTAGTGGTAATCCCTCAAGCATACCGAGACACTTTCCTTTCTCTAAAGGACAAATACCACTTCGATACACCTGTCACTCTCGTAGATGGAGGAGCTACACGAACAGAAAGCGTTATGTCCGGGCTTGAAGCCGTAAAAGAAAAAGAAAACAGTGTAGTGGCAATACACGATGGTGTAAGACCGAATATATCTTCTAACCTCTTGGAAAAGCTTTTCACAACCGTAGAACAGAAAGATAATTCCTCTGTCATTCCCGTAGTGGAAAGTACCAACTCTCTCAGACAAATCACCTCCGAAAGCGGAGAGAGCCTACCCATAGATCGTTCTACCATCGTTGAGGTACAGACACCTCAACTCTTCCGATTGGGACAAATAAAAAGGGCTTACGATGAAGCCCTCAAAAGCGATCTCTCCTTTACGGATGATGCTTCCATATTCCAATGGTATTATAAAAAGTCTCCTGTTCTTATTGAAGGAGATAGAGAGAATATCAAGATAACAAGACCGATAGATATAGAACTTGTATCCAAACTTCTCTTTTAATCTTGAGATATATCTGCTACCGTTGCTCCCACATAAGAGATAAGGTCTTTAGGTAAAAGCTCTACCTGTACCCCACGTTTGCCGGCACTGATAAGGATAGTATCACAAAGCAAAACATCGGAGTTTATATAGACCGGAAAAGGCTTTTTAAGCCCTATGGGAGAGCATCCTCCTCGTATATATCCCGTAGTGGCAAGGAGATCTTTCATAGGAAGGGTCTTTACGGACTTTACTTTGTGTACCGAAGCCACTTTTTTCAAATCTATCTCACTTCCTGCCGCAACCATTGCCACCACAAAACTCCTGTCTGAAGTTTCCAATACAATAGTCTTGTAAATCTTTTTTGGATCTATACCCAACGTTTCCGCCAAATGGATAGCGGAAAGATCCTCCTCGTCCACCTCATAAGTGTGTAGAGTATATGGAATCTTAGCGCTATCCAAAAGACGTGAAACATTCGTCTTATAATCTCTGTTTTTACTGCTCATACAAGAGATATAAAGACTCTTATTATAGACCAAACTCGGCTTTTACCTTATCCACATAGTCCAACTTTTCCCACGTAAAGAGTTCTACCTCTTTCGTTATGGTGCCGTTATATCTGGAGTGGAACTGTTTGGTTACTTTTTTAGGCGTACGTCCCATGTGTCCGTATCTTGCTGTTTCGCTGTATATAGGGTGGCGAAGTTGAAGACGAGTCTCTATTGCATAAGGACGCATATCGAATATCTTCTGTATCTTCTCCGCTATCTCTGCATCCGAAAGATTCACCTTATTTCTACCATAAGTATTGACGTAAACACTTGTAGGACGAGCCAGGCCTATCGCATAAGAGACTTGAACAAGTACTTCATCCGCCACACCTGCTGCAACAAGATTCTTAGCTATATGTCTGCAAGCATAAGCAGCCGAACGGTCTACCTTACTTGGATCTTTTCCACTGAATGCTCCACCGCCATGAGAAGCCCTTCCTCCGTAAGTATCCACTATAATCTTTCGTCCGGTAAGCCCCGTATCTCCGTGAGGACCACCTATGACAAACTTACCTGTCGGATTGACGTGAAGAATATAATTATCGTCCAACAGAGCTTGTACAGACTCAGGGAAGAGTGCCTTTGTGCGCGGTATAAGTATGTTTCTGACATCCTCCTCTATCTTCTTCTGCATCTTTCTGTCCGCTTCAAGCTGAGCTTCCAGAGTATTCTCTTCCAGTTTTATAAACTCATCATGCTGTGTACTCACCACTATCGTATGGATACGAACAGGCTTTCTGTCCTCTCCATACTCTACGGTAACCTGACTCTTGGAGTCCGGTCTGAGGTAAGGCATCAGATGCAATTCGTTTTTTCTGATATGAGCAAGCTCTTTCAATAGTGCGTGCGAAAACTCAAGAGAGATAGGCATATACATAGCTGTCTCGTTGCTTGCATATCCAAACATCATTCCCTGATCTCCTGCTCCCTGTTCTTCTGCCCGATCTCTTACGACACCTCTATTGATATCCGAACTCTGTTCATGGATAGCAGAAAGTACACCACAAGATTCACTTTCAAATCTATACTCACTCTTCGTGTACCCTATATCTGCAATCACTTCCCGTACTACCTCCTGAACATCCACATAAGCATCAGAGCTTACCTCTCCTGCCACTACCACTTGTCCGGTAGTAACCAATGTTTCGCAAGCCACCTTGGAAGAAGGATCTTGTGATAAGAAATGATCCAAAATGGCATCTGATATTTGATCTGCCACTTTATCCGGATGACCTTCGGATACAGACTCAGATGTAAATAAATAGTTCATATTCTATTTGTTTTTGATGTTGTTATGATATAAAAAAAATAAGTCCGTCTCTGTAAAACATTACACAGGGACAGACCTACAAAACAGAACCTATAAAAATCTTACCTCACGAGATAAGTCTATATTTTAGCATTTTTTCTGTAGGTGGTTGCAAGCAATCAAATCTATCCACCGCTATGTTTTATTCTGCTGCAAAGGTAAACATATTCTTTCAATAAAGAAAATCCATTCTCACTCTCACCAAATTTTAGTTTTCAACATTTCAACACCTGTCATATACATATACTATTTAGTTTGGATTGGTCTTGAAGAAAAGAAATAAAGAAGATAAAAACAACTCTCTCATATACTACTATAATAATGTGTGTTGGTACTGTGGATAACTTCCATGGCTTTTAGTTATCAACAGATATCAACATTTTATTAACAATCGAAGTTCTTCATAATAAGCTCTATATTAGATAGAAAGTATTATTATTAACATTATGTGAATATCTTCATTAAAGTGATGTTGAAAACTTTTTGTGTTGAAAACGCCTGTGAAACTTTTTGAAAACTTTCTCTCTATATCTTTGGATATTTCGTTTACTCTTATATACCGTATCATGTATTGGAAATCCAAATTTTAAGACCAATAGTTTCTAAAAAGTTTCCAACAGGTTTTGCACAGAGTTATCCACATTCTCAAAGTTCCATTTTTATATATTCAGTACAGGTGTGGAGAGTAAAATTTCCGTTCTTTTTTCTGCTTTCTATTTTGATCGGAGGAGGTGTTTTCAGAGCATGGCTGAATTGTTAAATCAAGGCGATTTCATTAACACTAATTTTGATACCTATTTAGTGAAAATGGTAAACAAGCATATTCTTTCGGCTTAACGGGTTTAATTTTTCAATGAACCCGTTTACCTATTTCATTTAACCCGTTTATCGGATTCAATTAACGGGTTAAACTTTTTCTTTTATATCGTTGATAATTAGGTGTTTGTGTATTTTCCCCTCTTTTTTGCTGTTTTCAGTCTAAAAAATGAGTTAGAATTTATTTACATATAGGGGTGTTAAAATTCACATGAATTAACTCGAAAACAGCCCATGAAATGTACTGAGAAAAAATTTTTTCCGAATTTGAGATTTTTATTATCTCTTTGATTTCAAAATGGTTATCAAGATATACTTCTATTATTCTCTAATTAGAGGGAGAGATTTTAGGGTTATTGGAGTAGCGAGTCAAGGGTTCATTTTTATATAAAAATACAAGGGAGGGAAAGTGGATTTTTGGATAAGTGAGTTTCCAAATAGCTCAATAAAAAATTATTATAAAGAAGCATGGAAAAATATGGAAACTAAATTGGTTCTTCCATAGTTCATAGTTTCTTTACGTATCTATTCTTCAATTTTTCTAAGTGCAAAGGTAACAGTTCCAATATTGGCATCCCATCTCCCTTTCTCGTATTCCTCTTCATCAAACTCTACTTCCCAATGCTCTCTCAAAAAAGGATTACTGTAGTTTGTTGAAGATACTTTACCTTCATCTTGGAATTTCTTGGAATAAAACATCGCCAATACTTCATCACTTATCTTGCTGTAAACTCCTACTGAATCAATCTGAGATCCAAAAGGAAAAATCCTGTATAAGTCATTTTTTACTTGCTCTTTGGAAGGATAATAAATATATCTTAGAGGACATAATCTTTGGTGCAGCCTTTTATCTTTGAAGTAAACCACTCTCCGATAGTCTTCGTAATAATAAGAGCTGAATTTGATCATATAAATATCACTTTCGTTTGTTCTGAATACTTCTTCAAAGTCTAAATTATGTCCCTCAGGTTCACATTTAAGACCGGAAATCAAGATAACAAAAGCGGATACAAGAAAAATCTTATAGACCGTACTTACTGAACTTTTCATGAATCTGATCCTTTTTGGGTGGATATAATCTTACTAATTTCTCTTTAAGAGCTTGGACCTATTTTAGATTGTAGTTTTAAAAAATAGCTGCTTCGTTGTGGTACGAATGTAACTAATATTTTGATACATAAAAAATTAGGAGAGGAAATATTATCTATCAAATGTTCGTTTAAGTATTGCGGAACAAAGAAAAAATAGATGTTTTATTTGTTTTTGTTATCTCGTCGAGTTCGTTTTTTCCTTTTTTGTAAGGCTCTTGATTAAAATCCTTTTCTCTTATCACTACGCTATCTGTTTCTACTATATCCAAGTCAAGAGCCACCTCTCCACTACTATTTTTTTTATCTCTTCCGAACAATATCTCTATTGTCTTCAGAAGAAGAGAAAGCGCATCAATATCCAAGCTCGATTTTATCTTGTAAACTCCATTTGTGTAGACCTTACCCGTTCCTGATCCGTATCCGGGAGAGAGAAAAAAGGAGGAGGATATAAGATTTGGAAAGTAGCTGTTTCGGATTTTTTCCGTAACCTTTTCCATCTCTTCCGGTGAGCGTGTAGTGGATCCTGCGTAGATGTAGTAGGTATGTGTCATTGGAGTACAGATTTTAGCCGTTAAATATCAGACTCTGTTTTCTACGGTTATAGACTGTGTGAAGCATCACTCCTCTCATCGAAAGGTATAGAAGCATAGCTATCCAAAGAGTGGAGTTGGGATCTGTTGAGGGATCTATATATATAACCACGAAATAGATAGAAACCGCTATCAGCATGGATATAAACATATATTTCGTGAGTGTCAGCCCTATGAACACACCATCCCAAACAAATGCCGCAAATCCGGCAATGGGAATGAGCCAAATCCATATAAGATAGTGGTTGGCATAGTTCAATACTTCCGTTTTATCTGTAAAGAGTCTCAATATATCTTCACCGAATAAGAAATATATACCGGAAGCAATCAGAGATAGAAGAAGACCATATCCGAGCAGACGGTAGATAAATCGCTCTATTTCCTCTTTTCTTTCGGCTCCGAACAGGTGTCCTATAATTGCCTCTGCAGAGTAAGCAAATCCATCTATGAAGTATGAGAAAAAGGAGAGAAATTGTAAAAGTATGGCATTGGCAGATAGAGCTATCTCTCCTTGAGTAGCTCCGTAGTAAGTGAAATAGGTATTGGTTATGACTAACAACAGGGTGCGGAAAAAGATGAAAATATTGGTGTGAAAAAACTTCCGGATTCCGAAAGTGAGATTATCCATTCTCCAAGAGAAAGAGACTCTCTTTTTTCTTATAAAGAGCCACCATACACCGAATAAAAGAAGGATAAGGCTCAACCAGTGGGATATACTTGTGCCAAGAGCTATACCGGCTATTCCCATATTCATTTGAAATGTAAACAGGGCTGAGAGCAGGATATTTGTAACGTTTGTGATGATAGCTATTGTCATCGGATACCAGCTGTTTTGCATGCCTATAATCCATCCGTTAAGGGCAAAATTGGATAAGACGGCGGGAGCACCCCAAATAACTATCAGGAAATAGCTTGTGGTGGTGGTTATCAGTTCTTCATTTTTGGAAGTTCCAAAGGCTACAAATTGGAGCAGAAAGTCTACCAAATCTTTTCCGAAGAAGAGCAGCAGAAATCCTATGACGCTTCCGATAAGAAAAGATTGTTGAAGAATCCTTCCCATTTCTACTTTATCCCCTTTCCCACAAGCTTGTGCCGTGAGTCCGGTAGTACCCATACGGAGAAATCCGAATGTCCAATAAAGCATATTGAAAAGCGTGGCGGCAAGTGCTACTGCTCCTATCTCATGAACATGTTGGAGCCTTCCGGACATGCCAAGATCGAATATTCCCAACAGCGGAACGGTGATGTTGCTGAGGATATTCGGAATGGCAAGTCTTAGTATCCACTTATGAGCGGTTCCGGTGGAGTAGCGAGCTGTCGCCATAGCTTAGAAATCTGTAGTTGTTATCCAGTGCATGGGTGTAGATTTTACGCCATTTTTCTCCTCCGCCGATAAAGGCAGAGATGAGAAGAAGAAGGGTACTTTGGGGCTGATGAAAGTTGGTTACCAATCTGTCTATAAGCCTGAACTCAAATCCCGGAGCTATCATGATTTCGGTATAACCCTCTATTTGGTTCAAATCTTCTTTATCCATATAGTTCAGAATGGCTTCCAGAGCAGATTTTACGGAGTGTATATATGTTTTTCTATAAGGCTCGAACTGTCCCACGAAAAAGGGATCAGAACTCTTTTCTATCAGATGAATGCCCATATAATAGAGGCTTTCGAGTGTCCGGATAGAGGTAGTCCCCACTGCGGTAATATTGCCTAAGTGAGCGAGAAGAGAGTTTATTGTCTCTCTCTGTACCACTACCATTTCTCTGTGCATTTCGTGTTGGGATATCAGTTCGCTCTTTACAGGTTTAAACGTTCCTGCCCCCACGTGAAGCGTTACGGGCGTTATCTCTATTCCTCGCTCTTCAATCTGTTTCAGAACATTCGGGGTAAAGTGGAGTCCTGCCGTTGGTGCAGCCACGCTTCCATCCCATTTGGCATAAACGGTTTGATAGGTTTCGGAGTCACACTCTTCTGTTTCTCTATTGAGATAAGGCGGTATGGGAAGCTCTCCTGCCAGCTCCAATATCTCAGAGAAAGATATAGGAGCATCCCAAGTGAAGGTAACATTTCGGCTGTCCGAACTGATGGATGGAGAGTATTTGGCATATACTTTTATCTCTTTTCCCTTATCATCTTTCAGGGATAAGAAGACGGTGGTATCCGGTTTCCACTTTTTGGCATTTCCAACAAGGCAGACCCATGTAACTTCTCGCTGTGTACTGAGGTTTAGCTCATAAGATGCCGGAGATAACGGTTCCAAGCAGAAAATCTCTATTCGAGCGCCACTCTCTTTTTGGAAATGGAGTCGGGCGTGGATCACTTTCGTATTATTAAAAACCAAAAGAGAGTCTGCGGGAAGAAGCTCCGGCAGTTCCGAAAAGATTCTATCTTCTATTTTGTCATCTTCTTTGAACAGAAGAAGTTTGGAGTGGTCTCTTTCCGACAATGGATATTTGGCAATCTTATCTTCCGGTAAATCGTAGTTGAAAGATTTTATTTCTATTGACTCTATCTGTTGTTGTTGCATGCCTATTATTTGTATTTGTAGGCAAAAATAGTGAACTTTGAAAGAGTGAAAAAATAGAGGAGTGAATGAAAATAAAAATAGGAGATACTGTAAGATTTTTAGATAGCGTGGGAGGAGGCGTTGTTAAAGCTTTCTGTTCCGGTAACGTGGTTATGGTGGAAACCGAAGATGGTTTTGATGTTCCCGTTTACGAAAACGAGGTGGTGGTGATAACTCCCGGCAGCACGCTTGTACCTAAAGCAGAACTCAAACTTCCCATCAAGGAAGATCCTAAGGTCGAGACAAAGCCTAAATCCAAGCCCGCCCAGCCGAGACCCACATCAAAAGCAGGGGAGAAGCTGAATATAGTATTGGCTTATCTTCCCGATGAAATAAATGAACTCGGAAAGTGTGGCTATGAAGGATATATCGTGAATGAAAGTAACTATGACCTTCATCTCATTTACAGTACAGAGGATAGAGATACAGGAGAGAGGAATGTACTTTTTAATGGAGTTATTCCGTACGATTCGGTAGAGTATGTAGACTCTTTTCCCGTAGAAGCTCTTGCAGAGAGGCGTCGTGTATCATGCCAGATCATTCCTTATAAAAGCGATACAAAGTACGGAGCAAAACCGTGTATAGATGCAGTGGTAAAGTTGGATCCGCAGAGGTTTTTCAAGCGTCATGCTTTTGTTCCTAATCCTTATTTTGATGAAGGAGCCATCACATTTATTCTGATGAATGATGATAAGGAGGCTCCTCAGTTTGAAATTCGTTCGGAAGATATACAGGCCAAAATGAACGATAAGATTAAACTGGATCAGAAAACAAAGTCAAAGGTAAAACCGGTGGTAGATCCAAATGCTCCGTTGGTGGTGGATCTGCATCATCATGAACTTCTTGATACTACAGTGGGAATGGAACCTAAAGACATATTGGAGTATCAGAAGAAAACTGTTGTGGAAACTATGGAAGCCAACCTGAAGTTTCCCGGTAAAAAGATCATCTTCATTCACGGAAAAGGAGATGGCGTACTTAGAAAAGAGGTAGAAAAGATCATAAAAAGCAGGTACGACTTCTGCTCTATGCAGGATGCTTCTTTTCAAGAGTACGGATTTGGTGCCACTCAGATTACAATAAGAAAAGAACAGCAACAGAAGAAGAGGTAAGATGGCTATAGAAAGGGAGCTGAAATATGTCGTAAAGGAGGGTTTTGAACCTTTTTCCGAAAGGAAACAGGAGATGATTCAGGGCTATCTATGCACACATCATCAGGGATTGAATCTCACTTTACGTGTACGTATAACCGAAGATAAAGCTTATCTGACCATCAAAGGCATCCCATTGGAGGAAGATCCTTCTTCAAGAAACGAGTACGAATACGAAATTCCCGTGTCGGATGCCAGGGAGATGCTGAAAATGTCTCTTTATCCTCCCGTACATAAGATAAGATACTTCATACCATGGGGAGAGTATCTCTTTGAAGTGGATAGGTTTTTGGACGAAAATGAAGGGCTTATCACCGCAGAGGTAGAGCTTGAACCCGGACAAAATCCTCCCACAAATCTTCCGGAATGGATCTGCTCAGAGGTTACAGGAAAAGGAAGATACTACAACAGTGCACTCTCTCGCTTTCCATTCAAACAGTGGAGCAGCGAAAGGAGAAATCATTATACGACTATTCAAGAACAACATAATACTATAAAGAAAAAATGAAGAAAACTATTATCTCAAAGGGACTGAAAGGAATGGTTGCAGCATTGATGCTGTTGGTTTGTTCCGGAGGTTATACTTCTGTCCGAGCCGATGAGGGTATGTGGCTATTACCTCTTATGAGTAAGCAGAACTATAATAAGATGGTAAAAAAGGGTCTGAAACTTAAGGCTACCGATATCTACAATCCCAACGGAACGTCTATAAAGGATGCTATCGTAATTTTTGACAGAGGATGTACAGGAAGTATAGTTTCGGATAAAGGTCTTGTATTCACAAATCATCACTGTGGATACGATCAGATACGATCTCATTCTACTGTGGATCAAAACTATTTGAGAGATGGTTTCTATGCCAATAGCATGAAAGACGAGCTCCCTAATCCGGGAACTACAGTAACATTTACGGAGAGAATAGAGGATGTTACGAAGTATGTGGATAGCTTCTTTCAACAGCACAAAAATATTGCTCCCAAAAGTACAGAAGCGGAAAATCTTAAAATGATAGGGGAGACTTGGTACAAGGAGGTTATAGGAGGGGAGATGCCTTTCGGAACACAAGTATCGCTTCGTCCATTTTATGAAGGGAATAAGCACTATCTTTTTGTACAAAAAGTGTATCATGATATACGTCTTGTAGCAGCTCCTCCTTCTTGTGTAGGTAAGTATGGAGAAGATACAGACAATTGGGTTTGGCCGAGACACTCCGGAGACTTTAGCGTTTTTCGTGTTTATACCGATAAAAATGGTAATCCTGCAAAGTATGATCCCGATAATATTCCTCTAAAACCGAGAAGATATCTTCAGGTAGCGAGCAAGCCGGCAGCAAAAGGTGAATTTGCCATGGTGATCGGATTCCCCGGACGTACCAATCATTTCTATACCACAGGAGAGGTGATAGAGAGAAGAGATATCGACAATGATATTCGCATAAGAATGCGAGAGATAAGACAGAATAATCTTCTCGAAGAGATGCGTAAGGATGAAGCTCTTAACATTATGTATACAGCAAAGTATGCGTATAGTACGAATGCTTATAAAAATGCGATAGGAAGTAATTGGGCTATCAATAAGATGAAGCTTGACCAAGTAAAACAAGCACAGACAGACAAGCTTATCAAGTATGCGGAGAAGCACAATAAGCCTGAGTACAAAGCTGCAGTGGCTACCATCGAACGAATGGTAAAGAACAGAGCTCATGTTCGCAAGCAGATGTGGCTGATAGATGAAGCTCTATTAAGAGCCGTAGAAGCTATATCCACTCCGATTATTTCGAGTGAAGAGATTACCAAACCGGATATAGAAAAAGCACTTAAGGCTTACGATGATTTCTTCAACAAAGATTACAGCAGAATGTTGGATATCAAGGTGACGAAAGCAATGCTTAGAGCCTACATGATAGAGACTCATGTAAACGATCTTCCTGCTGCTTTGAAGGATGTGAAGAATGTAGATAAATATGTGGACGATCTCTGGAATACGACAATCTATCGCAGTAGAGAGAGTTATCGGGAGTTCTTATACAATTTCTCTCCGGAAGCCTACATTAAAGATCCTCTTGTTCGTCTTGTTACCTCTGTACGCAACCGATACAATGGCTTGAAAGAAGCTTTGGCGCAGGAAGACAAGTCTTTCGCAGAGGCAAGAAAGATTTATGTGAAGGGATTATTGGAGATGGAAGGAGAGCTTAATCTTTGGCCAGATGCCAACTCTACTCTCAGATACACCTTTGGTCGTATAGAAGGCTATTTCCCAAGAGATAACGTTTTCTACGGGCACTCTACCACAATGGAGGGTGTACTTGAAAAATATGATCCTAATAACCCCGAATACGCTCTTCTTCCTGAAATAAAAACATTGGCAGAGAAGCCTGAAAACAGAAAGAAAAGAGTGAACTTCTGTGCCACAACACACACAACGGGAGGAAATTCCGGCAGTCCTGTAATAGATGCTTATGGTAGACTTATCGGTCTTAACTTTGATAGAAACTGGGAAGGAGTCGGAGGAGATATACAGTATTTACCCAACTACCAAAGAAGTATCATCTGCGATGTAGATTATGTACTGTTTATCCTGAACGACTATCTTGGAGCAGACAGGCTGATTAAGGAGATGAAGATAAAAAGATAGGGATACACTTTTGTGTAGAACCAACTCTAAAGACTATTTACGAAAAGACTACATCTTGTCTCCTATTGGAGTGCAAGAGTGGTCTTTTCTCTTTTCTAAACGATAAAAACAGATGCAAAACAGAAAACAAAACTACAGACTGAAGAGCCGAATCGGTTCTCTGCTTCTCATTTTTCTTCTTCCTCTGCTTACACAGTGTGGTAGCTTACAGAAGAATGATGTTACTCTCACTATCTTACACACTACGGATATCCATGGTAGTGTATTTCCGTACAACTTTATTCAGGACGAACCTCTTGGTGGCAGCTATTCCCGCATAGCCACTTATGTAGACTCTGTAAGAGGGGCGGATAAGAATATGATACTGCTCGATGCCGGAGATATTCTTCAAGGACAACCTACGGCATACTATTACAACTTTATAGATACACTTTCCACACATCTTATGGCAACTGCTCTCAACTACATAAAATACGATGCCGTAACAGTGGGAAATCATGATATCGAAACAGGGCATTCTGTTTACGACAGATTTGGAAAGAGCCTGAATATGCCGTTTCTTGCTGCCAACGTTACAGATACTGCAACGGAAAAGCCCTATTTCCAACCATACACTGTGATAGAGAAATCGGGAAAAAAGATTGTTATTCTGGGTCTTACCACCCCTTCAGTGCCGAACTTTCTACCCGAGACCCTTTGGAGCGGTATGCGTTTCGAGGATATAGTAACCACGGCTCAGACATACATTCAAGAGATAAAAGAGAAACAGAATCCGGATATGATTGTTGTGCTATTGCATGCCGGGCGCGGAGACAAATCCAATACGGAAGAGCCGATGTTGGAGAATGCAGGTTATGCGCTTGCCACTCTTGTTCCGGAGATAGATCTTGTCTGTTGCGGGCACGACCATGCTCTGTATATCGACTCTGTGGCACATCCTCAGCTTCAGAAGCAGACCTATATTATAAACCCTGCAGCAGGAGGATCATTTATATCGCAGACAAAAGTTACGTTCACTTCAAGTGGTATCCGCATCGTTCCGGAGCTTGTATCTCTTGAAAAGACCGAGCCGTCCGAAGATTTTATCCGCACGTTCGACAACGAATATCAGGCTGTAAAAGAGTTTGTAGCCTCCCCTGTGGGCTTCGCTACCCTACCCATCTCTTCACGTCTTGCATTTTTCGGTCCCAGTGCTTTTGTAGACCTTATCCATCAGGTACAACTCTCCCATTTTGAGGATGCGGATATCTCCTTCTCTTCTCCCCTTACGATGAATACCGAAGTACGACAAGGAGAGATTCTGATGAGAGATCTTTTCCGTCTTTACAAGTATGAAAACAGCCTTTATCTCCTTTCTCTTTCGGGAGAAGAGATCAAGTCCGCACTGGAATACTCTTACGACTTATGGGTAAGAACCATTGAGCCGGGAGAAGAGAGCTTTTTGCTGTTCAAGCAGGGAGAGGAAGGGCATAAAATGACAAAGCTGAAAGAGCCGTATTACAACTTCGACTCTGCTCATGGCATCCGTTATACCGTGGATATTACCAAGCCTTCCGGCAAACGTATCACCATACTTTCTCTTGCGGACGGTACACCATTCGAAAGTGGTAAGAGTTATAAGGTCGTTGTAAACTCCTATCGAGGAAGTGGTGGAGGAGGCATGCTCACTAAGGGAATTTCTCTTACCAAAGAACAGCTTAACGATCGAATTTTGAAAACATCGGGCAAAGATCTTCGCTATCTCCTGATGCAATACCTGCAAGCGCACAATCCTCTCACTCCCGCACCATCTTCCACATGGAAGTTTGTGCCGGAAAGCATTGCCGTTCCGGCTGCCAAAAAGGACAGCTTGCTACTCTTTTCTCAAAACTCATAGCACACGTATAAAACAATGTTTACGCCGAACGAACGAGCCGAACTGATGGCTCTTGCCAGAAAACTTCTTTCCCACAAAGAGATTGCCGGGCATCGGAGCCGAAAATGGATACTCTCTACCATAAAGAAAAGTGTGGAAGAGAGGCATCTTGATAGGGATAAAAATGGCATATCGGGCCTGCACCGACATCTACAGACCGCTATTTTCGCCATTGAGGAGATAGGTCTCGGTCCCGATTGTGCCGTGGCTATACTTCTGTACCGTTCGGCACACAAGGGAGGGCTTTCTCTTCAAGAAATTTCTCGGAACGTGGGAGAAGAAGTGGCTCATATGATAACTCTTTTGCTGAAGACGTCCGAACTTTACGCAAGAAATACGGCAATCAACTCTGACAACTTCCGCAATCTTCTCCTCTCTTTTGCCGAAGATATTCGGGTAGTCCTTATCATGCTTGCCGATCGTATGGTACTCCTTCGGCTTGTAAACAAGATACCGGACGACTCTTTCCGTATTGCTCTTGCCATGGAGGTCTCTTTCCTCTACGCTCCTCTTGCTCACAGGCTTGGTCTTTATGTCATCAAGAGCGAGATGGAAGACCTCTGCTTGAAATATACGGACAGAGAAACGTTCGACTTTATCAAGAATAAACTCAACGAGACCAAGCGGGTAAGAGATGCTTATATAGCCAACTTTATAGCTCCCGTAAAGGAGAGACTCGAAAAAGAGGGCTTGAAATTTCAGATAAAAGGGCGTACCAAATCTATATCCTCTATCCGGAACAAACTCAAAAAACAGCAGATAGAGTTTGAGAACATCTACGATCTGTTCGCCATACGAATCGTGATAGATGCCCCTTTGAAGAGGGAGAAATCTCTCTGCTGGCAAGCCTATTCGG
>JAUMWS010000112.1:591-4215 GCA_030529525.1 Porphyromonas sp. | reverse complement strand
TTATAACTATTCGAGCAAATAGTTATAACTATTTTCCTGGAAGTTCGGCAGCATGTCAAAGACGGTCGGACTCTCACCGACAAGCCCCTCCTTAGAAGGCTTTATTAAAGTGATTAAACAGAAAACAAAATTCATCTTAGAAACATGCCTCGCATAAGTAGGCTCAGCCCTGAGATTACATGGCAAACTTAGCAAAATATCCTTAGAAGAAGAACAATAGTAGAGGCACTACGCTTCCAGTCTAATTGCCTAACATTTCGTCATATAATGCCTCCAAGGACTTTGCGACGGCCTGTGTAGAGTATTTATGCCCCTCGCTGAGAGACCTAGTTTGTAGCTGCGACAGCCTAATGGGGTCTTCGCAGATACTTTTCAAGGCAGCAAACATAGCCTCTCGGTCTCCTGGAGCAAACAAGATACCGCTCTGCGCATCTACGATGTCGGGAATCCCCCCCACATGAGTAGATATGACCGCAAGCCCATAAGCAAAGGCTTCTAGGATCGCCATAGGAACACCCTCGAAGTAAGAGGGGAGGATGAACACATCTGCATTGATCAAAGCCCTCCTCTTATCCTCGCCAGAGAGCCAACCATGAAAGACAACCAAGTCTGATAGTCCTAATTCATCAACTGTCTTCTCAAATGTTAGTGTATCACCATTCCCCCCGACATGCAAAACGAGCTTGCCGATGAAGTACTCTTTATGCTCTGAGAGGACTTGGAGCAGGTCGTAAATACCCTTAGAATTGGCCAGCAAACCAAGAAATAGCAAACGGATATGAGAAGCCTTTGGGCGACTCTTAAGCTCCTCCTCGGAAGGCAATACCACGGGGTTAGGAACAATGCGGACTAGAGGTTTGGGAGCAATGCCCTCAAAATATGCCTTCCAAGAAGGAGACAACACTACGATACAATCAGACAGATTCAGTATTCGGCCAATTACCTTCGGGTTGGTAACATAGAAATCTTTGAATGCACCTCCATGGGCATGGATGATAACTTGTCTGCGAAATAACTTTGCAAGCAGAACGAAGATACTAGCTCGATAGAAGCAGAGAGCTACCGAAGTATGAATATGAACAATTCTAATTCGTCTGCTTGAGGCCAGCCTCCAAACAAATTGAGCTAAAGAGGATACAAGCACAAAGAGATTTCTCCAACCACTCCATTTCGAGTTGGCGATGAAATCAAACTTCTCAAATACATAGTTGTCATATATGTCCAATACCTGTGCGATCCCTCCACTGACAGGCTTATATGAACAACCGACCGTAAGAACGTCGGCTCTATCAATTCCTCTTTCTCTTTTCATAATATCGACTTCAATCAAAAATATCCCGAAACCTACTCTACTTTGAGGCGTTCAAGGATTAAGCTCCTCTCAAGTTAAATAGGAAAAGTACAACTAGAGCAAACAGCCAATAACCCAAGGTCAATTTCTTAGGACATGACTTGCCCCCATATATCATCAAGATATAAAAACTCGGCATTGTAATATAGGCGTAGCGATACTCTAACATGCGCCCAGAAACAATTAGCAATAATACCGTAAATATGACTATCGAGATAAGCGGATAGAAATCAGCCCGAGCCTTTCTAATCACCTCAAAACAACCCCACATCGCAAATATCGATAACAAATATTTAACGATAGATAGGCTGTGTATATACAAATCCCTAGGGTAACTCATATCTGCAAGTCGCGGAACTGGTGCCATAAACGCCAAGATATAGGAAACAATCTGAAAGAGAAAACTCTTATCTCGATAGAACTTATCGTTCTTTAAAATACTATAATGTATTTCTGGGAAATAACTAACCAATACACTAGCAAAGAATAAGCACAGGATTATCGAAGCTATCACTAAGATTGGAAAGAAGCGATTATAGAGACTGGCAACATGGCAATAACCGATGTATATAATCAGATAAAATATAGAAATATAACTTCTAAAGAACCACAATAAAACTGCAAAGAGTAAAAACAAAAGGTGATATTTCAAAAGCCCTCTATCTTTTGCCAAATAAAGCATCCACATGGAGATACTGCAAAGCATAACGAATAGGGGCTCTTTGAGACCAGAAATATTGTAGAAAACAGAAGCAGTATTTAGTCCCCACAGACCCATGGCCCACATTGCAACTCCCATGTCATTAGTTACACGAACCGCTATCTTGTAAAGAAATAAAGCTGTAACAGCATGAAAAATGCTATTAAATATGATCAAAACAATATTTGCAGCATCAAATCCTCCAGATAGCCCATAAACGTATTTCAAAAATATTGGAAATCCATAATCAGATAAATCACCCTTAAAGTGACGGGCTAATATCCTCAAGGTTTGAGAGAAATCTTCCCCTTGGATCAATACCGCAACCCTAGAATATAGAAGAGAATCGACTGCTTGAGGATCAAACAGTGTACCATATTCAGACAAAAAAATTACTCTTAGAGCGAATGAGAGTAGCACCTGATACCCCACAATATAAATAGTGGCAGAAACAATAGACATCCTCCTTAAGAGAAAGACAGACCAAGCAAATAAAGCCATACTCAAAGCCTGCCAAAGAAATAACGAAACATCTATAATCCCTGTCAATAGCAGTACTGTCACCAACAATAAATAGATGCCGACAATCCCCCCGAGCAAGCGTTGGAATTCCGTAGAGATAGAGGAAAAAATCTTCATACGCTATACAATACACACTAAAATGTTTCGATCAACAAAGAACATTCTACACTCAAAGAGAAAAAAATAGAATATTAACCTAGACAAACTTCTGTCAAATCATCTAAATTCCTTTATAACTTTCAGGGGGTTCCCAACAGCCAACACATTATCTGGCACATCTTTAGCAACTAAAGAACAAGCCCCGATGACCGTGTTTTCACCGATAGTAACTCCAGGGAGAATCATTGTTCTCATCCCAATGGATGAATTAGCACGGAGTTCGATAGCTCCTAAATGAAATCCAAGCTCATTCTGTAAACCCTGTCCGTTATAATTCGATAAATCTCTTTTATGAGTCAAAAGCAAACTCTGCGCTGCAATCAAAACATTATCCCCAATAGTAATGCGACTAGCCCCATCTACGTCAAGATACACTCCATAACCTATGAAAACCCTTCTACCGACATTAACACCGATAAGACGCCAAATAAAGGGGCGCATTCTCCAGCACATGAACTCCTGAAAAAGAGGGAAGTATGCTGAAAAATGCCACAAAAAATACTTGACATGAATGATAACCAAGTAATTCCAAAGTTTTTTGGGCGTTATCTTACGCCAATTTCTTCCAGCCATGTCTTTGAATCAAACTTTTAACAACAAATATAATTTTCGTAATCGGAGCAAATTTTGCTGGGCGTATACCATCCACTACTGTCAAGCCCTTATAGCCATTTATTGTATGAATACCATTAGGACATTCACCATTTATGTCTGGATGTATTTGCATGATAAGCTGTTCCTGATAGCTTTCTCGATCCAAAAGATCAACTTTAGCAATCGATAATCCCCCCCCATAGGTTTTACTGCTATCTTGTGCACAACGATACCACTGAGAATTCGACTGAATAAATGCCCCAGCTGGCCTAGCCCCTCGACTGTTTGAAACAATTGG
>JAUMWS010000112.1:0-581 GCA_030529525.1 Porphyromonas sp. | reverse complement strand
ATGAGACCTATATTCACCTACTTCTCCGATAGGTCTGTAAAAAACCAACAAATCTCGATCTTTCCCTTTACCAAGGAGAGTTCCAAACCACCATTCGTATCCATTCGATACAACCTTAGTAGCATCACATATAGGCAAAGCTAACTCTACGCCAACTTCAACCAACTTATGGTTGCATAGACGATACTTCATCAAATGCCCCTTATGAGAACTCTCTGGGTAGACATAAACCTCACCTGCAACCCTTTCAATAAAAGGGTAAGATAGATGAACGTCTTCCTCCAAAATCTCCCAACGATCGAGCAGTTGATAATCAGGAGAAATTAACAACTCTACAATCGTTCCTTTTGCTTTAGTCCAAATCATCTCCTCTGCTAACACACGGATACTTCCATCTTTCTCGAGATCCAAAATAAAAGGGTCGGCCCAAAAGCGATCTGTATAACTATGTTGCAACCAATGGATCTGGGGAGATGAAATCCGTTTCTCAATTATAGCAGCAACATCAGACTCAATGAATCCAATTGTCCATCGGTCTCTTAAGTACAATTTGCTAAACATCTAAGGGTTATTTTGCTTTT
>JAUMWS010000111.1 GCA_030529525.1 Porphyromonas sp. | reverse complement strand
TAATGATGGGGTGCTATGGGTCTTTGTAATCATGAAAAATCTGCAAGTTTCGTACATTGAAGATAACAAAACCTGCAGATTTGACAAAGCTTTTTGACTTGCATACCCTTGAATAACAGCGGGTAAATGTCTTTCTAAGGGACGACTACTTAATAGAATGGAGCTATTTTCAGAAATAAAGGGAGCTGAATTTTGAGAAAAAAACTCAGCTCCCTTTTATTCATTCGAAGTAAGAATCCACTTTACAACCTTATGCGTCTCAAGCGAAGACTGTTTGCCACAACTATAATTGAGCTCATTGCCATAGCTCCGGCAGACCAGAGAGGAGAAATATAAAGCTGTGGATAGAAGATACCCGCAGCCATAGGTACTGCTATGAGGTTATAGAGAAATGCCCAAGCAAAGTTCTCATATATGATTCTCTTGGTTCGTTTTGAAAGTTTGATAAATATGGATATTGGTGTAAGAGTACTTCCTATGACAGTCAGGTCCGAAACCTCTTTCGCAATATCACTTCCTGTCGCCATAGCTATGCTGATATCTGCGACTGCCATGGAGGGAGAATCGTTTACACCGTCACCAACCATAGCTACAATCTTTCCCTGCTGTTTTAGTTGCTGTAGATACTCGGCCTTATTTTCAGGAGTCAATCCTCCTCGATACTGAGTTATTCCCAGTTTAACAGCAAGTGCCTGTACGGCATCTTCTCTATCTCCGGAAAGAAGGTGAGGAGTGATTCCTTTGATTTTCAGATCTTCTATGAATGATGTTGCCGAAGCTTTCACACAATCCTCAATAGCCCAAACAGCCGTAAGGTAGCCATTGCGGGATAGGTAAATAAATGTAGCATTGGGATGCGATACCAATAGCCCGGAGAGTACGCTCTTCTCCGTTGGATTCTTTGTTGGAGCGTCTGCATACTCGGCACTACCTATTCGGTAGACTATTCCTTGCGCATCATCAAATTCCAATCCTTTACCTATCTTTTCCTCAAATCGTGTCAAAACGATTTCTTTTCTCTCTGTCAGCCCCACAGACAAACGGTCTATGATAGCTTCTGCCAAGGGATGAGTACTTCTTTGTTCTGCCTCTATCACTACCCTTTTTATCGCATCAGTTTCTCCCCACCACAGCGAAGCCACTACTTGTGGACGTCCTAATGTTAGTGTCCCGGTCTTATCCAGGACAATATCGGTCACGTTGGACATATTCTCCAACGCTACTACATTAGAGATTAGCAAGTGTTCTTTCGCAGCCCGCCCCACTGCCACCGTAATAGCCGTAGGTGTTGCCAATCCCATAGCACAAGGACAAGCAATGGCCAAAACCGATATTGCAAAAAACAGTCCCATAGAGACCGCATTCGAAACGGACGAAATACTCCACAGTACAAAAGTGGCAAGAGCCAAAACAAGAATCACAGGAACAAAGTAAGATGCAACCTTATCCGCTATGCGCTGAATAGGTGCCTGCATACCCTGAACTCTCTTAACAGCCTCCAGAATCTTACCGAACAGCGTCTCCTTCCCTACTGCTTCGGCTCTGTATTCCAATAGCCCCGCCGTAGAGACGGTTGCAGCAAAAAGAGGTTCTCCCACACTTTTGAGTTTAGGGACAGGTTCGCCTGTTATGGTGCTTTCATCTACTGTTCCGGTTCCTTCAATTACGACTCCGTCCACAGCGACATACTCCCCTTTTCTAAGACAAAGAATATCGCCTTTTACTATCTCGGATATAGGAAGAGAGACAAACTCTCCATCTCTTTTCACCAGAGCTTCACGAGGCACTCGTCCCATGAGTTCTCGATAAGCAATAGTTGTTCTTCGCTTGGCTCTCTCCTCCAAACTTTTCCCTACAAGAACAAAGGCAACGATCATACCCACTGCATCAAAGTAGTGCATCACATCGCGACCGGTATCTCCCAGCAAATGAGTAGAGAGAATGATATATATACTGAAGAAATACGCGACAGTAACACTAAGACTTATCAGTGTATCCATGTTCGTATTCTTTAACTTTATCATCTTCAAAGCTCTCTGATGATACGGTAAAGCACAATAGGCAAAAGAGACAGAAGCAAAAACAAATGCCAGTGAATCTTCTATCACTCGAGGAAATGGATGCCAATGAAAGCCATGCATCAGGTGTAGTCCCATTAGTAGTACTGCCATGGCTATGGCTACAATCATTCTTCTCCATGTGCCCTTATCTTCGACAATCTCCTCTTCTTCGGGCAGATCTTCCCATGTTACGTCGTATCCTGCTTCATGGAGTACACTTTTTACGACGTCGGCCTGTTCCGGTTTATCAGTAGAAATTTCTATTGTTTTATGAAGCAAAGAGATATTTACCTCCTTTACTCCGTCTATTTCTTGGGCTGTTTTAGTAGCAAAGGCCACACAGCCTGCGCAGTGTAGCCCCTCTATATGCCCCTTTTGGGTTTTATTTTGTTTGATATTCATGTTGTTTTGGATTTATAATTCTTCATACTCGGCGTATTCGGCATTCTTTTTATCCATATTGGCATCTCGTATGACAGATACAGAGTCTTTCGGTTTTTGAGGCTCAGCCTTCTGTTGTCCTCTACTTCGCCTTTGACGCTCTCCATCCTGAGCATATTGAGATGCACGTTCTGCAAATCTTTTCGCCAAACGGCTTATCAAAAACTGCTGAACAGAGCCATACTTCTTTTCTATAATGTATCTTACAAGGTAGTACAGACATACTGCTATAAGTATACCTACTATTATCTCCATAATTCTTTTCTTAATCGTATATGTGTTTACCCAATGCTAACGAAAGAAGGATGTACAAGAATATTGCCAGAGATAATCCAAGCATTCCAAACACGAAGATTAAACCTGCCGATATGACAAGTAAGGCATAAATCCAGACACTTCTTTTCTTAAGAGACAGCATTGATATCTCAGAAACCAGAAGGTAACTGAACAATACAGCTATGCCGATAATCAAATATGGCATATAGCCCAGTGTAAGCCACTGGTTGTTTTCCTTGAAAAACATAACCATACCAATCCAAAACATTGCATTGGCAGGAGTAGGCAACCCAATAAAAGTAGAGGTTTGACGAGGGTCGTTATTAAACTTGGCCAATCTATATACGGAAGCAACCACAAGTACCATTACAGACAAAGCTGTCCATCCTACATGCGGTTGCAAAATCTTGAACAGCATAAATGCCGGAGCTATACCGAAAGAGAGCAAATCTGCAAGAGAGTCGAGATCTTTACCAATGGGAGAAAAAGCCTTCAGTAGTCTGGCAGCAAAGCCATCCAAGAAATCCAACAGAGCCGCTATGGCTATAAGTCCTACTGCACAGTGAAAAAGATCCGAAGCGGCCAAAGCCACAGCCATGGCTCCACAGAGAGCATTGCAGAGCGTAAGCAGGTTAGGAATATGTTTTTTCATGGAGTTCCGATTGAATATTAAGACAACTCAGCCAAAAGAGTCTGATTACCCGTTACGACTTGTCCGATTTCGACTTTTACGGTACTATCCAACGGGACATAAACATCCACACGAGAGCCAAACTTGATAAAGCCCATGTGTTCGTCTATATAGCATTCCTCTCCCTCCTTGGCGTAGGTTACAATCCGTTTGGCTACGGCTCCAGCTATCTGTCGAGCCACTATCAATCGCCCACATTCGGTCTCTATGGCAACGGTCGAACGTTCATTCTCCACACTGCTCTTAGGGAGATAAGCTGCCATAAATCTGCCTTGATGATGGCGTACAAGCCTGACAAATCCGTCCACAGGATACCAGTTGGCATGTACATTAAACACGGACATAAAGACCGATATCTGCAGACAGTTGCACTTGAGGACTTCCGACTCATACACTTCTTCTATCGCCACAATCTTCCCATCGGCAGGAGCTACTACCTTCTTAGCAGTATCCTGCCCATATTTTCTGAGAGGAGAGCGAAAGAAGTTAATCTCCAAAAGAAACAGAATAAGAGCTATTGGAGTAACGATATAAAAGGCCAACTTATTCTCAACGAAGGCATAAAGGTATGCCACAACAAAGAAAAACAGGACAAATGTGCCTGCAAGAAGTCCGACACCTTCCCGGTGCAGTTTTATTTTTTTATTGCGTCTCAGCTTCATGATTATCTGTATCGTCTCTTGATTTTAGTATGGTAGGGCATACCCCACCGAATACAAAGATACATTTTTTGAGATAATAAAACCTCTTTCTCGGCCCAGGGCAACCGCATCAAACTCCGAGGAGCTTTTTGAGGTATTGTGGATTTAGTGC
>JAUMWS010000110.1 GCA_030529525.1 Porphyromonas sp. | reverse complement strand
CTCCAAAAATATTTTAAGAAACAAAACCTCACGGTTACGCTCCCTGTAAGCACTGCCCCGACCAATGTCTCCGGCTTCCGCACCAACAGCATTCGTGAAGCACTTACATTCACGCCCAATAAAAGGCTCTCTTTTTCCGCCACCGGGACTCTGTATGAGATGAGCAAGTATGACCTTAACCCGGACAACCTGTATGAATATAACACAGATATATCCGGGAATATTGCGGGAGCATATACATTTGATAACGGAAGCACGCTTAAAGTAACTCTTTCAGGAGATCAATACAACAAGTATAAGAAGTTCGAGTTGATCAAAGGACGCAAAGACCTCATCTATAAACACCGCATGCTGCAACCGAGAGTCTCGTATGTTCGTAAGATTGGAGAGCAACACGAACTCAGCCTTGGAGCCGAATACTTCGACGAGATGCTCTACACGGATAAGTTTACCAACGACAGCTATTCCTCCCGAAGCCAACACAGTGCCTCTCTCTACGTGCAAGAGGATTGGCAGATAACACCTCGTATCGGTCTCATAGCGGGATTGCGAGGAGACTATCACAACGCTTACGGCTTCAACCTTGCACCAAAAGCGGCCGCGATATACAAGCTTCTTCCGGTAACATTCAGATTCAACTACGGAGCGGGATACCGTTCGCCAAGCATCAAAGAGTTGTACATGAACTGGGATCATCTCGGAATGTTCATGATCTATGGCAACTCTGCACTAAAGCCGGAGCGCAACCACTACTTTTCTCTCTCTTCCGAATATGTATCTAAACGCTTCTACGCTATCATTTCGGGCTATTACAACACTTTTTCCAATAAGATTGAAGGCATTTGGCGAAACAATCAAAAAGAACTCCACTACAACAACATCGAGTCTTCTCTCCTTACCGGTTTGCAAGCGCAGATACGCTTCAATCCTTTCGTGGACGGACTTCAGATACACGTCTCTGCCAACTATCTCCACCCGACAAAGAATAAAAGTCTCCAACTCAACACCCAAAGCACGCTCTCCGGTACGCTTCGTGCCGAGTACGATCGCACTTGGGGACAGAATGGGATAAATATCAATCTCTCCGGCTCATACATCGGCAAAAAAGAGTTTGACGTGCAGGAGGAATTGGAACAGAACGGTACCACAACCACAGAATACTACACGACAACCATCCCGGCCTACTCTCTATGGCACTTTTCTCTCTCCTACCGCTACGACAAGCTGGGACAAATCACACTCGGAATAGATAACATCTTCGACTACCACGCAGGTATTGTCAGCTTCAACTCATACACGGGAATAGGGCGAAACGCTTTTGTATCTCTGCATCTTAAGATATAGCCTTATCCCTGTTTAACTTCAAACACAATTCATACACTTATTATTTATGAACAAAACAATCTTTACACTATCGCTCATTATACTTGCAGCGCTGTCTCTGACATCGTGCAAGGAAAAACCCGGAGAGTCTCCATCGCCAAACTCTTCGGCAAAAGAGTACACACAGAGCAAGCCTACGGTATTCAAAGGAGAGTGGATCTACTTCTCTTTTGCTACGGGCAAAGAGGTTGAGGGCGTTACTGAATCCAACTACCAAGAGAGTCTAAACTGGGATATTGCTTTTAACTCCTTCTTCTTCCGTACCAATAGCGGGAAATCCGGTAAAGGGAAAGGCGGCGCACTAAAGACAGAGCAGCAAAACCTTGCCGACGTTAAAGAGGCGCCAACCACCGGATACGACATAGATAAAGAGTATGTAGCTCTCGGCTATAATGGTCAAGTCCTGGAGCACAATACTACTGCGAATGTCGTCCTTAGCGGTATCTCCAAAATCCAACTCCAACCAAGAGTAGACATTCAGCTCGGAGAGGCGATCAAGTTTCAAGGTCCTCCTCCCACTTACAGGCCTAATGATAAAGTCTTTATCATCCGTACGGCAGAGGGCAAATATGCGAAAGTGAAGTTCATCAGCTACTCCAATGCCGAAGGAAGACCGGGATATATCAGCTTCAAATACGTTTATCAGGCTAACGGAAGCACGAAGTTCGACTAACGTCAGCCTTGTAAACCACCCCTCTGATAAAGGGAAAAGAGAGCCATAGACTTGCGCAAAGGCAAGTCTATGGCTTTTTTAATGTTCCATTAACACTGAATGGAAATTTGATATACAGCAATAAAGAATATTCTTATCACCTAAAAGAAAAATCCTGAATACGTTTCATGTTACAAATTGAGATTCGATTGGCATGATTCAAGGCTTGATTTGTAAACACCCAATCTTGCTCCCGACGAACCGAAGTTTGATTTCCACTTCTTATCACTTTTAGCAAATAATCCGAACACATTAAATAAAGTTTCTATACAGCTTCATTTGTCATATCTATTTGTCATACTTCCCAAGCGAGAAAAGACAACACAATTCTGTAAAACGACCTGAGAGTACTGCATCCAAAATAAAAAAGCAGTGCCGGAGCATTCGCCCCGACACTGCCTGCCTTTTTGTCTGTATGTTTTCTCCGTTGTTAGAACTTTATCACAGCTCCACAGTAGATGGAGAATGGTTGTGTTGGTCCGTAAATGTAACCGCTGTCTCGGAATCCGTAAGAGTCGAAATCTTTCTGGAACGAGTTCAGAAGATTGTTTACTCCGGCGTATAGCTGGAGAGTAGAAGCGGAGAAGAAGCGCAAGTCGTACGAAATCTTTGCACCAAGATCGAAGAACTGCGGCGTCTGCTCTACAACGCCCCACTTCGGAGCGTTCTCTTCTTCACGTGTATCGGGTCTGAGTCCGCCCTTTACAAGTTCGATATCTTTCACGGCAGACATACGTCCCACTTCAATAGCGTGAGGTACTTTCATGGAGCCTGTATAGTTGGCTGTGAGAGATAGGTTGAGAGGTTTTACCGGATTGATATTCACGGTGAAGTATCCGTAGACGTTTGGTGTACGCATGAAGTCTTTGGAAAGGAGCTCTACGGTCTCGTCGTATACACGAACTCCGTCCTCTTCTTTGGAAGCAAAGCCATCGAGGGTCTTAGGTCCAAACTCTTTTGCTGTGTCTATGTTCTTCGGATTGTCTGCATCTTCATCGGCAAGGAGCGAACGCTCTGCTCCGGTAGCCTGCTCTTTGTCCCACCGGCTCTTTGCCAATGTTAGTCCTGCCTGAACAGAGAGCATGTTCCATACAAGTTTTCCTTCAAGGTTGACGCCGTAAACGGTTGCGTCGGAGCCATTGATACGATTGTAGATTTTGAAACCATTTTCGTTCTTGACGTATTCGGTGTTGAATGCACCGATGAGGCGGGTATAGAACCCTTCCACCAAGATGTTCGTACGAACGCTTTCGGTGTTGAAGTACATGTCCGAACTCAAGCTGAAGCTGTGGCTGTACTCAGGCTTCAAGTCCGAAACATTCACAATCTTTTGTACTTCTCCCTGAACCACACCTACGTGCAAGTCTTCATCAAATACCTGAGGTGCGCGGAAGCCCTTGGCATAAGAAGCGCGAAGGTTGATGCTGCTGTTCGGATTAAAGCGCAATGTTGCACGAGGCGAGAGAATAGGCTTGACACTCTTGCCGTCTGCCGAGCGGATGGCACTGTTCTGATCAAGGCGAGCACCGAGAAGAAGCGTCCACATGTCGTTCTTGAATTCCAGCTGACCTATCTGGCTGAAGTTGTGTATCACCTGATCGAGAGGAGGATAAAGGCTGGTCTTGCCGTCTTCTGCCAATGTCCAGTTGCGAATAGGCATAACGTCGTACAGGCTGTCGTACACGTACTCTGTGCCTAAAAGGAGTTGCGCCGGCATGAACAGAAGCTTGTCCATGCTGTACTCGTACTGCAATCCGCCCATATAAGTACGTCCTTTGGTGTAGCCGTAATTGATGCCGTAATTGGCAGGATCTACAGGTTTTCCCAGAGAACCAAGCGCTCCGTCACCTATTCCGCCATAGTAGCTGTTGCGGTTAATCATCTGTCCGGAAGCGTAAGCCTGAAGGTGGTGCTTGGTATCTTCCGAGAAGAGATCGTACTTGACATTACCACTGTTGATGTAATGCTCTGTGCGTTCGGATACGGAAGCAACGTGATCGGGCAGATCCAAGTTGTCTCCACCACGGCGATACTCATATATTGTATGAGCTTCGGCTGTCAGATTCTGTGTCGGAGAGATATTAAAGAACGCTCTTGTACCAAGTGCCTTGCCGTTGATTTTACCTATTTCAGAGTATCCGTCGCCATTGGCATCCCAAGCACCGCGGTCTCTGCTCTGTCCGAATACTACGGCACCCATGCGTGCGTCAGGACTTACAAGCGCTGCGTTCACGCCGAGAGTGTTGTCCGGAGTCTTGCCTCCG
>JAUMWS010000109.1 GCA_030529525.1 Porphyromonas sp. | reverse complement strand
AAGACGCCAAGAAAAAGAGCCGAGAAGGGACTCTAAGAGGTGTACTGTTCGTAGGAAATCTTCCTGTTGCGTGGTATGAGCACAAGGGGGACTCCTCTTCGGCATTTCCTTGCGATCTGTTCTTCATGGATACCGATGGAAAATGGAAAGATAAAGACAAAGATGGAGATTATAATATGCATGTCGGGGATATAGATGCCGAGATATGGGTAGGCAGAATATGGACTCCCGACATGAATGGTAACAATGCTGCGCTTATAAGACAGTACTTTACTCGCAATCACTACTTTAGAAAAGGACGCTTAGGACAATCCAATAAAGGTTTAACCATTGTGGATGACGATTGGGCAAGTTTCGGAGATTGCGCTATGGATGCAATGCTTCCGAGCGGTAACATTGAAGTTTACACAGACAAAAAGGACACCAATGCCAACACATACAAGGCAAAGATGGCTAAGCGTTTTGGCTGGGCTCAGATTTGCGCCCACTCAAACCCTTATCTTCACCGTTTTTCTACTCCTAACGAACCGTTTACGGAAATGAACAACGACATAAGAGTCAAATACATCAGGGATGAAAATCCTCCTCAAGCGAACTTCTATAACCTCTTTGCATGTAGTAATGCCTTGTTTACTCAGCCGGATTATATGGCAGGATGGTATATTTTTGACAAGCCAGAGAATGGTATCAGTCCGGGAATGGCTGCAATAGGCAGCACAAAAACAGGATCGATGCTCTTCTTTGAGAACTTTTATGGACCTATGGCCAAAGGCAAGACAATAGGAGAAGCCTTTGTAGAGTGGTGGAAATGCTTGGGATCTAAACATGAAGACTGGGAAATAGATTGGTTTTACGGCTTGGTTCTATTGGGAGACCCGACCCTAAATTGGTGGAGTGGTGTTGTTCCGCACCCAATAAGACCATTCCCTCACCAAGTTTTCAGCCACTACCCAAGAGAGACGAGATTTGAATGGACACCCGTTGCAACAGAAGGCGTTCCTATTGAATACCACTTAGAAATGGATCATTACTGCCGTGGGTGGGCTTCTGATCATGCAACTGAAAGTGGCAAAACCTACAATTACATATACGAAACATCTAAAACTTATATTGATACTCTGTTCGTTGGTGCTCAAAGAGGCCGTTGGCGTATAAGAGCAAAAGTAGGAGATATACTCTGTCCGTGGAGCGAATGGAGCTATTTCTGTTACACTATTTGATCTTCACCACAATTTCACAACTCAATATTTTTCGGCACCGGCAGTAGTCGGTGCCTTTTTTATATCCGTTCACAAAACAGAATATACACGTACAAAAGATGAGGAGATGCCGTATACAGTTGTAAATCAAGGGCTGATTTGTGCGATTCAAGGTTTGATTTTGAGCAATCCAACCTTGGTTTGAAGAGATCAGGATTTGATTTCAAAGTTTTAATCCGTTTAGGAGAGATAATATCCTTGTTCAGAGCAACTTTTGAACACGGAAAAGAGAAGAGAAAAGAGGCATGGAGAAAAGAGTGAACAAGGCCGTGCAACAATATTAAAACGACTGTTCTTCACTTCCGCATTTTAATATATCTTTGTGTCCGTAAAAGTATTAGAAAAAAGATACTATGGAGATTCGTATCAGTCGTATTCTAAGTGAATACTACGACTTTACCCGAAAGGAGTCAGAAGAGCTCATCCGTGCCGGTCGGGTGACTAAGAATAACGAAACGGTGGGCATCGGCGATAAAGCCTGCGTAGATGATGATGTGCGTTTGGACCACTCGTCTGTTCCTCTAAAAGGTATATTCAGAAAAGTAAGTAGAGAAAAAGCTCGTTCGTCTCAGGATGTATTTGTCCGCTTTGGCAGAGATGACCAGGATGATAGCGAGAGCGTACGCTTCTCTTCGCCCAAGAGCGCAGAACTAAGAAAAGGAAGAAAGATCAGCTCCGGCACCAAGGGGCCCAACAGAAAAGGCAAAAACACCGAAGCTCCAAAAGAGAGCTATCGTGAAGCTAAACGCAACAGTGGAATGAAGAAGGGGTAATCCCCCTTTCCCCTGAAGCAGACAACCCGATAACATGACAATAGACTGGATAAGACACACCTCTTTAAGCATAGACCCGATACTCTGTTACGGACAGACGGATGTCCCTGTATCTAAAAACTTTAAACGAGAAGCCGAGCAGGTCAAACAAAAATTGGAAACTCTCGGACATACGTACGACGCCTCTTTTACTTCCCCTCTAAGCCGGGCTACTCTGCTTGCAGACTACTGCGGATACGAGGACGCCATAAAGGATGACAGGCTTATGGAGTTCAACTTCGGGAGTTGGGAGATGAGGCCATGGTACGACATTTCGGATCTTGCACTGGGAGATGAGGATCTTTGGTTCTCTACATGGCATCAGTTGGAAATACCGGGAGGAGAGAGTCTGCAAAATATGATTTTGAGAGTGGAAGAGTTCATCTCTTCGTGCAAAGACAAAGGCTACTCCCACATTGTCTGTTTCTGCCATGGCGGGGTCATCAATGCGGCTCAGTATATAGCAGAACAGATCGGATACGACGATATATTCAAGCTCACTCCGAAGCATGGTGAGATCATATCCATCTCTTACTAAACAAATATCCGGAGCCGATGCTTGCAAAACTTAAACAGAGTGCTCTCGACCGTGGACAATCTATGGTCGGGGGCATTTTCATTTGCGCTACCGATTGCGTAACTTTACACTTTGAATTTTCAGAGGCATCTCAAACAGATGTCTTTCAGCTTACAAACCAATAAGATCTACAATACATCGTAATGGAAACATTGAAGCACGAGTGCGGTATCGCCCTTATCAGGCTACGCAAACCTCTCTCTTACTATCACGAGAAATATGGTACTTGGCGCTATGGACTGAACAAAATGTATCTTCTCATGGAGAAGCAACACAACAGAGGCCAAGAAGGTGCCGGTATGGCTTGTGTCAAACTTAATACTCCTCCCGGTGAAGAGTATTTCTTCAGGCACAGAGCGCAAGGCAGCGGTGCTATCACGGAAGTGTTTGAAGATGTCAGAAAAGACATAGACTCTACTCCGGAAGAGCTGTTCGAGAGCATAGACAGCATCTCCAAGCACGTTCCGTTTGCGGGAGAATGCTATATGGGACACCTCCGATACAGTACTACGGGAAAAAGAGGAATGGCTTTTGTGCACCCGATGATGCGACGTAGCAACTGGAGAGCTAAGAGCTTGCTCTTGTGCGGAAACTTCAATCTGACCTCTACGGACAAGATTTTCGAGTCCATCACTTCCGTAGGACAGCACCCGAGAAACATGTCCGACACGCATATTGTGATAGAACAACTCGGACACTCTCTGGATAGAGAGATAGAGCGAGTATACAGAATAGCTAAGGGAATGGGGCTTGAAGGCATGGACATCACCGACCATATCGAAAGCCATATAGACCTTTGCAATCCGCTCTCAAAGTGTTCGCCTCTATGGGAGGGCGGGTATGCCATGTGCGGTATTACGGGAAGTGGAGAGTCTTTTGTTATGAGAGACCCTGCGGGAATACGCCCTGCATTCTATTACGTAGACGATGAGATTGTTGTCGTGGCATCGGAAAGAGCGGTCATACAGACCGTTATGAATCTGACATTTGATAAGGTTAAGGAGCTACCGAGAGGCAGTGCCATCACCATAGATAAAAGCGGTGAGCAGGTCAATGTATTCGAGATACTTCCGCAAGCTCCCAATGCAGCTTGCTCTTTTGAACGTATATATTTCTCCAGAGGAAGCGACAGAGACATCTACAAAGAGCGCAAGGCATTAGGTGCCAATCTCGTCCCACAGGTGATGAAGAGTATAGATTACGACTTGGATCATGCCGTATTCTCTTTCATTCCGAATACGGCAGAAGTGGCTTATTTCGGGCTTGTGGAGGGTCTGAATAAAGTACTTAACGAACAAAAGCTAAAGGCTATCCAAGAGCTTTCCAACCCTACATCCGATGAGCTTGGAACTATTCTGAACAAGCGAATAAGAGCCGAAAAAGTGGCTGTAAAGGATATTAAGCTGAGAACATTCATCACTCAGGGAGATAGCAGAAAGGAGTTGGCTGCACACGTTTACGATATCACTTACGGCTCTTTGAACCGAAATCAAGATAAGTTGGTTGTTATAGATGATAGCATCGTTCGTGGTACGACATTGAAGGAGAGTATTATTACCATTCTTCATCGCCTCGGTCCTACGAAAATCGTAATCGTATCGTCTGCACCTCAGGTGCGTTATCCGGACTGCTATGGTATAGACATGAGCAGACTGGAAGAGTTTGTGGCATTCCGTGCAGCCGTTGCACTACTCGAAGAGAGAGGAGAGAGTGCTGTTTTGGATGAGATCTATTCGGACATCATCAAGGCTGAAGCGGAGAACAGACTCACGGAACAGAATTTTGTCAAGCGTCTCTACGCCCCATTCTCTGTGGATAAGCTCAATAAAAAGATGCTCGAACTCCTTATGCCGGAGGGTATAGACATTCCGGTAGAGTTGGTATTCCAATCTATGGAAGGGCTACACGAGGCCGTGCCAAACCATCCGGGCGACTGGTATTTCTCAGGTAACTACCCGACCAAAGGTGGAAATGTTTTGGTAAATAAAGCATACATCAACTTCTACAAGAA
>JAUMWS010000108.1 GCA_030529525.1 Porphyromonas sp. | reverse complement strand
TTGCTCTTCGCTTTGCGTGGCTTTGCCATGGAAAGCATACAGGCTGATAGCTTAACCGTTTCAGAGGCACAAGTCTCCACAATTGACGTTGAAGCAAATACGACCAAAACTCCAAAGATCAAAAAGCCCTTTGTTCCAAACTCTACAGTGGCTCTTCTTTGGTCTATCATTCCCGGTGGAGGGCAACTTTATAACAGACAATACTGGAAACTTCCTATAATTGCAACAGCTTATACCGCTTGTTATTACGCAATATCATGGAATCATGCCAATCTGATAGACTACGCTACAGCATATTCAGAGTTCAAAAGCGAGGATCCCATGGAACATTCGACATGGAAAGACTTTGTTCCATTCGGTCAGGATCCTCAAAGTTACTTGACCAATGCTTCTCTGAAAACATCCTTAGAGCGTAATCTTAAACGAGGACGCGACTTTTTCCGCCGAAATAGAGACCTAAGTATTATCGTAGCCGTAGCTGTTTATGCATTGGTTATGGTGGATGCTTATGTGGATGCCGAGCTGTTTACTTTCGATATCAGTCCGGATATTTCGATGTCCATCCAACCAACTGTACAGAAGCATGCTTTCTTGCCACAACAGTCTCTTGGAGTTGGATTGGCTTTTAGCTTTTAGTTTTACCAAACCTTTGTTATAATGATCAGACTACGATTCTTACTTCTTATCTCCCTATTCCTGCTATTGATACCAGGTACAAAAGTCATGGCTATGCCTTTGGACTCTCTTGAGATCGTATCAGTAGAGGCAGATTTGGGCTTATTGCCGGAAAACTTGGATGAGAAGTTGGATAGCTTGATCTCTCAAAAATATATAGACTACTATAAGATAGGAAAGCCGGGAGCCGTACCGAAAGGACAAACTTACCCCTCTTACCTACCGGACTCTGTGTACATAAAAAGATTGGCAGCCCTCCCGAGCCGAATACCCTTGAGCTACAACAGCGTTGTACGTGAGTGTATAGAGCTTTATGTCAACAGGCGTAGAGCATTGGTTTCTACCATGCTCCCCAAGACAAGACTCTATTTTCCTATGATAGAGGAGGTATTCGATAAGCATGGACTACCGCACGAGCTAAAATATCTTGCCATTGTGGAAAGTAACCTCAACCCTATAGTAGTGTCGAGAATGGGAGCTACGGGGCTATGGCAATTCATGCTAAATACGGGTAAGATATATGGTCTGGATATAAATAGTCTAATAGACGAAAGAAGAGATCCACGGCTTGCCACCGAAGCTGCAGCCCGATACTTCAAGGATATGTACGATATCTATCAAGATTGGTTGATCGTCATAGCATCTTATAATTGTGGTCCCGGAAACATCAATAAAGCGATACGCAGAGCCGGAGGAGAACGCAAATTTTGGAGTATTTTCCCTTATCTGCCAAGAGAGACCAGAGCTTATGTTCCTCTGTTTATAGCAGCATACTACACCATGGAATACTATAAAATCCATGGTATAGAGCCACGAGAAATGGACATGGTACTGGCTACGGATACTATACATATCCGAACTAAAAGAACTTTTGAAGAGATCAGCCGTCTTTCGGGACAGCCCATAGATGTGATCAAATCTCTTAATCCAAAATACAAGCACGATATCGTACCGGGAAGCTATAACACTCAAATAGTAACATTACCGACGCAAGCGGCTATGGTCTTCTCATTCAAAAGGGACTCGCTAAATGCATTATCTTCTTTTGCCGGGCAGAGTGAACTGCCTAAGGAGATAGAGTATAAAGAAATTTATCACACAGTACGGAAAAGGGAAACACTGGCTTCTATTTCCCGAAAATATGAGGTTCAGGTAGACGAGCTTAAGGAATGGAATCCGGGCGTATCCTCTTCTCCAAGATCCGGAACTCAGATACTTATACGCTTACCAAAGGATACGGAGACCCAAAGTTTCAATGTATCTGGTATAGAAACCACAGAACCTCAAACAAATAAAGGCAAGCAATCTCGTGCAACCACAGGATCAGCCAAACGCTATTACATTGTAAAAAAAGGAGATACCTTGGGTGCAATAGCCGCTAAATACAAGGGGGTGACGGTGACGTCACTTAAGCGTGCCAATGGCCTCAAGAGTAACAATATAAAAATAGGTCAAAGATTAATCATTCCTTGAGAATAAGAAGGAGTAACTACTGTTTTTAGAACGATTATTTGTATGAACAAAATTCTGAAAAAAGAGTATCTCTCTCCTCGAGTTGTCCGTTTTGAAGTAGAAGCACCCCGAATTGCGAGATCTCGTAAAGCGGGGCACTTTGTCATTCTTCGTGTAGGAGAAAAGGGAGAAAGAATACCTTTAACCATTGCGGGTGCAGATCTCGAAAGAGGCTCTATCACATTGGTTGTACAGAATGTAGGTCGTAGCTCGAAAAAGCTATGCGAGCTATCTGAAGGAGACTACATTCAAGATTTAGTTGGTCCATTGGGTCAGGCTACTCATATAGAGAAGTTTGGAACCGTTGTGTGTGCCGGTGGCGGAGTAGGTGTAGCACCTCTCTTCCCTATTGTTCAAGCGATGCACGAAGCAGGCAACAAGGTTATTGTTGTATTGGCAGCTCGCTCAAAAGACCTCATCATTATGGAGGACTTAATGCGTAAACACTCGGACGAAATGATCATTATGACAGATGATGGATCGTACGGACAGAAAGGATTGGTAACAGAAGGCGTTGAACAAGTGATTCTAAGGGAGAAGGTCGATTTGTGCGTAACCATTGGCCCTGCCATCATGATGAAGTTTGTCTCACTTCTGACCAAGAAGTACAATGTCCCAACAATGGCATCACTGAATACGATTATGGTTGATGGGACAGGCATGTGCGGTGCTTGTCGGGTAACAGTAGGCGGGAAAACTCGCTTTGTCTGTGTAGATGGCCCTGAGTTTGATGCCCATCAGGTAGACTTCGATGAGATGTTGCTACGTCAGGGTGCATATAGAGAGTACGAGCAAGAGTTGAATAAAAGAGAAGACTAAACCGAGATGATTACAGAAAAAGAACAGATCGCAGCACGGCGGGCAGAAGAGTGGAGAGATCTGTTGCGTAAGAGCATCAAGGCTAAAGATCGGATTGCAACGCCCCGTGTAGTGATGCCGTCATTGGACCCTAACATCCGAAACAAAAATAACGAAGAGGTTAATCTGGGGTTGTCGGATGATCAAGCTCGACAAGAATCTCTACGCTGCCTCGACTGTGTAGACCCTACTTGTATGAACGGATGCCCTGTACGCATACAGATTCCTACATTTATCAAAAACATAGAGCGGGGCGAAATACTTGAAGCTGCACGTGTTTTGAGAGAAACCACCGCCCTACCCGGAGTATGTGGACGAGTATGCCCTCAAGAAAAGCAGTGCGAATCTCAATGCTTCTATACCCTAAAGCTAAAAAAAGAACCGGTTGCCATCGGATATTTAGAGCGTTACGCTGCCGATTACGAGCGTGAAAGATCTCTCGAAAAAACTCCGGGAAAGACGGCTCTACCAAAGAGCAATGGTATCAAAGTAGCTGTCGTCGGAAGTGGTCCGGCAGGTCTATCATTTGCCGGAGATATGGCAAAGTATGGATACGATGTTACTGTATTCGAAGCTCTTCACGAGATTGGAGGCGTGTTGAAGTACGGAATACCCGAATTCCGACTACCCAATGATATAGTAGAGTTTGAGATAGAAAAACTCAAAGAGCTTGGTGTTAAGTTTGAAACAAACTGTATCGTAGGCAAAACAATCTCTTATGAGGATCTCCACGATGAGGGTTTCAAAGGACTCTTTATAGGCAGTGGAGCCGGTCTGCCTCGCTTCATGGGTATTCCGGGAGAGAATCTCGTGGGCGTAATGTCCAGCAATGAGTATCTTACTCGAGTTAATCTTATGGGTGCATTCTCTCGTTCGAGTGAAACACCCGTATCAAGAGGATTAAATGTTGCCGTTATCGGAGGAGGAAATACTGCCATGGACTCCGTTCGGACAGCTCTCCGTTTGGGAGCGAAACGAGCCATGATTATATACAGACGTGGTTTGGATGAGATGCCGGCACGCCTTGAGGAGGTACATCATGCCCAAGAAGAAGGTGTCGAATTCCTTACACTTCACAATCCTATTGCTTACAAAGGAGACGAAAAAGGGCGTCTTAGCTCTATCGTTCTCCAAAGAATGGAGCTTGGAGAACCCGATGCTTCAGGAAGAAGATCTCCTGTTCCTATAGAGGGAGACGTAGTGGAGATAGATGTAGACGAAGCTATCGTCAGCGTTGGCGTTTCCCCGAATCCTCTCATTCCGAGAAGTATTCAGGGATTGACAATTTCCAAATATGGCACCATCGTTGTGAACGAAAGTAACCAGGCAGATATTCCCGATATCTTTGCAGGTGGAGATATTGTCCGAGGTGGGGCTACAGTTATTCTTGCCATGGGAGATGGACGAAATGCTGCCAAAGGAATGCACGATTATCTGACTCAAGCATATCTGGCTCACTAAGCAAAGTAAAAACGTTTATCTAAAAGTCCCATAGTTACCCGAGGGTAACTATGGGACTTTTTTAAGAGAACCTATTAAGTTTCTCTGTAAACATAACCCTTTTTCTAAAGTGCCTACTTAGTCATCCCTTAAAAAGCGTTTATAAGCGAGAGATCATCCAACGATGGTC
>JAUMWS010000107.1 GCA_030529525.1 Porphyromonas sp. | reverse complement strand
TCCCCACAGGAAATGTTCACAATGTCAAAGGGTATGGATTGGGACTCTCTTATGTGGCAAATGTCATAAGGCAGATGAACGGAAGTATCAAGGCGGAAAGCGAACCCGGTCAATGGACAAAATTTTCTATCTATCTCCCTCTTATAAAGGAGGAGTAGAGATTCGTAAAACATAACAAGCTAAAAATAGAATATTACATAACCCTTTAAAACATTTATACTATGAACTTAGATGAGAGAATTAGAATCTTCTTCTGTGAAGATGACGAAAACTTGGGTTTGCTACTGAGAGAATATCTTGAAGCAAAAGGTTACAAAGCTACTCTGTTTCCGGACGGAGAGGCAGGCTATAATGAGATAGTCCAAAACCCTACAGAGTATGATATCTGCGTACTGGACGTTATGATGCCTAAGAAGGATGGCTTTACATTGGCACAAGATATCCGTAACATCAATCCGGATCTGCCTATCATTTTCCTCACAGCAAAGAACATGAAGGAAGATGTTTTGGAAGGGTTCAAACTTGGTGCCGATGACTATCTTGCCAAGCCATTCAGTATGGAAGAGCTGGTTATGCGTATAGAGGCAGTGCTTCGCCGTGTGAAAGGAAAGAAGATCAAAGAGACGCCTTTCTACAAGATCGGAGAGTTCTTGTTCGATACACAAAAGCAAATCCTCTCTATCGGAAACAAGGCTACAAAGCTTACTACAAAGGAGACAGAGCTTCTCACTCTTCTTTGCAGCCATGCCAACGATGTATTGGAAAGAAATTACGCTTTGAATATCATCTGGAACGAGGATACATATTTCAATGCAAGAAGTATGGACGTGTATATTACGAAACTTCGTAAACTGTTGAAAGATGATCCTAATGTTGAGATTATCAACATCCATGGTAAGGGGTATAAATTGATCACTCCAATGGCAGATCTTCCTCTTTCGGAAGAAAACATTCAAGTGATATAATATTGGGTATTGACCAAAGGGCTGTGTCGGGAAACAGAGAATCCTGACACAGCCCTTTGTTGTTTCTACCGGAATGTAAAGTGGTGCTTTTTCGCTATTTTTGTTATTCCGAAGAGCGGATACAAAAATCTTTTCGGACGGTCGTTCCATTCTTTATCTTCACCCTTTAATGTCTTGTAAGAAGAGTACATCGAACTATACGGGAGATGGCATGTGTGTGCACATCTTAGGCTGTGGCTCTGCCAAGCCTTCTTTGTCGCACTCTCCAAGCGCTCAGATGGTGCGCTTGCGGGACAAGTGTTTTCTGGTCGATTGCGGGGAGGGAACTCAGATACAGCTTCTGAAGTACAGAGTCCCGTTTTCGTCTCTGCACCGTATCTTCATCTCCCATATGCATGGAGATCATTGTCTCGGACTGCCCGGACTTCTCAGTACAATGGCTTTACAGAAGCTTATATTCCCTATGCACATCTATGGACCAAAAGGTATAGCCGATTTTGTGGACTATATTGTGCGCACTTTCTGTGCCGAGGAAGAGCTTCGTTTTCACGTCCATGAGATAGAGCATAAAGGCGATCCCACGGTTGTTTTTGAAGATAAAAGCATTACTGTGGAGGCTATCCCGCTGAAACACAGACTACCTACCGTGGGTTATCTGTTCAGAGAAAAACCTCTGCTTAAAGCCCTTGACAGAGCGTCTGCAGACTTTTACGGTGTTCCGGTCCATTGGTTCAACAGAATAAAAGCAGGGGCAGACTTCATCACTCCGGAGGGGATAGTTGTTCCCAATTCCCGTCTTACTCGTCCTTCCAGAGAGCCTTACAGCTATGCCTATATCTCGGATACGGCGTATTTCCCTGCTATTGTTCCACATATACAAGGGGTAGATCTGCTTTACCATGAGGCGACTTTTGAGAAAAGTATGAGGGAAAGAGCTTCCAAAACCTACCATTCCACAACGGAAGATGCAGGCAAGATTGCTTCGGCAGCCAATGTGGGGCATCTGCTTATAGGGCACTACTCGGCACGCTATTCACGCAGTGTGGATATGGAACGCTTAAGAAAAGAAGCAGCCGAATACCATCCTCGTACCCTTGCAGCCAATGAAGGAATGTTTTTGGATCTGAAAGAGCTACGAGACCAACGATAACAGCATTATGGATGTAAAGATAGAATCATCTTGGAAAGAGAAGCTGAAAGGGGAGTTTGCCAGTCCCTATTTTCAGCAGATAGTTTCTCAAGTAAAGACGGCATACGGTAGAGAACCGGTAGCACCGGCAGCAAAAAATATTTTCAGAGCGTTCGACCTCTGTCCTTTTCATAAGGTAAAAGTGGTGATATTGGGGCAAGACCCTTACCATACACCCGGAGTGGCAGATGGTTTGGCATTTTCAACGGCGCCCGGAAGCCCTATTCCGCCCTCTTTGAAAAATATTTTCAAGGAGCTTTCTACGGATCTCGATGTCCCGGAACCTGTGAGCGGAGACCTCACTCACTGGGCTGAGGAGGGCGTTTTTCTGCTCAACAGCATTCTTACGGTAAGGCAGGGAGAAGCTGCATCTCACAGTAAGATGGGATGGGAGATATTTACAGACAGGGTTATAGAGATATTGAGCAGAGAGCGGGAGCATCTTGTCTTCATTTTGTGGGGGAGCAAAGCCGGCATGAAACAGCAGTTCATAGACACCTCCAAGCACTACGTCATCAAATCGGCACACCCTTCTCCACTATCGGCGCACTACGGATTTTGGAAGAGCGAACCGTTCAGTAAAGCAAATTATTACCTTATCCAGCATGGTATTCAGCCTGTCAAATGGGTCGAATAAACCGAATATTATTATCTTCGCACAGCAAAATATCAAAAATTTAAAAGACATAATATCATGAATATAGCAATAGTAGGAGCAAGTGGAGCCGTAGGGCAGGAGCTTATACGGGTTTTGGAACAGAGAGCATTCCCTTTTACATCTCTCACTCTTTTTGGTTCGGCCAGAAGTGCAGGCAGTACCTATACAGTAGCCGGCAAGGAATATGTGGTGAAAGAACTGAAAGAAAATGACGACTTCAAAGGGATAGACATCGCATTTACATCTGCAGGAGGCGGAACTTCCGAGCGTTTCCGTGAGACCATTACCAAGCATGGAGCCATTATGATAGATAATTCAAGTGCATTTCGTATGGATCCGGAAGTTCCTTTGGTCGTACCCGAAGTCAATCCCGAAGATGCTTTCAATCATCCCAAGGGAGTAATAGCCAATCCGAACTGTACTACCATTCAGATGGTTGTGGCTCTTAATGCGCTGCACAAAGTCAATCCGATAGAGAGCGTACACGTCTCTACCTATCAGGCTGCAAGTGGTGCCGGAGCTACCGGAATGCAGGAGTTGGAAGAGCAGACCAAGGCTGTAGCCAATGGTGAAGCGCCTCATGCCGAGAAGTTTGCCTATCCGCTTATTCACAATCTTATCCCTCAGGTCGATGTCTTTACGGATAACGGCTACACCAAAGAGGAGATGAAAATGTTCCACGAAACCCGAAAGATCATGCACGCACCGGCTCTGAATGTCAGTGCCACTTGCGTTAGAGTACCAGTTTTGCGTGCTCACTCCGAGTCTATCTGGGTTACGATGAAAAATCCGATGACTCCCGAAGAAGCTCGTGAGCTATTCAGCAAAGCTCCCGGAGTGGTTGTTGTGGACGATCCTGCCAATAAATCTTATCCGATGCCAAGGGATCTTTCCGGAAAAGATGAGGTCTTTGTCGGACGCATTCGCCAGGATCTTTGCAATCCGAATGCTATCACATTCTGGTGCGTGAGCGATCAGATACTGAAAGGAGCCGCTCTCAACGCCGTGCAGATAGCAGAATTGATAGTTGCTCGCAAGCAGAAATAAGAGAGTGTATCATCTTTAATTTCCTTGTGGAACCGAGAAGATAACTCATCGTAGTATAATTCGACATCCGGCTATATAAGCCTTCATGTTTCAGCGTCCGCTTCTTTCAAAGTTGTGGACGCTGTTTTTGTGTCCATTTTGTTATTAGAAACTTATCTGCTAAAGTGTTTTTAACTTCTCTTATTATTTACTACCTTTAGTTCCATATTCCATTACAAATTCATCTTTCCTTTTATCTCCTAAATATGGACAATACATATAAACCGGACTCAATCCTTGAACTTGAAAAAAAGTATGGTATTACGCTTGAGAATAGAACAGGTCTAAAGGTTGATTATACACATAAAAAATACTTTCAACTGAATGAAAGTGGAGAAGTTATAGTTTTACGTATCCGCGAAGCGGGAATAAAAGAGATTAAAAAGATGGATCTATTTCCGTCTTTAATGACTTTAGATCTTTCTTCTAATTACATAATAAAGCTTGAAGGACTTGACAAGCTGACAAAATTAAAAGAGCTATATCTTGAGAATAATCAAATCTTAGAAATTGAAGGACTTAATAAACTTTCAGATCTGCGCACACTATCTCTTGAGAATAATCAAATAAGCGAACTTAAAGGACTTAATAAACTTATAAACCTGCAAACATTATCTTTTAGCAATAATCAAATAAGCGAACTTAAAGGACTTGATAAACTTATAAATTTAAAAATATTATCTTTTAGCGATAATCAAATAAGCGAACTTAAAGGACTCGATAAACTTATAGAATTGGAAAAGATGTTTCTTTCCAACAATCGACTTGTCAAGCTTAAAGGACTTAGTGAACTTACAAATCTGCAGGAATTGTACCTTCATAATAATATGATAAATGTGCTTGATGAGATTGATCAACTTACAAATCTAAAGATTCTATCTCTTGAAAA